>JBKBVY010000009.1:0-34980 GCA_046289335.1 Roseateles sp. | reverse complement strand
GCCGGCGATGTCGCGGATGGCCGCCACGACGAAGGGCAGGCCGTGGTCCTGCAGCGGGCTCAGCGCGATCTCGACCATGACCTCCGAGCCGTCGCGCCGCTTGGCCACCAGCTCCATCTGCGTGCCCATGGGCCGGGCGCGCGGCGCCTGGCCGTAGGCGTTGCGGTAGGACGCATGGCGCGGCCGGATGCTGTCGGGCACCAGCGCGTCCACGCTGGTGCCGGTCAGCTCGTCCACCGTGTAGCCCAGCAGGCTGGCCGCGGCCGGGTTGGCCAGCACGATCTGGCCGGCGGCATCCACCAGCAGCAGCGCGTCGGGATAGGCGGAGAACAGCGTGCGGAAGACCGTGCGGTCGTCCAGCCCGGCGGGCAGGGACTGCAGCGGCGGCGTCATGGCGCCGGCCGCGGCTCGCGCGCGGCGCTGGTGACGGTCGGCGTGAACAGATAGCCCGCGCTGCGCACCGACTTGATCAGCTGCGGTGTCTCGGCCTGCGGTTCCAGCTTCTTGCGCAGGCGCCCGACCTGGACGTCGATGGTGCGGTCGAAGGGACCGGCCTCGCGGCCGCGCGTCTGCGACAGCAGGAAGTCGCGCGACAGCACTCGGCCGGCATGTTCGGCGAAGGTCTGCAGCAGGTCGAACTCGCCCGCGGTCAGCACGACCTCCTGGCCGTCCGGGTCCGTCAGCCGGCGCGCGGCCGGGTCCAGCAGCCAGCCGTCGAAGGCCAGGCAGTCGCGGCCGGGCTCGGCGGGCGCCGGGCTGGCCGCGGCACGTTCCGGCGGCGCCTCCTGCGGCGTCGCAGGGGCGATACGGCGCAGCACGGCCTTGATGCGGGCCACCAGCTCGCGCAGGTCGAAGGGCTTGGTGACGTAGTCGTCGGCGCCTATCTCCAGGCCCACGACCTTGTCGACCGCGTCGCCGCGGCCGGTGATGATGACCAGGCCGCACCGCCAGTGCTCGCGCAGCTGGCGGGCAATCGCGAAGCCGTCCTCGCCGGGCAGGCCCAGGTCCAGCAGCACCAGCAGGGGCGGGTCGCTGGCCATGGTCTCCATCAGCGCGCGGCCGGAGTGCAGCTGCGTCGTCCGAAACCCGTGGCCCGCCAGGTAGCGGGCCAGCAGCTCGGTGATGGCGACCTCGTCGTCGACGACGGCGATGTGCAGGTCAGTCAAGGTGTCGGCGCGGTGAATGGGTTAGGGGGAGCATATCCGCTGGCCGGCCGGATGTAGCGGCGGGCGCACCTGTCTGGCGGAGGCTGTGAGATTCGAACTCACGGGCCGTTTGACCGGCCGACGGTTTTCAAGACCGTTGGGTTAAACCACTCCCCCAAGCCTCCGGAGCGGCGCATTCTATGAGCCCGGCCGCTGGGCCTGCTCGCAGGCGACCTGGATGATCTCGCGCCTGGCGCCGTCCACGCGAGCGGCCGTCAGCTGGCCGCCCCAGACGCAGCCCGTGTCCAGCGCCAGCAGGTCGGGGCGGTCCAGCAGGCCCAGCGTGGACCAGTGCCCGAATGCGATGGGCACGCCGGCCGTGTACCGGCCCGGCACGTCGAACCAGGGCATGAAGCCCGGCGCCGCGGCGGCGGCGCCGTCCTTGGTCTTGAAGTCCAGCGTGCCGTCGGCGCTGCAAAAGCGCAGCCGGGTCAGCGCGTTGACGGTGAAGCGCAGCCGGTCGTCGCCGCGCAGGTCCGGCTGCCAGCGGGCGGGCTCGTTGCCGTACATGGCGTGCAGGAAGGCGGGCAGATCGGGGCTGCGCAGCACGGCCTCGACCTCGCCGGCCAGCGCCAGCGTGTCGTCGCGGCTCCACTGCGGCGGCACGCCGGCGTGCACCATCAGCCAGCCGGCGTCGAAGACGGCCATGCGCTGCTGGCGCAGCCAGTCCATCAGCTCGGCGCGGTCGGGGGCGGCGAGGATGTCGTCCAGCGTGTCGCCGGGGTGGGGCCGCCGCACGCCGTGGTGGGCGGCCAGCAGGTGCAGGTCGTGGTTGCCCAGCAGGCAGGTGGCGGCGTCGCCCAGGCCCTGCAGGGTCCTGAGCGTGGCCAGCGACGCCGGGCCGCGGTTGACGAGGTCGCCCAGCAGCCAGAGCCGGTCGCGGGAGGGTGAGAAGTCCAGGCGCCGCAGCAGCCGCTGCAGCGCATCGCAGCAGCCCTGGACATCGCCGATCAGGTAGTTCATGGCCTCGATTCTTCCCGCTCCCGCGAGCAAGGGATGTCACCCTGGGCCGGTCGTCGGGCATCTGCTAGTCTCCCGGCCTTCGTTTTCGCCCCGCGTTGCCTCCGGGTCCTGCCCGTGGCGACGCATTCGATGGATACCGCTCTCGTTCTCTTCCTGATTCTTCTCAACGGCCTGTTCGCGATGTCGGAGATGGCCTTGACCGCCAGCCGCAAGGCCAGGCTGCAGGTCATGGTGGAGAGCGGGGAGAGCGGCGCGCAGGCCGCGATGGACCTGCACGACAACCCCACCAAGTTCCTGTCGACGGTGCAGATCGGCATCACCGGCATCGGCGTGCTGAACGGCATCGTCGGCGATGCGGCGTTCTCGGGGCCGCTGTCCGACTGGCTGTCGCACACCTTCGGGCTGCACGGCGAGGCGACGCAGATCGCGTCGACGGCGCTGGTGGTGGTCATCATCACGCTGCTGACCATCGTGTTCGGCGAGCTGGTGCCCAAGCGCATCGGCCAGATCTACCCGGAGACGGTGGCCCGGCTGGTGGCGCCGCCCATGAACCTGATCTCCACGGCCACGCGCCCGCTGGTCAAGCTGCTGAGCTTTGCGACCGAGGCGACGCTGGGCATGCTGGGCCTGCGCAACAAGGGCCAGCGCGGCGTGACGGAAGAGGAGATCGCCGCCAGCCTGGAGGAGGGCCTGGACGCGGGCGTCATCGAGCAGCATGAGCACCAGATGGTGCGCAACGTGTTCCGGCTGGACGAGCGCCAGATCGGCTCCATGATGATTCCGCGCGCCGAGATCGCCTGGCTGGATGTGGATGCGACGCCGGCCGAGGTGCTCGCCGTGCTGCGCGAGCATGGCTTCAGCCGCTATCCGGTGTGCCGCGGCGGCTTGAACGAGGTGCTGGGCGTGGCCAGTGCACCGGCGCTGCTGGCAGGCATGCTGGAGGGGCGGGCGCTGGACCTCACCGCCGGTCTGGAGGCGCCGCTGTTCGTGCCCGAGACGCTGTCGGGCATGGAGCTGCTGGAGCATTTCCGCGTGTCGGACGCGCCGCTGGTCTTCGTCGTCGATGAGTACGGCGAGGTGCAGGGCGTGATCGCCGTGCGCGACGTGCTGGAGGCCATTGCCGGGGAGTTCAACGCCCCCAGCGATGGCGATGCCTGGGCGGTGCAGCGCGAGGACGGGAGCTGGCTGATCGACGGCCTGATTCCCGTGCCCGAGCTGAAGGACCGCCTGGCGCTGAAGGAACTGCCCGAGGAGGACCGTGGGCGCTACAACACCCTGGCCGGCATGATCATGCTGCTGCTGGGGCGTTTGCCGCGCACGACCGATGTCGTGGAGTGGGACGCGTGGAGATTCGAGGTCGTCGACCTCGACGGCAAGCGTGTGGACAAAGTGCTGGTCAGTCGACTGGCCGAAGAACCTGTAGAGAGAGAACCATGAGCAACCCCCCGATGTACGGCGAACTGCTGCCGCTGGACCGCGAAGTCCACAAGAACCTGAAGCTGGACACCCAGCAGGCCGTGCTGAGCCGCGTGGCCGAGCAGAACTCCGTGTTCCTGGCCGCCGTCGAGTTCGGCGATGCCTGCAAGGAGTACCCCATCGTCTTCGTGCGCGCCGGTGCGCCGGACGCCAATGGCAAGCAGGCCGTCGCGCCGCTGGCCGTGCTGGGCCTGAAGCCGGGCTCCAACCTGTTCGTCGACGCCGAAAAGTGGACCGGCAACTACGTGCCGGCCTATGTGCGCCGCTATCCCTTCGCGATGGCTCGCGTGGACGAGTCGGGCAACAACCTGGCCGTGTGCTTTGACAGCCAGTGGGCCGGCTTCAACGAGACCACTGGCGAGGCGCTGTTCAAGGACGGTCAGCCCACCGAGTTCCTGCTGAATGCCAAGGCCTTCCTGGAGAACTTCGAGCAGGAGACCGAGCGCACCCGGCTGATCTGCGAGCTGCTGGCCGACATGGAGCTGCTGCAGGACATGCGCTTCGAGGCCACGCTGCCCAACGGCGAGAAGCTGGACGTCGAGGGCTTCCTGGCGCTGGACGAGAAGAAGTACGCCGAGCTGCCGGACGACAAGGTGCTGCAGCTGCACCGCAACGGCCTCATCGCGCTGCTGGAGATGCACCGCCTGTCGCTGACCAACATGAACCGCCTGGCCGCGCGCTACGGTTCTTGATCCTCACCGCATCCGGGTCGCGCGTGCGTGGCACGGATGCGCTGTTGCCTGTGTCACAGAACTGGGCGACAGGTAAACCCGCGTGATTCAAGGATGCAGTTGTATCGGTCTGTGAGCGCGCGGGAAAAGTCACCTTGCACTCCCTAGACTCCGCCGCTCGGTGCGTGTCGCGCCGCGAAGGATGTCTTTGATGATCTCTTTGTTCCAGGAAAGCCGCCGCGCGGAATCCAATCCCTGCGGCGGACCGCCTCTGGAGTTGAGCAGCGACTTCGGGTCGTTGGACGGCGAGGCGCTGGGCCTGGTGGAGCGTCGCTACGCCGATCGCGGGCTGGCCGTCACGCGCGAGCGCTTCAGCAGCCGCCGCGAAGACGGCGACGTCGTCTGCACGGCGCGCGACGGGGAGCGCATCGTCGGCACGCTGTCCGTGCGCTTCGACGGCGTGGGCGGGCTGAAGGCCGATCTGCTGTTCGAGGCCGAGCTGTCGGAGTGGCGCGCCGCGGGTGTGAAGCTGTGCGAGTTCGGTAGCCTGGCCGTCGACAAGCATTCCTACGATCCCAAGCGCGTGCTGGCCCAGGTCTTCCATCTGGGCTATCTGCATGCCCACCGCCGCGCGCGCTGCGAGCGGCTGGTCATCGAGGTCAACCCGCGGCATGTGGCGTTCTACCGCCGCTACCTGGGCCTGCTGCCGCACACCACGCCGCGCCACAACCCGCGCGTGGATGCGCCGGCCGTGCTGATGAGCGTGGACTTCGCCACCGTGCGCGAGCAGATCGCGCTGTGGGGCGGCCGGCCCGAGCTGCTGAGCAGCGCCCGCTGCCTGTATCCGCTGGCCTGGGACGCCGCCACCGAGGCCGCCATGCTGGCCAAGCTCGACTGAGCTCTCTTCACGCCACGCACATCGCCAGGGCCCCGAGGGGCCCTGGCTGCTTTATGGGACGGCGCGACCCAGCCGGCGTGACAGCAGCGCCGCCGCATCGCGCAGTGCGGCCGCCAGCGGGCCGTTGGGCGAGGTGTCGAAGCTGGCGCTGGGGCCGATGGCGGTCAGCGCCAGCACCAGGCGGCCGGCCGCGTCGAACACCGGGGCCGCGGCGGCGCTGACGCCGGCCACCACGCCGTCGCGCGACAGCGCCAGCCCGGCTTCTCGCACCGCGGCCCGCTGCGCCTCGTCGGGCAGCGGCTGACCCAGCGCGGCGGCCTCGTCGCCGCGCCAGGTGGCGAACAGCCGGCCCGAGGCCGTGCCGGGCAGGCTCATCACCGTGCCGTGGCGCATGCTGATGTGCACCGGCGTGGGCCCCTCGGCCACCCGCACGATGGTGGGGCCGTGCGTGCCCCAGACCGCGATGGCCACCGTGTGGCCCAGCTGCTGCGCCAGATCCTCGATGACCGGCGTGGCCAGCCGCACCGGGTCGTACTGCTGCAGGCTGATCAGGCCCAACTGCATGGCCAGCGGCCCCAGGCCATAGGGGCCGCTGCCGCCGTCCTGCTCCACCAGCCCCAGCTTGATGAAGCTCACAAGATAGGGATGGGCCTTGGCCGGCGTCATGCCGGCCTCGCGCGCCAGGTCCTTCAAGGCCATGGGTCGGCCCTGGTGGGCCAGTGCCAGCAGCAGCTGACCGCCCACTTCGATGCTCTGGATGCCCCGGGGTTGCTTCATGCGGAAAATTCTATATTGGTGAATTGATTCAGATTAGGTTAAATTCCCGGCCTGCCCGCTGGAGATGCCATGAGCACGACCAAAGCCTTTGCCTCGCAGGCCGACCTGGACGACAAGCAGGTCACATTCGAGCGCCTGTCCGAGCACGCCTGGGCCTACACGGCCCAGGGCGATCCCAACACCGGCGTCGTCATCGGCCGCGAGGCGGCCATGGTGATCGACACCCAGGCAACGCCGGTGATGGCGGCGGACGTGATCCGCCGCATCCGCGAGGTGTCGGCCGTGCCCATCAAGTACGTGCTGCTCAGCCACTACCACGCGGTGCGGGTGCTGGGCGCATCGGCGTTCAAGGCCGAGGGGCTGGAGCAGGTCATCGCCAGCGAAGCCACGCTGGCACTCATCAAGGAGCGCGGCGAGCAGGACAAGGCCAGCGAGATCGGCCGCTTCCCGCGGCTGTTCCGCAACGTCGAGTCGGTGCCGCCGGGGCTGACCTGGCCCACGCTGACGTTCAGCGGCCGGCTGACGCTGGACCTGGGCGGCGTCGAGGTGCAGATGTTCTCGCCCGGCCGCGGCCACACGGCCGGCGACACGGTGGCCTGGCTGCCCGAGGAGCGCGTGCTGTTCAGCGGCGACCTCGTCGAGTTCGATGCCACGCCCTACTGCGGCGATGCCCACTTCGCCGACTGGCCGGCTGCGCTGGACGCCATCGCCGCGCTGGACCCCGCCGCACTGGTGCCCGGCCGCGGTCCGGCGCTCAAGGGCGCCACGCAGGTGGCCGCCGGCCTGGCCGGCACGCGCGCCTTCGTCAGCGAGCTGTACGCGGCGGTGCAGGCGGGCGTGCAGGCCGGCGAGGAACTGAAGGCGGTCTACCAGCGCACGCTGGCCGCGCTGCGGCCCAGGTACGGCCACTGGGTCATCTTCGACCACTGCATGCCCTTCGACGTGACGCGCGCCTACGACGAGGCCGGCGGCATCGCCCATCCGCGCATCTGGACCGCCGAGCGCGACATCGAGATGTGGAAGGCCCTCGAAGGCGCCTGACCGCGATGGATCTGCCCCGCTACGCCTACCACCAGAGCCTGGAGCAGCGCTCCGGCCAGCCGCAGCGCCGGCCGGTGGTCATCGTCGGTGCCGGCCCGGTGGGGCTGACGCTGGCGCTGGACCTGGCCAGGCGCGACGTGCCGGTCGTCGTCATCGACGACAACGACCACATCGGCAGCGGCTCACGGGCCGTCTGCTGGGCCAAGAAGACGCTGGAGGTGTTCGACCGGCTGGGCGTGGGCGAGGCCGTCGCGCGCGAGGGCGTGCGCTGGCAGCGCGGTCGCGTCTTCCACGGCGAGCGCGAGGCCTATGCCTTCGACCTGCTGCCCGAACCCGGCCACAAGATGCCCGCCATGGTCAACCTGCAGCAAGACCAGGTCGAGGCGCGGCTGGTGCGGGCCGCGCAGCTGGATCAGCGCATCGAGATCCGTGGCCGGCATGAGCTGATCGGGCTGGAGCAGGACGCCGACGGCGTGACGCTGACCGTGCGCACCCCGGACGGCCTGTTCGACATGCGCGCCGACTGGGTCGTGGGCTGCGACGGCGCGCGCAGCCCCACGCGCACGCTGCTGGGCTTGAGCTTCGCGGGCCAGGTGTTCGAGGACCGCTTCCTGATCGCCGACGTGCGGCTGGCGCCCGGCGTGAAGCCGCGTGGGCTCGATCCGGCGACGCCCGAGCGCTGGTTCTGGTTCGATCCGCCCTTCCACCGCGGCCAGTCCGTGCTGCTGCATGCCCAGGCGGACGGCCTGTGGCGCATCGACTTCCAGCTGGGCCGCGATGCCAACGTGGAGGCCGAGCGCGACCCGGCGCGCATCCGCGCCCGCGTGGCGGCCATGCTGGGCAGCGAGGGCTTCGAGCTGGTGTGGTCGTCCATCTACCAGTTCTGCTGCCGACGCGCCGAGCGCTTCCGCGTGGGCCGGGTGCTGCTGGCCGGCGACGCGGCCCACCAGGTCTCGCCCTTCGGCGCGCGCGGCGCCAACAGCGGCGTGCAGGACGCCGACAACCTCGGCTGGAAGCTGGCCGCCGTGCTGCAGGGGCAGGGCGGCGAGGGGCTGCTGGATACCTACGAGTTCGAGCGCATGGAGGCGGCGGACGACAACATCGGCCACTCCACCCGCGCGACCGACTTCATCAGCCCCAAGAGCGCCCTGAGCCTGCGGCTGCGCCGCGCCGCGCTGGACCTGGCGGCGCGCACCGAGTTCGCCAAACCGCTGGTCAACAGCGGGCGGCTCTCCACGCCCACCGAGCATGTGGACTCGCCGCTGAGCACGCCCGACGCGGAGGCCTGGAGCGGCGGCCCCGCGCCCGGCGGCCCCGCGCCCGATGCGCCGCTGGAGGGCGGCGGCTGGCTCAGCGAGCACTGGGGGCGCGGCTTCGTGCTGCTGGCCTTCGGCTGGCCGGTGGAACTGCCGGGCCTGCGCATCGTGAGCCTGCCCGGCGAGGGCCTGGCCGCCGCGCGCTACGGTGCCCGGCCGGGCAGCCTGGTGCTGGTGCGGCCCGACGCCGTCGTCGCCGCGCGCTGGCATCGCTTCGACGCCGGCGCGGTGTGCGCGGCGCTGGCCCGTGCCCAAGGGAGGCCCGAATGAGTCAATTGAGCCTGACCCCAAATTTCGCGGGAGAGGCCGATGCCTTCTATGCCGAGCTGATCGCCGCCCAGTCGGGGCTGAGCGACGAGCAGGCGGCCGACTGGCTGGCGCGGCTGACCCTGATCCTTTGCAACCACATCGGCGACCGCGAGGTGCTGAGACAGGCCTTCGCGTTGGCAAGCCACCAACCTCATGACTGAACTGACTTACCTCACCGGCTTCGGCAACCAGCACAGCAGCGAGGCTCGGCCCGGCGCGCTGCCCATAGGCCGCAACAGCCCGCAGCGCGCACCGCTAGGCCTGTATGCCGAGCTGCTGTCCGGCAGCGCCTTCACCGCACCGCGCGCCGACAACCAGCGCAGCTGGCTGTACCGCCGGCTGCCCTCGGCCGTCGTGGGCGGCTACCAGCCGCTGCCGCATGCGCGCTGGAAGAGCGGCGCCGCGCAGGGCGAGAGCGCGCCGCCCGATCCGCTTCGCTGGGGCCCCACGCCGCTGGACGGTGACGGCGACTTCGTCGACGGCCTGCGCAGCTATGCCGTCACCGGCGAGGTGGGCACGAGCGGCATGGGTGCGCTGGCCTATGTGGCCACCCGCCCCATGGGCCGCCGCGCGCTGGTCAATGCCGATGCTGAGATGCTGCTGGTGCCGCAGCAGGGCCGGCTGCTCATCACCACCGAGCTGGGCCGGCTGGAGGTCGCACCCGGCTTCATCGCGCTGCTGCCGCGCGGCATGGCCTTCAAGGTCGACCCGCTGGACGGCCCGGCGCGCGGCTATGTCTGCGAGAACTTCGGCGCCGCCTTCCGGCTGCCGGAGCTGGGGCCCATTGGCTCCAACGGCCTGGCCAATGCGCGCGACTTCGAGGCGCCTGTTGCCTGGCATGAGGCGGAGGAGGGCGGCTACGAGATCGTCAAGCGCTACGGCGGCCAGCTGTGGCGGGCCCGGCAGGCGCACAGCCCGTTCAACGTGGTGGCCTGGCACGGCAACCTGGCGCCCTACCGCTACGACCTGGCGCGCTTCATGACGATCAACACCGTCAGCTTCGACCACCCCGACCCCAGCATCTTCACCGTGCTGACCAGCCCCAGCGACACGCCCGGCTGGGCCAATGTGGACTTCGTGATCTTCCCACCGCGCTGGATGGTGGCCGAGGACACCTTCCGCCCGCCCTGGTACCACCGCAACGTGATGAGCGAGTTCATGGGCCTGGTGCTGGGCCAGTACGACGCCAAGCCCGAGGGCTTCAAGCCCGGCGGCGCCAGCCTGCACAACTGCCATGTGCCGCACGGGCCGGACGCCGAGGCCTTCGAGCGCGCCAGCCATGCCGAGCTGGCGCCTCATAAGCTCGATAACACACTGGCCTTCATGTTCGAGACCCGCTGGCCGCTGCGGCCCACCGCCTGGGCACTGAACGAGGCGCCGCTGGAGACGACTTACGCCCACTGCTGGCAAGGCCTGAAAGACGAGTTCAACGCATGATCGACCACACCCACGATGCCGCGGCCCTCTCCTGGGTTGCCTCGGCCAACGACCCCGCCACCGACTTCCCGCTGCAGAACCTGCCGTTCTGCCGTTTCCGCCAGGCCGGCACGCTGGAGCCCTGGCGTGTGGGCGTCGGCATCGGCGACCAGATCCTGGACCTCTCGGCCTGGGGCATTGAAGACCTCAACGCCGTGATGGCCCGGTCGAGCGTCGAGCGCCGTGCGCTGCGCCACCGCCTGTTCGATACGCTCAAGGCCGGCGCGCCCGCGGTGCCGCTGCTGCCCCAGGCCCAGGCCGAGTACACGCTGCCCTGCCACATCGGCGACTACACGGACTTCTACACCGGCATCCACCACGCCCGTGCGGTGGGCAAACTGTTCCGCCCCGACAACCCGCTGCTGCCCAACTACCAGTGGGTGCCCATCGGCTACCACGGCCGCAGTTCCTCCATCGTCGTCAGCGGCACACCGCTGCGCCGGCCCAAAGGCCAGGTCAAGCCGCCCGATGCCGAGGTGCCGGTGTTCAAGCCCAGCGCCCGCATCGACTGCGAGCTGGAGCTGGGCCTGTTCGTGGGCCCCGGCAACGCGTTGGGCGAGCCGTTCTCCATCGACGAGGCCGACGAGCACGCTTTCGGCCTGACGCTGCTGAACGACTGGTCGGCCCGCGACATCCAGCCCTGGGAATACCAGCCGCTGGGCCCCTTCCTGGCCAAGAACTTCGGCACGACCATCTCGCCGTGGATCGTCACGATGGACGCGCTGGCGCCGTTCCGCATCCCGTTCACGCGGCCCGAGGGCGATCCGCAGCCGCTGCCTTATCTCGACTCGCCGGCCCACCGTGCGAACGCGGCGTTCGACATCGAGCTGGAGGTGTGGCTGAAGACGCCGGCCATGGCTGAAGCCGTGCGCCTGTCGCGCTCCAACCTGCGCCATGCCTATTGGACGCTGGCGCAGATGCTGACCCACCATGCCAGCAACGGCTGCAACCTGCAGCCGGGCGACCTGCTGGGCACCGGCACCCTCAGCGGGCCGGCGCCGCAGGAGGCGGGCTCGCTGCTGGAGCTGACGCTGGGCGGCAAGCAGCCGATCAGCCTGCCCAATGGCGAGCAGCGCACCTTCCTGCAGGACGGCGACCAGCTGGGTCTGCGCGCCTGCGCGCACAAGCCGGGCTTCCGGCGCATCGGCTTCGGGCCCTGCGACGGGGTCATCCTTGCCGCCCGCTGAGCCGCATCGCCGCGGCCGGCCACAAAGCGGGGCGCGGCCGGCCCGTTTGCGTGCGGCAGTGCATGGCGGCAGTACGGCGGCGGTGCGCATCGCACCTTGACAGGGCTGTCGTGGTCCATTGCCGTGCGCCGCAGAGGCCTTCCCCGGATGTGACGAAGTGCACGGAGCTGGCACGGGCCTTGCGCTCCTGCCCTTCGGTTACCCGATCCCTCACATCCAACCTGGAGGACCTACCCGATGCTTCGCCGTTCTGCCCTGGCCCTGGCCGCCGCCGTCTCCCTGCTCCCCACCGCCGGCTTTGCCGCCGACACCATCAAGGTCGGCGTGCTGCACTCGCTGTCCGGCACCATGGCCATCTCCGAGACCGTGCTCAAGGACACGGTGCTGATGGCCATCGACGAGATCAACGCCAAAGGCGGCCTGCTCGGCAAGAAGCTGGAGCCCGTGGTGGTGGACCCCGCCTCCAACTGGCCGCTGTTCGCCGAGAAGGCCAAGCAGCTCATCTCGCAGGACAAGGTCGCCGTGGTGTTCGGCTGCTGGACCTCGGTGAGCCGCAAGAGCGTGCTGCCGGTCTTCGAGCAGACCAACTCGCTGCTGTTCTACCCCGTGCAGTACGAGGGTGAAGAGCTGTCCAAGAACGTGTTCTACACCGGTGCCGCGCCCAACCAGCAGGCCATCCCCGCGGTGGAATACCTGATGAGCAAGGACGGCGGCGCGGCCAAGCGCTTCGTGCTGCTGGGCACCGACTATGTGTACCCGCGCACCACCAACAAGATCCTGCGCGCCTTCCTGAAGTCCAAGGGCGTGGCCGACGCCGACATCATGGAGGAGTACACCCCCTTCGGTCATGCCGACTACCAGAGCATCATCGCCAAGATCAAGAAGTTCGCCTCCGAAGGCAAAAAGACGGCCGTGGTTTCCACCATCAACGGCGACTCCAACGTGCCCTTCTACAAGGAGCTGGGCAATCAGGGCCTGAAGGCGACCGACGTGCCGGTGGTGGCCTTCTCGGTGGGTGAGGAAGAGCTGCGCGGCGTGGACACCAAGCCGCTGGTGGGCCACCTGGCGGCCTGGAACTACTTCATGTCCATCAAGTCGCCGGCCAACGACGCGTTCACGAAGAAGTGGGCCGCCTATGCCAAGGCCAAGAACATCGCCGGCCACAAGGACAAGCCGCTGACCAACGACCCGATGGAGGCCACCTACATCGGCATCAACATGTGGGCCCAGGCCGTCAAGAAGGCCGGCAGCACGGATACCGACAAGGTCATCGCCGCGATGGCCGGCCAGACCTTCACCGCGCCGTCGGGCATCACGTCCAAGATGGACGAGAAGAACCACCACCTGCACAAGTCGGTCTTCATCGGCGAGGTGAAGGCGGACGGTCAGTTCAATGTGGTGTGGAAGACGCCCGGCCCGGTCAAGGCCCAGCCGTGGAGCCCCTACATCCCCGAGAACAAGGGCAAGAAGGACGAGCCCGCGAAGTAAGACCACCCCCTACCGCGGCGAAGCCGCGGCCCCCTCAAGGGGGCGCCGCTGGTGGACCGGCAAAGCCGGATCCACGGCGGCCGCTGGAGGGGCGCGCGTGCTGCGCACGGCGCTGTTTTGTTCGCCTGGGGCGTCATGATCAAACGACTTTTATTGGGATGCCTGCTGGCGTTGAGCGGCTGGCCGGCTTGGGCGCTGTCGCCCGAGCTGGCCAATCGCATCGCGGCGGGGGAGAGCGACGACCGCGTGGCGGCGTTGCAGCAGGCGCTGGCCGCGGGCGATGCGTCGCTGGGGCCGTTCCTGCGGGCCATGCAGGACGGGCGGGTGCGGGTGAAAGCCGGGCAGGCGCTGGTCATCGCCGAAGGTGCCGAGCCGCCGGCCGACGCCGAGGAGCCGATGCTGAACAACCGCATGCGCCGCGAGATCGACGCGGCGCTGGCGGGGCTGGATCTGCTGTCCACCGACCGTGAGGTTCGCGCCCGGGCGCTGGCCACGCTGCGCGACGATGCCGATGCGTCCAAGCTGCCGCTACTGGAGAAGGCGCTGGCTACCGAAACCGATGCCAAATTGCGCGAGCAGCTGAACGCGCTCGTGGCCGGCGCCAGGCTGTCGTCCGTCGATGCCGCGCAGCGCAAGACCGCCGCCGCCCAACTGGCCGGCAGCGCCGACCCTGCGACCCGCGCGCTGCTGCTGGAGAAGCTGGCCGCCGAGACCGATCCGGCCGCCAAGTCCGCCATGCAGAAGGCCGCGGCCGACATCGCCGACCGCCTCGCCTGGGGCGAGCGCGCGCAGCTGCTGTTCTCGGGCCTGAGCCTGGGCTCGGTGCTGCTGCTGGTGGCGCTGGGCCTGGCCATCACCTACGGCCTGATGGGCGTCATCAACATGGCCCACGGCGAGCTGCTGATGGTGGGCGCCTATGCGACCTACATGGTGCAGCAGGGCTTTCGCGCCTGGGCGCCGGGCGCTTTCGATTACTACCTCTGGCTGGCGCTGCCGGCCAGCTTCCTGGCGGCCGCGCTGGTCGGCGCGGCGATGGAGCGCAGCGTGATCCGCTGGCTCTACGGCCGGCCGCTGGAGACGCTGCTGGCCACCTGGGGCATCTCGCTGGTGCTGATGCAGGCCGTTCGCACGCTGTTCGGCGCGCAGAACGTGGCGGTGGAGAACCCCGCCTGGCTGTCCGGCGGCTGGGCGCTGCTGCCCAACCTGACGCTGCCCTACAACCGCCTGGCCATCCTGGTGTTCGCGGCGCTGGTGCTGGTGGGCATGGCGCTGCTGCTGTCGCGCACGCGGCTGGGCCTGATGGTGCGCGGCGTCACGCAGAACCGCCGCATGGCCGCCTGCGTGGGCGTCAACACGGCCCAGGTCGACACCATGGCCTTCGCGCTGGGCTCCGGCATCGCCGGCCTCGCCGGCTGCGCCTTGAGCCAGATCGGCAACGTGGGCCCCGACCTGGGCCAGAGCTACATCGTGGACGCCTTCATGGTGGTCGTGCTGGGCGGCGTGGGCCAGCTGGCCGGCACCGTCTACGCCGGCCTGGGGCTGGGCGTGCTGTCCAAGCTGCTGGAAGGCTGGCAGGGCGCCGTGCTCGCCAAGATCGCACTGCTGATGGTGCTGGTGCTGGTGATCCAGAAGAAGCCGCAAGGCCTGTTCGCACTGAAGGGCAGGTCGGTCGAATGAAGAAGAACCTCCTCATCGTCGTGGCCGTGCTGACGCTGCTCGTGCCCTTCCTGCATCTGGCCTTTCCGGCCGGACATCCGCTGCACCTCAGCGAGTTCTACGTGGGCCTGCTGGGCAAGTTCCTGTGCTTTGCCATCTGCGCGCTGGCGCTGGACCTGATCTGGGGCTTCGGCGGCATCCTGTCGCTGGGCCACGGGCTGTTCTTTGCCCTCGGCGGCTACGGCATGGGCATGTACCTGATGCGCCAGATCGGCCGCGAAGGCCAGTACCAGTCGGACCTGCCGGACTTCATGGTCTTCCTGAACTGGAAGGAACTGCCCTGGCACTGGGCGCTCAGCGACTCGCTGGTCGGCCAGATCTTCCTGGCGCTGGCCGTGCCCGGCCTGCTGGCCGCGGTGTTCGGCTACTTCGCCTTCCGCTCGCGCATCCAGGGCGTGTACTTCTCCATCATCACGCAGGCGCTGACGGTGGCCGCCATGCTGCTGTTCTTCCGCAACGAGACGGGCTTTGGCGGCAACAACGGCTTCACCGATTTCAAGCGGCTGGCCGGCCTGCCGCTCAACACGCCTGGCATGAAGGTGGGCCTGTGCGTGGCCAGCGGGGTGGCGCTGATCGCCTGCTATGGAATCGCCCGCTGGCTCACGCAGAGCCGCTGGGGCCGCATCCTGCAGGCCATCCGCGACGCCGAGGGCCGCGTGCGCTTCCTGGGCTACGACCCGGTCGCGTTCAAGCTCAGCGCCTACGTCATCTCCGCGCTGATGTGCGCGCTGGCCGGCATGCTGTACGTGCCGCAGGTCGGCATCATCAATCCCAGCGAGATGAGTCCCGCGGCCAGCATCGAGATGGCCATCTGGGCGGCGGTCGGCGGCCGCGGCACGCTGATCGGGCCGGTGCTGGGCGCCTTCTTCGTCAACGGCACCAAGTCGGTGTTCACGGTCTGGTGGCCGGAGGGCTGGCTGTACGTGCTGGGCGCGCTGTTCATCGCCGTCACGCTATTCCTGCCCACGGGCCTCGTCGGTCTCGCGAAGAGGTTCAAGAAATGACACCCGAGCTGCTTGAAGCGGGCGCCGAGGCGCGCTCGCGCGCCATCACCCGCATCGCCACCGCCGGCGAGCCCATCTTCAACCAGGGCGTGGCGCTCTATGTGGAAGACCTGAAGGTCGCCTTCGACGGTTTCCAGGCGCTGGGGGGGCTCTCCTTCACCATCGGCGTGGGCGAGCTGCGCTGCGTCATCGGCCCCAACGGCGCCGGCAAGACGACGACCATGGACTGCATCACCGGCAAGACCCGGCCCGACAGCGGCCGCGTCTACTTCGGCAGCAACCTGGACCTGCGGCAGATGAGCGAGGCCGAGATCGCCCGCGCCGGCATCGGCCGCAAGTTCCAGAAGCCCACGGTGTTCGAGGCGCTGACCGTCGCCGAGAACCTGGAGCTGGCGCTGGCCGGCGACCGCCGCGCGCGCTTTGCGATGCGCGCCAAGCTCAGTGGCGAGCAGCGCGACCGCCTGGGCGAGCTGCTGAAGACCGTGCACCTGACGGACGAGCGCGAGCGCGTGGCCGGCCTGCTCAGCCACGGCCAGAAGCAGTGGCTGGAGATCGGCATGCTGCTGGCGCAAACGCCTAAGCTGCTGCTGCTGGACGAGCCCGTCGCCGGCATGACCGACGAGGAGACCGAGCGCACGGCCGAGCTGTTCCTGAGCCTGGAAGGCAAGCACTCGCTGGTGGTGGTGGAGCACGACATGAGCTTTGTCGCGACGCTGGCCGGCGCGCACCGCACGGTCACCGTGCTGCACGAGGGCAAGACGCTGGCCGAAGGCACGATGGCCGCCGTGCAGGCCGATGAGAAAGTGATCGAGGTGTACCTTGGCCGATGATCTGTTGAAGGTTGAAGCGCTGCACCAGCACTACGGCGGCGGCTCGCACATCCTGCGCGGGCTGGACTTCACGCTGAAGGCCGGCGAGATCACCGTCGTCATGGGCCGCAACGGCGTGGGCAAGACCACGCTGCTGAAGAGCCTGATGGGCGTGGTGCCCATCACCTCCGGCAGCATCACGCTGGCCGGCGAGTCGCTGAACAAGCTCAAGCCCCACCAGCGCGTGCGCGCCGGCCTCGGCTATGTGCCGCAGGGCCGCGAGATCTTCGGCCGCCTGACGGTGATGGAGAACCTGCAGATGGGCCTGTCCAGCCAGCCGGCCGGCACGCCGCTGCCCAAGGAGTTGTTCGAGCTGTTCCCGGTGCTGGACAAGATGCGCGGTCGCCGCGGCGGCGACCTGTCCGGCGGCCAGCAGCAGCAGCTCGCCATCGCCCGCGCGCTCGCGCCGGGGCCGAAGGTGCTGTTGCTGGACGAGCCCACCGAGGGCATCCAGCCCAACGTCATCCAGGACATCGGCCGCGTCATCAAGCACCTGGCCCACGACAAGGGCTTGTGCGTGGTGCTGGTGGAGCAGTACTACGACTTCTGCGAGCAACTGGCCGACCAGTATTTGCTGATGCAGCGCGGCGAGATCGTCATGCGCGGACGCGGGCCGGACATGGCGGCCGACGGCGTGCGGGAGCGGCTGGCGATCTGATCGCCCTGCGCCGCTGCGGAGGACGGTCGAGCCGCACGTCGGCTCAGGATGGCAAGGCCGAGCAGAAGCAGCGCGGCGCTGCCCGGCTCGGGCACGGCACTGATGGACAACCAGCCTCCGGTCAACAGCTGCGAGCTGTCCACGCGCCAGGACTCCAGGCCTTCGATGACGAGGCGGTCGAAGCTGCCGGTTACCGCCAGCTGGGGCCAGAGCTGCCAGCGGCCGGTGGCCAGCGCCCCGCTGTCGTTGAAGCGCAGTCGCAGTTCGCCGTCGGCCTGAAGCTCGCCCAGCTGGCCCAGGCTGTCGCCGGCCCAGCCGCCGGCGCCGTGGGCAATGTCCAGCGTCAGCACACTGTCGCTGCTCATCACCACGCGGCTGTCGGCGGTGAAGTTCATCCGGCCCAAACCCGCCCCCGCGTTGGCGCCAGGGCTGAGCTCGCCGTGCAGGTCCAGCAGCCCCCGGAAGCTGCCCCCGCCGCTGATCCGGCCCCACATCGACAGCTGGCCCGTCCCCGGGTGGCTGGAGCCGGCGTCGATGCTGCCGTCGTTGATGAGGTCGCCGCGCAGCGTGGCCTGCTGCTGGACCTCCAGCCGCTCGCCGGCCACCAGCTGCATGCCATGGGCCGCGTGCAGCGCCGCACCGCGGGCCAGCGTCGTGCTGGCACCCAGGCCGGCCGTGTCGAGGCTGTCGAGCTGCAGCACCGCGCCGCCGGCTACCGTCACCGGCCCCTGCAGGTTCACGGCGTTGCGCTGGTTCTCGTCGCCCACGCGCAGCAGGCCGCCGCTGGCGTTGATGCGAGTGGCGCCCGCCACGCGGCCCAGCCACTGACCATGGCCGCTCAGCAGCGGTGTCTCGCCGCCCAGCACGCCGGCCTGCAGCACGCCGCCGGCGAGGTGCAGCTCGTGAGCCGTCAGCAGGCTCTTGCCGCTCATGATGGCCCGCTCGCCAGGGCCGATCGTCAGCCGGCCTTGCACGTACAGCTGGCGGTCGCGGTCGACCATGACGATGGGCGCGATGGCGCCGAGCTGCAGGTCGCTCGCGACGGTGATGACGCCGCTGACCCAGGCTATGCCGCCGGTGCCGCTGAGTCGGCCGACCGTCAGGTTGCTGCGCTTGAGCGTGATGGAGGCCCCGCTGTGCAGGTGCAGCGCGTCGGCCTGCCAGTCGCTGCGATCCAACTGCACCGACACCGACTGGCCGGCGTGGCCCAGCATCACGGCGCCGCCGGTCCACTGGCTGTCGTAGAGCGTGACGATTGCCGGCACGAGGCCGCCCTCGATGGTGGCGCCGCCGGGCGTGTGCAGACGGCTGCTGCCCAGCGTCAGCTGCACGGCGGCGCTGTCACCGGCGCGGGCTGTGCGGCGCACCAGGCTCAAGGGCCCGTTCACCAGCACGTCGCTGTACAGCAGCTTCAGTTGTTGGTCGAAGCTGCCGGCCATCGTCAGGCTGATGCCAGCCTCGCCGCCGTCCCAGGTGCGCCGGCCGGTGCCGCTGGCCTGCACCACCGCGCTGATCGTCTGCCGGACGCTGCTGCGGTTGACGATGCCGCCGCTGACTTGCAGCGGCCGGCCCGCCAGCGTGTAGGAGCGGTGGCCATCGAACATCAGGCTGCGCACGCCGAAGGCGGTGATGTCGTTGACCAGCTCGCTTGGGCCGATGCCGCCGAAGCCCAGCTCGTCGTCGGCGCGCAGCGGCGCAGTCCAGTTGGGCGGGAGGCTCAGCAAGCCCGCCGGCAGGCCGGGCACGTCGGGCATGCCGCCCGTCCACCAGACGCGCGGCACGACGGGCGCTTCGTCGCCGTTGTCGGCCCCGGCGGGGCGGCCCAGCGTCAGCGCAGCAAGCGCCGCCAGCATGGTGCAGCAGAAGGCGGGACGCATGGCTCAGCCCTGCATCCGCCGGCGGCACCAGGGCAGCGCGGCCAGGCCCAGCAGCATCAGCAGCGCGGACGTCGGCTCCGGCACCGGGCTGATGCTGACGCGACCGCTGGTCATCAGCTGCGCGGTGTCCAGCGTCCAGCCCTCGGCACCTTCCAGCGTGATGCGGCTGAACTGCCCGGCGATGCTGCCGAAGCTCAAGCCCTGCCAGCTGCCGGCCAGCGCCGGGTCCGCGCCGTTGAGCCGCAGCTTGAGCGCGCCGCCGGCATGCAATACGCCGATGTTGGCGAGCCGGTCGCCGGTCCACTGGCCGCCCTGCTGGCCGATGTCCAGCGTCAGCACGCCGTCTGCGCCCAGCCACAGCTCGCCGCCGCCGAAGTCCAGCGTGCCCACGCCCGCGCCCAGATCGCCGCCGGGGCTGAGGCCGCCCAGCAGGTCCAGCCTGCCGCGGAAGCTGCCGGTGCCGCTCACCTCGCCGGTCACGTGCAGCACGCCGCTCGTGCCGATGATGGGCAGCACGGTGCTGACGCTGCCGTCGTTGACGAACCGCCCCTGGATCTCAGCCGCATTGCTGACCGTCAGCGTCTCGCCGCGGCCCAGCACCACGCCGTTGGCGGCCACCAGCGAGGCGCCCTGTGCCAGGGCGGTGCGGCTGCCCAACTGGGCGAGATCGGCCGAGTCGAACTGCACGCTCGCCCCGGCGGCGACGCTCAGCGGCCCCTGCAGGTTCACCGCGCCGGTCAGTTGCGCGTCGCCCAGCTGCAGGCGGCCGCCGCTGGCCTGGATGCTGGTCGAGCCGCTCACGCGGCCCTGCCATCGTCCGTGGCCCGACAGCAGCGGCACGTCGCTGCCCAGCGGTCCATCGGCCTGCAGCGTGCCGCCGGCCAGGCGCAGCGTGGTCGCCTTCAGCGCGTTGCTGCCAGCGGCCAGCGACAGTCGTTCGCCGCTGTTGACGGTCAGCGTCCCCTGCACCTCCAGCTGGCGCTGGCTGCCCAGGCTGATGTTGCTGCCCAGCGCGCCCAGCGCCAGCGCGCCGCGCGCCTGCACCGCGCCGCGCTGCCAGTCCAGCACGCCGCTGCGGCTGAGGCTGGCAAAGCTGAGCTGGCCGCCCGCCAGCGTCAGCGTGCCGGTGCTGCCGAGCACCAGCTGGTCGGTGCGCAGCTTGCTGGTGGCGTCGATGTTCAGCGTCGCCTTGCGGCTGGTGGTGCCCAGGGCCAGCTCGCCGGTGTTGTTCCACTGGCTGGCCGTCATCAGCACGCGTGCGCCGTCCGGCGGCAGCGATCCGCTGAGGCTGGCGCCGCTGCTGGTCAGCTGGCTGTTGCGCAGGTCCAGCGTGAGCGGGGCGCCGAGGTTCAGCCCGTTGCCAACCTCGAACCGCAGCGGCCCCGTGGCGCTGGCCTGCACCTTGTTCAGCGTGAGGCTGCCGTACAGCGTGCCGCCGAGATTGACCGTCAGGCCTGCCGTGCCGCCGTTCCACGTCTGGGTGCGGCTCTGCGCCGAGGTGCTGACGGTCGCGTGGAGGGTCTGCATCACGCTGCTGCCGTTGTACAGCCCGTCAGTGACCGCGAGTGCCTCGCCCTGCAGCACATAGGCCGTGCTGCCGGTGAAGCTGATGCTGCGGTAGGTGGCGCCGCGCACATCGTTGAAGCTGGTCGCGCTGCCGCCGGCAGCGCCAAAGCCCAGCGCGCGGCCGGCCGCCAGCGTCGCGGTCCAGTTGGAGGCCTTGCTCCAGCGGTAGGGGTTGCCATCGAGGTCGGGCTTGCCGCCGGTCCACCACAGGTCGGGCGTGGGCATGCCGGGCGGCGGCGCCGTCGGGTCGGGGTCGGGCAGTTCGTCGCTCAGGTCGGCCTGGGCGCCGGGGCTGGCCAGCGCCAGCAGCGCGGCGGCCAGGCGGGTCAGGAGAGGGCGGTGGTTCATGGGGCTTGCGGCAGTTGCTTGCGCCACAGGCGGGCGCTACCGGGGCCCTAACGCCGAACCGGCGGGGGGCCTGTCAGGCCGGCGACCCTCAATCTAGGGGGGCGGCGCCAGTCGGCGTAGGCCGCCCTGGCCTGGGCTTCGCCCAGCGGGTCGCCGGCGCCCTGCAGGCCGGCCAGCGCCTGGCGGTGCGCGGCTTCGGCGCCGCTGGCGTCACCCGTGGCCGCCAGCGCGACGGCCAGGCGGCTGAGCGTCAGCGCGTGCACCGGGTTGCCGGTGTCGCCGCCTTGCTCGGCAGCGGCCAGCGCCTCGCGATAGGTGGCCACCGCTGCAGGCCAGTGGCCGCGCTGCGCCTGCAGCTGGCCCAGTTCGCGCAGCACGCGGTGCAGGTAGGTGGTGTCGGCGCCAAAGCGTTCGCGCGCCAGCGTGGCCGCCTCCTGCAGCAGCGGCTCGGCCTCGTCCAGCCGCTGCTGCGCCATCAGCGTGCGGGCCAGCACCGTCAGCCGCCCGTGGTGCAGGCTGGGCAGCACGGGCAGCGCGCGGCCGATGGCAACGGCCCGGCGGGCCTGCGCCTCGGCCTCCTCGGGCCGGCCCACCGCCAGCGCCCACAGCGCCAGGTTGTTGTGCAGCTGGGCGACGCGGTTGTGCGTGTCGCCGAACTCGGCACGCCGCATCGCCAGCGCCCGCTCCAGGTGTGGCCGCGCGGCGGCGCTGCGACCGAGGTTGCTGAGCGTCATGCCTACGGCGTTGTGGGCGTCGGCCAGGTCGGCGGGCGTGGTGTCGGGCGCTGCCTCGCGCAGCGCCAGGCAGCGCTCGGCGGCGGCAGCGGCGGCCTGGTAGCGGCCCTGCCGGTTCAGCGTGAAGGCCAGCTTGTACTGCAGCGCGGCCTCCTGGGCCTGGCGGGCCGGGCCGGCGACGGCCTCCAGCGCGATGGCCTCGCGGTAGGCGCGCACGGCGGCGTCGAGCTGGCCGATGTTCTCGTAGACGGTGCCCAGCACGTCCAGCAGCCGCGCGCGCTGGGCCGGTTGGTCCTGCAGCTCGCGCTGCAGTTGTCCATAGCCGCGGTCCAGTAGCAGCCGCACGGGGGTGTCGGCGGCACGCTGGGCGCCGTTGTGGGAGTCGGCGCCCTCGAACAGGCGGATGACGAAGCGGCTGATCTGCTGTGCCGCCTCGGCCTCGCGCCGCGCGTTCTCGCGCTGCTGGGCCAGGCCCCAGGTGAAGGCGCCGGCCATCGCGATGGCGCCGGTGGCGGCCAGCAGCGCCAGCCAGTGCCGTTGCAGGGCCAGTGTGGCGACGTAGCGGCGCCGCGCCGGCCCGGGCGGCCAGGCGCGCACGGGGCGGGTCTGCTGCAGCCGGTACAGGTCGGCCTGCAGATCGCCCACGGTGGCGTAGCGCGCCGCTGGCTCGTCGGCCAGCGCCTTGGCGATGACGGCCTGCAGCGCCCGCCCGCGCAGCCCGGCGGACAGGCGGCCGGCCAGCAGCTGCTGCAGCAGCCGGCCCAGGCTGTAGATGTCGCTCGCGGTGCCAGGTGTTGCGCCGGCCAGCTGCTCGGGGCTGGCATAGGCCGGCGTCAGCGCCGGCGTGGCGTCGGGCGTGTCGCCCTGTGTGAGTCGGGCGATGCCGAAGTCCAGCAGGCGCACCAGGCCCTCGGTGTCGACGAGCACGTTGGACGGCTTGATGTCGCAATGCACGACGAGCCGCGCATGCGCGTGCGCGACCGCGTCGCAGACCTGGCCGAACAGCGCCAGCCGCGCGGTCAGGTCGGCGCCGTGCTGCTCGCACCAGCGGTCGATGGGCGCGCCGTCCACCAGCTCCATGACGAGATACGGCTGGCCGGCCGGCGTGCTGCCGCCGTCCAGCAGCCGCGCGATGTGCGGGTGGCGCAGGCCGGCCAGGATCTGGCGCTCGCGGGTCAGCCGGGCCAGGGCCTCGGTGTCGGCATGGCCGCGCAGCAGCTTGATGGCGACCTGCTGAGCGTAGGCGCCATCGGCGCGCTCGGCCCGCATGACGCGGCCCATGCCGCCTTCACCCAGGTCGCCGCACAGCGCCCAGGGGCCCAGCCGGTCGCCCACCTTCAAGGGCTCGGGCGGCGGCTGCCAGTCGCGCGAGGCGGCGGCAATGGGGGCGCCGATGCGGGTGGCCTGGCGGTGCGCCTGCAGCAGCGCCCAGACGTCGTTGCGCAGTGCCTCGTCGGCGTCCGCCGCCTGCAGCGCCTGCCATTGCGTGGCGGCGTCGGGCAGGTCGGCCAGCGCGTTGAACAGCGCCTTGCTGCGGGCGTAGCGGCTGGGGGCAGCCACCGCCTCAGGCTTCGAGGCTGCTGCGCCCGAGGCCGGCGGACAGCCAGGCGCGGGCATGGCGCAGCTCGCGGTCCACGGTGGCGACGGACAGCGACATCAGCGTCGCGATCTCCTCACGCTCCAGGCCGACGAAATAGGTCAGTTGCACGATCTGCGCGGCGCGCGGGTCCTCGGCTTCCAGCCGCTGCAGCAGGCTGTCGAGCGTCAGCAGGTCGGCGGTCTGGGCCTCCTCGCCCAGCTCGGCCAGCGTCCAGTCCACCAGCTGCCAGCCGGCACCGCTGGCACGCTTGCCGGCCTGGCGGCGGCGTGCATGGTCCACCAGCACCTGGCGCATCGCCAGCGACACGGTGGCGAAGAAGTGCTGGCGGTCGTGCCAGTGCGGCGCGCCGTTGGCCAGCCGCAGCAGCGACTCCTGCAACAAGTCGTCTGCGCCCAGCGAGGGGCTGTCCTGCCCGCGCAGTCGCGACCGCGCCAGCCGCAGCAGCTCGGCCTGCACCCAGTCCAGCAGACGGCGCAGCGCGCGGTCGTCGCCGGCCTGCCAGTCGCGCAGCAATTGGGTCAGCGGACGGTCGTCGGTACGGGGAGGCGGCAGCGGCGAGGTCATGGCAACGCGAGGTTAGCCAGGATTGTCACCGCGACGGTGCGGTTGGCGCGCCGTGTCGGCCCGATGCTGCTTCGGTGCCGTCGCCTGGCTCAGCCGTGGATGGCGGCCGCGACGATGTTGCCGATGGAGATGCACATCGCCCCGACGACGATGGCCAGCGCCAGGTTCTTGTGCTCGACCAGCTCCTCCCACAGCTTGTAGGGGGTGATCTTGTCCACGATGATGAAGCACACCCAGAAGATGACGACGCCAATGACGGCGTACATCGTCGTGCCGAGGATGACTTCGGGCTTGAGCCAATCTAAGGTCATGTCGTTCTCCTATTTGTGGCTGCCGCCACCGCTGCTGTAGCCGCCGTAGCTGCCGCCACTGGGGATGTAGACGCCGCTGCCGCTGGAGCGCGCGCGGCATTGGCGGTACTCATTGCTGTTGGGGCCGAAGCTGTCCTTGTAGGCCTGGCAGTCGTCGCTGGCGCAGGCGCGCAGCAGCGTGCCCAGGATGACCAGCAGGAACAGGCCCACGACGAAGTAGACCAGCAGCTTGGATCCGCTGTTCTTGAAGGCCGACGCGTCGCGCGCGAAGGTCGCGGCCGGCGCGCTCAGGCCAAAGGCCTTCTGCACCTCGGCTGCGGGCAGCGTGCGGCCGGCGCTCCAAGTCACCTCCGGGCCTTGCTGCTCGCGGCTGAGCAGGAACTGGCCGTCGCGGCTGGCGTAGTCGGTCACCTGCACCTGGTCGCCCAGCCGCACCGGCCAGTAGAACTCGCCCAGCACATAGGTGGTCTTGGCCCGGTAGCTCCAGCGCTGCTCGTAGGCCCGGCCCTGCCAGGTGGCACTGTTGCGCTGCGTGGCGGGCGCGCCGGTCAGCGTGCGCACCAGGCTCCAGCCTTCCTGCGTGTCGACGAGGAAGGCAAAGCCCGCCAGGCGGTTGAACAGCAGGTATTCGCGCCAGAAGCTCTGCTCGTCCTCCGCGTCTTCGGGGATGTCGCAGCGTTCCTGGTAGCCCACGACCTGCCAGCTCTGGGCCTTGTCGCCTTCGACGGCCAGCGTGCCGCTGCGGCCCAGCGGGATCAGCGGCGGGTTCTCGGGCGACTGGGCGGTGAAGCCCAGCGCCTTGGCGTCGCCCTCGGGCAGGTCCACCACCGCCTGGCACTGCCCGCAGACCATGCTTTGGGTCTGCGACAGCTTGGGCTCCAGCGGCGAGCCGCAGTTGGGGCAGGCGATGGATCTACCCTTGAACTTCGCCTCGGCCACCGACTCGCCCTCGGCGGTCGTGCGCAGGCCTTGCAGCGCCAGGTCGGCCAGGGCCACGCCGCGGCCCACGGACCAGACCGGCGGGCCGTCCTCGCGGTAGCTCAGCGAGCCGACCTCGTCGCGCTCGTTGCGCAGCTCCACGACGCGACCGGTGCGCGGCACGCGTGGCAGTTCGCCCTCGGCCGCGCGCACCGCCGCCTCGACGACGGCCGCCACCTGCCAGCGCTGGCCGGCCAGCGTCAGCGGCAGGCCGACCTGCGGATCGGCGGGTGGCGTCTCGTTGAGGGGCGCTTCCAGGCTGAGGACGAACTGGCCGTTGTCCTCGCTGAGCCAGGCGATGCGCGGGGTGTCGCTGGCGTCGAACAGCAGATGCCACTCGTTCCACTGGCCCAGCGCCGAGCCCAGCTGCACGCGGCCCACGACCGTGAAGCCGCTGCCCGCCCAGCGGCCCGTCGCGCCCAGCTGCAGCGGCGAATAGTCTTCAAAGATCTCGGCGCTCTGGCCGATGCGCTCCAGCACCTCGCCCTCGCGCAGCAGCGTGCTGCGGCAGAAGCCGCAGACGGCCGTGCTCGATGCCGCACTGGCGAACTCGACCGGCGCGCCGCAGTTGGGGCACGAGGCACGCCACCGGCGTTGAGCACCCGCCTCAGCCATTTGTGTCGTTCAACGGTGCGGAGCGTTGCAGGCTAGGTAGCGGCCAAGCGGCTGCCGTGGAACCGGCTTTGCCGGGCCACTGGCAGCGCCCCCTTGAGGGGGCCGGCGTCAGCCGGTAGGGGGTGGGCCAAGGACTAGCCAAGTTTCTTGAGGAGATCGGCCTTCTTCGCGGCGAATTCCTCGTCGGTCAGGATGCCCTTGGCCTTGAGGTCGCCCAGCTTTTCCAGCAGCGCGACGATGTCGTCCGGCTTGCTGGCGGCGGGCGCGGGTGCCGCGGCGCCGACGCCGGCCAGGCCCTGGCCCAGCGTCTGTGCCAGCGTCTGGCCCAGCGCCACGCCGGCGCCCAGGCCTATGGCCTCGCCGGCAATGCCGCTGCCACCGCCGGCCGCGCCCTTGGCCATCTCGGGCAGCGCCTGCGCCGCCTGGTACTGCATGAACTGGCCCATGTTCTGGCCGATGATGCCCATGCCGATGCGCTGGTCCAGGATCTTCTGCAGCTCCTCGGGCAGCGACACGTTCTGCATCGTCACCGACACCAGCTCCAGGCCCAGGGCCGCGAAGTCGGCGCTGGTGGCGTTCTTCAGCGCCGCGGCGAACTCGACCTGGTTGGCCGCCAGGTCCAGGAAGGGGGTGCCACTGCCGGCGACCGCGTCGCTGATGTGCTGCAGCATCAGCCCGCGCAGCTGGCCTTCCAGGTCGGCCACCGTGTAGCGCTCGCGCGTGCCGGAGACCTGGGTGTGGAAGACCTTGGGATCCTGGATACGGTAGGCGTAGTTGCCGAAGGCGCGCAGCCGCACGGCGCCGAAGTCCTTGTCGCGGATGGCCACCGGCTGGCTGGTGCCCCAGCGCTGGTCGATCTGCTGGCGGGTGCTGAAGAAGTAGACATCGCTCTTGAAGGGCGACTCGAACAGCTTGTCCCAGTTCTTCAGATAGGTCAGCACCGGCAGCGTCTGCGTGGTCAGCTTGTGGGTGCCGGGGCCGAACACGTCGGCGACCTGGCCTTCGTTGACGAACACGGCCACCTGCGATTCGCGCACGACGAGCGTGCCGCCGTTCTGGATTTCCATGCCGGCCATCGGGAAACGCCAGGACAGCGTGCCATCGCCGTCTTCCGTCCACTGGATGACGTCGATGAACTGTTTCTTGATGAAATCCATCAGAGCCATGGGTTGGCCTCGCTTGCGTCTTGATGAGAAATGGCTCGCAGTATGCGTCGCCAACCCGGCGCGCCGCAGCCCAAACAGGTGAATCTCACCGGCGGCCGGGGTGAGAATCCGTGCATGACCAGAGTGTGCATCCAGACGGCTGACTTTGACTTGGGCGCCGAAGCGGCGGCGCTGCGGGCCGCGGACGGCGGCGTCGGCGCCGTGGTGGCCTTCGTCGGCACGGTGCGCGAGCTGAGCAGCGGGGCGGCGGTCAGCCAGATGGAGCTGGAGCATTACCCCGGCATGACCGAGGCCGCCATCGAGGCCATGGTGGACCAGGCGTTGGACCGCTTCGACATCCGCGCGGCCAAGGTCATTCACCGCGTGGGCCTGCTGCAGGCCCGGGACCAGATCGTGCTGGTGCTGGTGACCGGCGCCCACCGCGGCCCCGCCTTCCAGGCCTGCGAATTCCTGATGGACTACCTGAAGACCCAGGCGCCGTTCTGGAAGAAGGAGTACACGGCCGAAGGCGCCCAGTGGGTGGACGCTCGCGTGGCCGACGACCAGGCGCTGGCGCGTTGGGGCATCGCGGGGAGCAACGCGTCTTGAACGCCCTGGCCGTTTCCGTGGGCGCGGCGCTGGGCGCGCTGGCGCGCTGGCAGGTCGGCCTGTTGTTCAACACCCGCTGGAGCGGATTTCCGCTGGGCACGTTGCTGGTGAACCTTGTCGGCGGTCTGCTGATCGGCATGGCGCTGGAGTGGTTCGGCCGCCAGCCCAACGAGGTGCTGAAGCTGCTGCTGGTGACCGGCTTCCTGGGCGGGCTGACGACGTTCTCGGCCTTCTCGGGCGAGTCGCTGGCGCTGTTGAAGCACGGCGAGCTGGGCCTGGCGCTGGCTCACACGCTGGCGCATGTGGTGGGCTCCCTGCTGGCGGCCTGGCTGGGCATGAAACTCGCGCAGGCTTTGATCTGACGCAACTTGAAAAGCGCCTTGCCGCGCCCAATTGGCTACGCAACCGGAGGATCAATCCATGCGTGCCGACAAGTTCACCACCCGTTTCCAGGAAGCCCTGGGCGAGGCCCAGAGCCTGGCCATCGCCCGTGACAACCCCTACATCGAGCCCGCCCATGTGCTGGCTGCCATGCTGGCCCAGGACGACGGCCCCCGCGCGCTGCTGCAGCGCGCTGGCGTCAACGTCAACGGGCTGAAGACGGCGCTGGACGGCCTGATGGCCGGCCTGCCGCAGGTCAGCGGCGCCGGCCAGACGGTGCAGGCCGGGCGCGACCTGGTGTCGCTGCTGCAGGCCGCCGAGAAGGAGGCTGGTAAGCGCGGCGACCAGTTCATCGCCAGCGAGATGTTTCTGCTGGCCCTCAGCGACGCCAAGACCGACCTGGCCGGCGTCGTGCGCGGCCATGGCCTCACGCGCAAGGCGCTGGAGGCGGCCATCGAGGCGGTGCGCGGCGGCCAGAGCGTGGACTCGGCCGAGGCCGAGGGCCAGCGCGAGGCGCTGAAGAAGTACACGCTGGACCTGACCGAGCGCGCCCGCCAGGGCAAGCTGGACCCGGTCATCGGCCGCGACGAGGAGATCCGCCGCGCCATCCAGGTGCTGCAGCGCCGCAGCAAGAACAATCCCGTCCTGATCGGCGAGCCGGGCGTCGGCAAGACGGCCATCGTCGAAGGCCTGGCGCAGCGCATCGTCAACGGCGAGGTGCCCGATTCCTTGAAGAACAAGCGCGTGCTGGTGCTGGACATGGCGCTGCTGCTGGCCGGCGCCAAGTACCGCGGCGACTTCGAGGAGCGCCTGAAGGGCGTGCTGAAGGAAGTGGCCCAGGACGAGGGCCAGACCATCCTCTTCATCGACGAGATCCACACCATGGTGGGCGCCGGCAAGGCCGAGGGCGCCATCGATGCCGGCAACATGCTCAAGCCGGCCCTGGCGCGCGGCGAGCTGCACTGCATCGGCGCGACGACGCTGGACGAGTACCGCAAGTACGTGGAGAAGGACGCCGCGCTGGAGCGCCGCTTCCAGAAGGTGCTGGTGGATGAGCCCAGCGTGGAGGCGACGATTGCCATCCTGCGTGGTCTGCAGGAGAAGTACGAGGTGCACCACGGCGTGGAGATCACCGACCCGGCCATCGTCGCCGCGGCCGAGCTGAGCCACCGCTACATCACCGACCGCTTCCTGCCCGACAAGGCCATCGACTTGATCGACGAGGCCGCGGCCAAGATCAAGATCGAGATCGACTCCAAGCCCGAGGCCATGGACCGGCTGGACCGCCGCATGATCCAGCTGAAGATCGAGCGCGAGGCCGTGCGCAAGGAGAAGGACGAGGGCTCGCAGAAGCGCTTCGCCCTCATCGAGGAGGAACTGCAAAAGCTGCAGCGTGAGTACGAGGATCTGGAAGAGATCTGGACCGCCGAGAAGGCCCAGGCCCAGGGCTCGGCCCATGTCAAGGAGGAGATCGACCGCATCCGCCAGCAGATCGAGGACTGGAAGCGCAAGGGCGATTTCAACAAGGTCGCCGAGCTGCAATACGGCCGCCTGCCCGAGCTGGAGAAGCAGCTCAAGGAAGCCCAGGCCAAGGAAGCCGGCAAGGCCCATTCCAACAAGCCGCAGCTGCTGCGCACGCTGGTGGGCGCCGAGGAGATTGCCGAGGTCGTGGCGCGCGCCACCGGCATTCCGGTATCCAAGCTGATGCAGGGCGAGCGCGAGAAGCTGCTGCAGATGGAAGGCAAGCTGCACGAGCGCGTGGTCGGCCAGGACGAGGCCATACAGGCCGTGTCCGACGCCATCCGCCGCTCGCGCGCGGGCCTGTCCGACCCGAACCGGCCGCTGGGCAGCTTCCTGTTCCTGGGCCCCACGGGCGTGGGCAAGACCGAGCTGTGCAAGGCGCTGGCCGGCTTCCTGTTCGACAGCGAAGACCACATGGTGCGCATCGACATGAGCGAGTTCATGGAGAAGCACTCGGTCAGCCGCCTGATCGGCGCGCCTCCGGGCTATGTGGGCTATGAGGAAGGCGGCACGCTGACCGAAGCCGTGCGGCGCAAGCCCTATTCCGTGCTGCTGCTGGACGAGGTCGAGAAGGCCCACCCGGACGTGTTCAACGTGCTGCTGCAGGTGCTGGACGATGGCCGGCTGACCGACGGCCAGGGCCGCACGGTGGACTTCAAGAACACCGTCATCGTCATGACGTCCAACCTGGGCAGCCAGCACATCATGGCGCTGGCGGGGCAGGGCGAGGACGTGATCCGTGATGCGGTGTGGGGCGAGGTCAAGAGCCACTTCCGGCCCGAATTCCTGAACCGCATCGACGAGACGGTCATCTTCCATGCGCTGGGTGCCGAGCACATCAAGTCCATCGCCAAGATCCAGCTGCGCCAGCTGGAGGCACGGCTGGAGAAGCTGGAGATGAAGCTGGACGTGTCCGAGGCCGCGCTGGACGAACTGGCCAAGGTGGGCTTCGACCCGGTGTTCGGCGCCCGGCCGCTGAAGCGCGCCATCCAGCAGCGGGTGGAGAACCCGCTGTCCAAGCTGATCCTGGAAGGCAAGTTCGGGCCCAAGGACGTGATCCCGGTGAACGTGGCGGACGGGGAGTTCTCGTTCGGGCGGGTGGTGCACTGAGGGCCGTCACTGACGCCGGTTGCGTGCGTCGGCCGGCGCATCCGTCCCTCAAACCGCTTTGATCGCAAGACAAAGCGGTTTTTCTTGGTTTCATTCATATAATAAGAATTAGTCGCATTTGTATTTGAGGGGTGGCGATGCCGCACAACGCACGCTCACGGGCTCTGCATCACGCGATGCCCGATGGCCGCCATGCGGGCTGGCTGCTGTGGCGCTGGCCGGTGGCTCTGGGCCTCGTGAGCGCCAGCGGCCTGGTTTCGGCGCTGGTGTCGGACACCTGGGGCGATGCCTGGTCCTGGCTGGCGCTGGGCCTGCCGGTACTCGTCATCGCTTGGTGCTCGCTGCGCCGCTGAACGCCTTCCCGTTTCCACTGTTACTGCCTTGCCTGCTCGATGACTCGTCCTGCCTTTCTGTTGACCGCCTGCGCACTGGCTGCCGCCGGCACTTGCGTCCAAGCCCAGATCGCCGCCACCGGCCCCGATGCGCCGCAGGCCGCCAACCTGGAAACCGTGGTGGTGACAGGCAAGCGTGCCAACCGCGTGTCCAAGGGCGCCACGGGCCTGCCGATGGACGTCAAGGAGACGCCGCAGACCATCAGCAGCATCGACCGCGAGGACATGGCCAACTTCGGCCTCACCGGCAGCAACGAAGCCCTGGGCCTGGCTACCGGCATCAACGTCGAGCAGTACGAGACCAACCGCGCCACCTTCAACGCCCGCGGCTTCGACATCCAGCTGACCCAGATCGATGGCCTGGGCATGACCAACTCCTGGGGCACCGTCGTCGGCCGGGAAGACACCTTCCTGTTCGACCGCATCGAACTGATCCGCGGTGCCAACGGCCTGCTGACTGGCGTGGGCAATGCGTCGGGCACCATCAACTACATCCGCAAGCGACCGCTGAACCAGGACAGCAGCGAGTTCAACGTCACCCTGGGTCAATGGGGCAAGAAGCGCGCGGCGCTGGACGTCAACCAGGTGCTCACCGCGGACGGCGCCTGGGCCGGCCGCCTGGTGGTGGCGCATGAGGACAAGGACTCGTACCTGCGCGATCTGCACAACCAGCGCAGCTCGGTCTATTGCGTGGTGGACGGCCAGATCGGCAGCCACGGTGTGCTGACGGTGGGCATCACGGCGGTCGACGCCAAGCAGGACTCGCCGATGTGGGGCTCGCTCACGCTGCTGCGCGCCGACGGCACGCAGGCCGACTTCCCCGTTGGCGCCTCCACCTCGCAGCGCTGGACCTACTGGAACACCCGTTCTTACAACGCCTTCATCGAGTACGCCCACCAACTCGCCGAGGGCTGGGAGGCCAAGCTGACCTACAACACGCGCCACGGCAACGAGTCGACGCGGCTGCTTTACGCCTACTCGCCCACCGGCGTGCTCAAGGCCGACAACACCGGCCTCGTCGGCTGGCCCTACCGCAGCGAGGGTGACACCGACCACCGGGTGCTGGACGCCAACCTGAGCGGCAACTTCACGGCCTTCGGTCGTCAGCACCGGCTGCTCGTCGGCGTGAGCCAGTCACGGGAGAAAACGGCGGTTGATACCTTTGCGGTGCAGAACCACATGGGCGACGCGCTGCCGGCCTTCCCCTATGGCGGCGACGTCTACACCGAGCCCACCTGGGGCACGCGCCAGCCCAGCACCCGTGGCGAGCAGAAGCTGACGCGCTTCTATGCCGCCTCGCAGATCGGCCTGACCGAGCAGCTCAAGGGCATTCTCGGCGTCAATGCCGTGCGCCTGGCGCGCAGTGGCGCCTCCATCTACGGCAACGCGGCGACCAACACCGTCTACCCCGACACCCGGGAGGTCAGCCCGTATGTCGGCCTGACCTACGCCTTCACGCCGGCCGTCACGGGCTATGTGTCCTACTCGGACATCTTCCAGAACCAGGATCAGACCGACAAGCAGGGCGAGTACCTCGCGCCGATGCGGGGCTTGAACGCCGAGGCGGGCGTGAAAGCCGAATGGCTGAACCGCGCGCTGCTGACCACCTTCGCCGTGTTCACGGCGAAACAGCAAGGCCTGGCGACCTACGGCGGCGTGATCGGTGGCACCGGCACCTCGCTCGATGGCCAATCCTGGTACGAGGGCAAGGACGTGAAGTCGCGCGGCTTCGAGGCCGAGGCGACAGGTCGGCTGGGCAAGGACGCCAAGCTCACCCTGGGCTACACCCATCTCAAGCTCACCGGCCCTGACGGTCAGGACATCTACGAGTGGGTGCCCCGCAATACCGTCAACGTCCGTGTCGACAGCCGTGTCCCCGCACTGCCGGCCCTGCGCCTGGGCCTGGGCGGACGCTGGCAGTCCGACGTCCGCAAGGTGGGCAGCGCCAAGCAGGACGCCTACCTGGTGGCCAATGCCTTTGCTGCGTACGAGCTGTCTCCGGCTGCCACGCTACGCCTGAACGTCAACAACGTCTTCGACAAGAAGTACATCGGCGGTCTGGCCTACGGCGCCATCTACGGTGAGCCGCGCAATGTGTCGGTGACCCTGGACTACAAGCTCTGAGGTCGCCATGAGCCTCACCGCGCGCTCGCTCCGAATCTGGACTTGGCTGCACAAGTGGAGCAGCCTCGTTTGCACGCTCTTCATGCTGCTGCTGTGCCTCACGGGCCTGCCGCTGATCTTTCACCACGAGATCGGCCATTTGCTGGGCACGGAAATCGAGGCGCCGGAGCTGCCCGCCGCGCAGGACCGGCAGCGGGCCTCCGCCGACGACGTGATGGCCGCTGCGCGTGCGACGTACCCGAACCGCATCGTGCAGTTCATGGGCAAGTCCGACGATGACGAGCGGCTCTGGTGGGCGACGCTGACGCCCACGCCCGCACCGACCGATGACTACAAATCCGTGATGGTGGACGGACGCACGGCACAGGTCGTCGGTGAGTACAAGGTCGGCGAGGGTTTCATGGACCTGATGCTGCGCCTGCACGTGGACCTGTTTGCCGGCCTGCCGGGCAAGCTGTTCCTGGGCTTCATGGGCCTGCTGCTGCTGGTCGCCCTGGTGTCAGGCGTGGTGCTGTATGCGCCCTTCATGCGCAAGCTGGACTTCGGCACGGTGCGCCACGCGCGTGCCGCACGCACCCGTTGGCTGGACCTGCACAACCTGATCGGCATCGTCACGCTGGTGTGGTGCTTCGTCGTCGGCGCGACGGGCGTCATCAACACCTGGGCCGACCTGTTGATCAAGTACTGGCAGTACGAGCATGTCGGCGAACTGGTGAAGCCCTACCAGGGCCAGCCGCTGGTGCCCGAAGCGGAGCGCGCGCCGCTGCAGCGCGCGCTGGAGGCCGCACAGACCGCGGCGCCGGGCAAGCAGCTGTTCTTCGTGGCCTTTCCCGGCACGTCGTTCTCCAGTCCGCACCACACCACGTTCTTCATGCGGGGCAATACGCCACTCACGTCCAAGCTGCTGCTGCCGGTGCTGGTCGACGCGCGCACCGCGCAGGTCACGGCCGCGCCGGAGCTGCCCTGGTACCTGGACGCGCTGCTGATCTCGCAGCCGCTGCACTTCGGCGACTACGGCGGCATGCCGATGAAGATCCTGTGGGCGCTGCTGGACATCGCCACCATCGTCGTGCTGGGCAGTGGCCTGTACCTGTGGCTGAAGAAGCGTGGCCCGGCCGTGTCACCAGCGCGAGGCATGGTCCTCGGTCACGCCGAGCAGGCCGTTGATGCACCGCGGTAGCGCCCGCGGGGCCGTGCGCACTTCCCCCGCGAAGGTGCCCACTGGCTGCACATAGCGGCTCGCGGCAAAGCCCAGGTTCTTGTTGGCGGCGCGAGCGCCTTCCGGCGTGAATACCAGGTCCAGCAGGCCGTCGTCGGTGCGCACGCGCCATGGCGCCAGCGGCCGGGTGGCGTCGAACTCGAATTGCGCCGCGCCCAGCGCGATCGGCTGGCCTGCCAGCCACAGCACGTTTTCCTGCTGACCCAAATAGCCCTGCTGCAGGTTGAAGCCCACGTCCGGCCCGTGTGCGCTGGCCCAGCGCCAGGCGGTGTCGCGCGCCAGCAGGCCGTTGGACGCGTCGACGGCGGCCCAGGCGCCGTCCAGCGCGAAGCGTTGCCCGGCTGCCTCGGCCCAGCCGCGCACGGGCAGGGCGGTGGTCTTCTGCGTTGCGTGGGCCAGGCCACCCGCGATGGGGGCGATGGCCAGCAGCGGCGGCGCCATGGCGGTGAGGTCCAGCTCGGCGTCGACATGCAGCGCGCGCGTGGCGACCTGCAGCCGCAGCCGCCCGCCGGCCTCGCGCAGTGACAGCCTGGCGCCGGGGCCGCGGAACCACGCGTCGGCACCGGCCAGCGGCGCGTCGCCCACGTGGGCCTGCAGGCCGGGCAGGCCGTCCTGGCTCCAGTCGGCCTGCAGCGTGCGGGTCTGGCGGTCGAACAGGTAGGCGAACGCACTGACGGCCCAGCCGACATCGACGATGGCCACGCCAATGAACACGGCCTCGTTGCCCAGGCCCACGTATTGCCAGCGCTTGTGGTGCAGCCGGCGCCACAGGCGGCCGGGCCGGGGCTGCAGGCCCGCCCAGTCGATGGCCGCGATGCGGCCCGCGGAACGG
>JBKBVY010000097.1:0-11837 GCA_046289335.1 Roseateles sp. | reverse complement strand
GGCGCGGAAGGTGAACGGCGGGTCCTCGTCCTGGCCCAGCTGGAAATAGGCCGCGAAGCCCATCACCATCAGCACGACCATCAGGTAGCGCGTCAGCGCCGGATGCTCCAGCGCCCAGCGCGACACGTTGAAGCGGTCGGTGTAGGCGGGCTTGTTCGGGGGAATGTTCATGGGCGCCCCCGGCTCAGCGAGAAGCTGCCGGAGCCGCGGCCGGAGCCGCGGCCGGGGCCGCGGTGCTGCGCGGCGGCACGTAGCGCTTCACCTTCTGGCCCGGGCTGAGCACATGCACGCCGGCCACCACCACCTCCTGGCCGGGCGTCAGCCCGCCCACGACAACCACCTCGTTGCCATCGGCGCCGCCCACCTGCACCGGCTGCGCCTTGACCGTCATCGAGGCTGGCTCCAGCAGCCAGACCGAGGTCTTGCCGCCCTGCTGCAGCACCGCCGACAGCGGCACTTTGATGACGCCGGCCCGCTGCGGCAGGTCCAGCACGACGGTGGCCGACTGGCCCAGCTTCACATCCAGCTTGCCGGCGTCCGCCTTGATGAGGAAGGTGCGTGTGACCGGGTCCGCGGCCGCCGCCACCTCGCGCAGCTTCAGCGGGAAGGTCTCGGTGCTGCCCCACAGCCGCAGCTTCAAGGCCCCGGGTTGCGAGGCCGCCGCCTTCACGCGCGTCAGCTGGTCCTCGGGTACCGAGAACACGATGTCGCGCGGGCCGTCCAGCGCCACGCGCACCACCGGCGTGCCGGCCGCCAGCACCTGACCCGGCTCGGCGTCGACGCCCGTCACCACACCGGCGCCGTCGGCCACCAGTTGCGCATAGCCGGCCTGGTTGCCCTGCACGTCGGCCTGGGCCTTGGCCTGCTCCAGCTGGGCCTGCGCGGCCTTGAACGCCGAGTCGCGGCGCTCCAGCTCGGCGGCGCTGATGAAGCCCTGGCGGTGCAGCTCGACGAAGCGCTTGTAGTCCGCCCCGGCCTGGTCGCGGTTGGTGCGGGCGGCCGCCACGGCGGCAGACGCGGCGGCCTGCGCCAGCTTGAGGTCTTGCGCATCGATGCGCGCCAGCACCTGGCCGGCCTTGACCGCGTTGCCCAGATCCACCGTGCGCGCCAGCAGCTTGCCCGGCACGCGGAACGACAGCCGCGACTCGACCCGCGCCTTCACCTCGGCCGCATACTCGTGGGACGCGCTGGCCGAGCCCGCACTGACCAGCTGGGTGCGCACCGCGCGCTCGGGTTCGGGCGCGGCGGGCTGCTTGCCGCATCCCGTCAGCAGGGCCGTCAGCAGGGCTGCCACCCACAGGGATGGCGCGACACGCGAGAGATGGGGCATGCAGACCTCGGAGGAAGAACCGGCCCACAAAATTTAATGACCGGCGGGTCAATAATGTATTCAGGCCCTGTGACAACTGTCAAACCTCGCCGAATCTCGCTGGAACGGCGAGGCTTTGCAAGCGGAACTTGAGAAATAGCTTGAGCGTCGATCACTACGAGAACTTTCCCGTGGCGTCCTGGCTGTGCCCGCCGTCGCTGCGGCCGGCGGTGGTGGCCGTCTACCACTTCGCCCGCACCGCCGACGATCTCGCGGACGAGGGCGACGCCACAGCCGCACAGCGCGCTCAGGCCCTGCGCGACTACCGCGCGGACCTCTCCGCCGTGGTGGCCGGCACCCCCCCGTCGCCACGCTGGGCGGCCGTGTTCACGCCGCTGGCCCGCGAGATGCACCGGCTGCAGCCGGCGCTGCTGCACGACCTGCTGGACGCCTTCGAGCAAGACCTGGCGCCGCCGCGCTACCGCGACCGCGCCCATCTGCTGGACTACTGCCGCCGCTCGGCCAATCCGGTGGGACGGCTGCTGCTGGGGCTGTACGGTGTCGCCGATCCGCTGTCGCTGCAGCGCTCGGACGCCATCTGCTCGGCGCTGCAGCTGATCAACTTCTGGCAGGACTTCAGCCGCGACGGACCCAACGGCCGCTTGTACGTGCCGCAGGCCGACCTGGATCGCCACGGCCTGAGCCCCGCGGATGTGCTCGCCTGCCGCGACGGCCCGGCCACCCGCGCGCTGATCCGCGACCTCTGCGCCTGGGCGCGCGGCCTGATGCTGGAGGGCGCCCCGCTGGCGCTGACGCTGCCGGGCCGCGCCGGCTGGGAGCTGCGCCTGGTCGTGCAGGGCGGGCTGGCCATCCTGGACAAGATCGCCGCCCGCGGCCACGACAGCCTGTTGCACCGCCCCAGCATCGGCGCGAAGGACTTTCCGCGCCTGGCCTGGCGCGCGCTGACAATGCGGGCCGCACCATGAGTCCCGAGCAATACGTCCAGGAGAAGGCCGCCGCGAGCGGCTCCAGCTTCTACTACGCCTTCCTGTTCCTACCGCCGCCGCGGCGGGCCGCCATCACGGCCTTCTACGCCTTCTGCCGCGAGGTGGACGACGTGGTCGACGAGACGCAGGACGCCGGCGTCGCCGCGACCAAGCTGGCCTGGTGGCGCAAGGAGGCCGCCAGCGCCTTCGCCGGCCAGCCCACCCACCCGGTCATGAAGGCCTTGATGCCGCATGTGGGCGCCTACGACATCCGGCTGGAGCACCTGAACGCGGTCATCGAAGGCTGCGAGATGGACTTGCAGCAGACCCGCTACCTGGACTATGCCGGCCTGCAGCGCTATTGCCACCTGGTGGCCGGCGTGGTGGGCGAGGTGGCCAGCGGCATCTTCGGCCGCAGCTCGGCGCAGACCGTCGAGTACGCCCACAAGCTGGGCCTGGCCATGCAGCTGACCAACATCATCCGCGACGTGGGCGACGACGCGCGGCGCGGCCGCATCTACCTGCCGGTGAACGAGCTGCAGCAGTTCGGCGTCAAGGCCAACGAGATCCTGCTGCGCAGCAAGCCCTGGGGCTACTCGGAGCGCTTCACCGCGCTGATGCAGTTCCAGGCGCAACGCGCCCACCGGCTCTACGACGAGGCCGTCGCGCTGCTGCCCGAGGCCGACCGCGGGCCGCAGAAGCCCGGGCTGATGATGGCCAACATCTACCGCGCGCTGCTGGTCGAGATCGAGCGCGAGCAGTTCCAGGTGCTGCACCAGCGCATCGCGCTGACGCCCATCCGCAAGCTGTGGATCGCGATGCGCACCAACTGGCGCGGCCGGTGAAGACGGCCATCGTCGGCGGCGGCTGGGCCGGCATCGCTGCGGCCGTCGCGCTGGCCGATGCGGGCCACGACATCGCCGTCTTCGAGATGGCGCCGCAACTCGGCGGCCGGGCGCGCAGCGTGGCCGGCGTCCCGCCTTATGACAACGGCCAGCACATCCTCATCGGCGCCTACCGCGACAGCCTGGCGCTGATGCGCCGCCTGGGCGTGGACCCCGACGCGGCGCTGCAGCGCCTGCCGCTGGCCCTGCCCTACCCCGGCGAGCCGGGCCTGCGCCTGCCGCCGGGGCCGCCGCTGATCGCCTTCACCCGCGGCGTGCTGGCGCACCGAGGCTGGCCGCTGTCGGCCCGCCTGGGCCTGCTGATGGCGGCCGGCGCCTGGCTGGCCCGGGGGTTTCGCTGCGACGCCCGGCTCAGCGTCGCCGAGCTCTGCGCCGGCCTGCCGGCGGCCGTGCTGCGTGACCTGGTCGAGCCGCTGTGCGTGGCGGCGCTGAACACGCCGGCGCCGCAGGCCAGCGCCCAGGTCTTTCTGCGCGTGCTGAAGGACGCGCTCTTCAGCGGCGCCGGCAGCGCCGACCTGCTGCTGCCACGCCGTCCGCTGTCCGAGCTGCTGGCCGCGCCCGCCGCCGCCTGGCTGGGCGAGCGGCTGCGGCTGGGCCGGCGCGTGCAGGCGATCACGCCCGGCTGGCGGGTCGACGGCGAGGCCTTCGACGCCGTCGTGCTGGCCTGCAGCAGCGTCGAGGCGGCCCGCCTGGTGGCGCCGCTGGACGCCGGCTGGGCGGCCACCGCGCAGGGCCTGCGCTTCGAGCCCATCATCACCGTCTACCTGCACAGCCCCGGCAGCCAACTGCCCGCGCCCATGCTGGCGCTGCGCGAGGGGCCGGATGCACCGGCCCAGTTCGTCTTCGACCACGGCGCTTTAGGCGGCGCGCCGGGGCGCTTCGCCTTCGTCGTCAGCGGTGCGGCGCCCTGGGTGGCGCGCGGCGGCTGCGGCGAGGCCGTGCTGGCCCAGGCGCTGCGCGAGCTGCGCTGGACCACGCCGCCGGTGCTGGACCGCGTGCTGACCGAGAAGCGCGCCACCTTCGCCTGCACGCCCGGGCTGGCCCGACCCGCCGCCCGCATCGCGCCGGGGCTGTGGGCCGCGGGCGACTATGTGGCCGGGCCCTACCCTGCCACGCTGGAGGGCGCGGTGCGCGCCGGGCGCGCGGCCGCTCAGGGTGTGGCGGCCGAAGCGGGCGCGGGCGCGAACGGCGCCGCCAGCGGCTCGCCGACGAAGACGCCCTGAGCCGGCCAGGCCACGCTGCGCCAGTAGGCCTCCAGCGCACTGACGCCCTGGGCATAGGCCTGGATCAGCACCTGCGGGTGGGGGAACTTCTGCACATGGTTGCAGGGCTCCGAGACCGTGCCGTAGCTGGCCGTCGCGCCGGCGTCTATCCAGTCCAGCACGCTCATCTGGCCGTCGCCCGGCGGCCGCTCCAGCTGGCCGCCGAAGGACGTGAGGTGGTCCGCCAGCGCGCCCGGCAGCCATTCGCCGCCCAGCGGCGTCGGCACGCGGGCCAGGCCGGTCTGATAGACCAGCGTGCGGCGCAGCGCCGGCAGCGCATCGCTGCGCACGCGGCGCACCTCCAGCGGCGCGCCTCCCGGCACCGGCCCGGCCGGCGGGAACAGGCGCTCGCGCACATTGCGGTTCACATCGGGCGTGGCGGCCAGGTAGGCCCGGGCCGGCTCGTCCGCTCCAGCGGCCAGGCTGTGGTCCGAAGCCATGCCCCGCTCGATCATGGCCATGGCCGCGCCCACCGAGCGGGCGGCCAGCTGCATGGCCGGCCGCAGGCCCACGACGACCCAGGGCCGCGCGCCGAAGTAGCTGGCGTAGGGGCTCAGCCGCGTCGGCGCGCAGCTGTTGCTGCAGACCTCGGGCTGCAAGCCCATGGCCAGCGCGCTGGTCAGCGAGTTGCAATCCACCGCATAGGGCTGCACCCAGGCCAGCGCCAGGCCGGTCACATGCTCGGGCAGCTGGCTGCGCAGGGTCTGGTCCAGCGCCTGGAACTCCTCGCGCGTCAGGCTGCTGCGCTGCGGCAACTGCACCCGCACGATCTGGCCGGCCGGGATACCGCGCCGCCTGGCGTAGTACTCCCCGACGGCCACCGAATACGGGTCGGCCATGTTGATGACCAGCCCCAGCTCCTGCGCCGTGATGCGGCCGTACAGCTTGTGGCTGCGCCCCCAGCGGGCGTCGGTCGCGGGCGGCTCGGCCGCCGACACCGCCGACGCACTGACCAGCAACAGCGCAGCCCCCGCGGCATGCCATCTTCTGAACACCGCTTTCGCCATACAAAACACCGCCGATCTCCCCCACAATGCCGACATGAAATCCAAAGAGGCGCAAACCCCCGCGATCCAGGTGCTGGAGCGCATGTTCGCGCTGCTGGACGTGCTGGCCCAGCACCAGGACCCCGTCTCGCTGAAAGCCCTGTCGGAGGCGACCGGCCTGCATCCGTCCACGGCGCACCGCATTCTCAATGACCTGACGCTGGGTCGTTTCGTGGACCGGCCCGAGGCCGGCGCCTACCGGCTGGGCATGCGGCTGCTGGAGCTGGGCAACCTGGTGAAGGCGCGGCTGGACGTGCGCGATGCGGCACTGCCCGCCATGCGCGAGCTGCACAAGTTCACCCACCAGCCGGTCAATCTCTCCGTGCGCCAGGGCGACGAGATCGTCTACATCGAGCGCACCTATTCCGAGCGCTCCGGCATGCAAGTCGTGCGCGCGGTGGGCGGCCGGGCGCCGCTGCACCTCACGTCGGTGGGCAAGCTGTTCCTGGCCAGCGACGACAGCGCGCGCGTGCGCGCCTACGCCACCCGCACCGGGCTGGCCGGCCACACCCGCAACAGCCTGACCGACATCGGCGCGCTGGAGCGCGAACTGGCGATGGTGCGCCAGCGCGGCATCGCCCGCGACGACGAGGAGCTGGAACTGGGCGTGCGCTGCATGGCCGCCGGCATCTACGACGACCAGGCCAAGCTGGTCGCGGGCCTGTCCATCTCGGCGCCGGCCGACCGGCTGGAAGAGGGTTGGGTGGTTCGCCTCAAGGAGACCGCGGCGCAGATCTCTGCCGCGCTGGGCTACCGGGGCTGACGCGCCCGGCTCGCCCGGCCTAGAGCTTGGCCGCCGGCGCGGCCTGCTCGCCCTGCAGCGAGGCCAGCCACTTGCGCATGCGCTCGGCGTCCGCGATCCGCGAGGCCTTGCCGCTGGAATCCAGGAACACCATGATCAGCTGGCGGCCGGCCATGCGGGCCTGCATGACCAGGCATTTGCCGGCCTCGTTGATGAAGCCGGTCTTCTGCAGGCCGATGTCCCACATCGGGTTGGACAGCAGGCCGTTCGTGGAGCGGAACTGCACCGTGCGCTTGCCCAAGGCCACGCGCGCCTCGCGCGAGGTGGACAGATCGCGCAGCAGCGGCACCTGGCTGCTGACGTTCACCAGCACGGCCAGGTCCTTGGCACTGCTCTGGTTGCGGCTGGACAGCCCGGTGGGCTCGACATAGTGCGTGTCGGTCATGCCCAGGCTCTGGGCCTTGGCGTTCATGGCCGCCACGAAAGCCTCCAGCCCGCCAGGGTAGTGGCGGCCCAGCGCATGGGCGGCGCGGTTCTCGCTGGCCATCAGCGCCAGGTGCAGCATCTCGCCGCGCGACAGCGACGTGCCGACCGCCAGGCGCGAGCCGGTGTTCTTCTCGGTGTCGATGTCCTCGGCCGTCACGGTGAGCTTCTCGTCCAGCGGCAGCCCCGCCTCGACGACCACCAGCGCCGTCATCAGCTTGGTGATGGACGCGATGGGCAGCACTGCCTGCGGGTTCTTGGAGAACAACACCTCGTTGGTGTCCTGATCCAGCACATAGGCCACGCTGGAGCGCAGCGACAGGGGATCGTCCACCTCGTGCAGGCCGGCGGCTTGACCGAAGGTGGGCACCGGACGCGGCGCCGCGACCTTGCGCACCACGACGGACTTGACCTTGCGCGTCTTGACCGGCGTCGCCTTGGCCTTGGTGGCGCGGACGGTCTTGGCGGGGGTTGCGGCAGCCTCGGCGGTGCCCAGGGCGGGCAGCAGGGCCAGGCTCAGGAGTGCGGCGGCAACGGAAGTCTTCAACGGGATCCCCAACAACGAGACGGCAGTTTACGTGACACAAAAAACCCTGACAAGATAAGAACTTAGGTCATAAACCTCAAGTAATCTCCCATCCAATCACGGCTCAGCTGCACCCGGCAGGCTGGCGCAACGACGACAGTGCGCCAACAACTGCTTGCAAGTAGGCCTTGACTACCGGCCAGCGGGTATCGGGAACAGCCCTCAGCGCCAGCGGCTCGGACGCCGGCGTTGCGTACGCCGGGTCCGATTCTGCAGTTATGAGGCGGCTGCCTGCGCGCGATCAGGCCGGGGTTTGCGCGCCAGATTCCACGCCGACCCTCTCCGCCCGCGGCCTTCAGCCCTGGGCCGCGACCCGTTCGGCCTTGCTCTGCAGCTTGTTCAGCGCCGCCAGATAGGCCTTGGCGGAGGCGACCACGATGTCCGGGTCGGCGCCCACGCCGTTGACGACGCGGCCAGCATGCTGCAGCCGCACGGTCACCTCGCCCTGCGACTCCGTGCTGCCGCTGGTGATGGCGTTCACCGAATACAGCAGCATCTCGGCGCCGGACTCGACGACCGACTCGATGGCGCGCAGCGTCGCGTCCACCGGGCCGTTGCCGTCGCTCTCGGCGCGATGCTCCTGCTGGCCCACCGCGAAGACGACCGCGGCATGCGGGCGCTCGCCGGTCTCGCTGCGCTGGGCCAGCGACAGCAGCCGGAAATACTCCTGCTCGGCCGTCACCGACTCGTCCATGACGAGGGCGATGATGTCCTCATCGAAGATCTCGTTCTTGCGGTCGGCCAGGTCCTTGAAGCGCTGGAAGGCGGCGTTGACCTCGGCCTCGCTCTCCAGCTGGATGCCCAGCTCCTGCAGGCGCTGCTTGAAGGCGTTGCGGCCCGACAGCTTGCCCAGCACGATCTTGTTGGCGGCCCAGCCCACGTCCTCGGCACGCATGATCTCGTAGGTGTCGCGCGCCTTCAGCACGCCGTCCTGGTGGATGCCCGAGGCATGGGCGAAGGCGTTGGCGCCGACGACCGCCTTGTTGGGCTGCACGACGAAGCCGGTGGTCTGCGACACCAGCTTGGAGGCCGGCACGATCTGCGAGGTCTCGATGCCCACGTCCAGACCGAAGTAGTCGCGCCGCGTGCGCACGGCCATGACCACCTCCTCCAGCGAGCAGTTGCCGGCGCGTTCGCCCAGGCCGTTGATGGTGCACTCGATCTGCCGCGCACCGCCGATCTTCACGCCCGCCAGCGAGTTGGCAACCGCCAGCCCCAGGTCGTTGTGGCAGTGCACGCTCCAGACCGCCTGGTCCGAGTTGGGCACCTTCTCGCGCAGGCGGCGGATGAAGTCGCCGTACAGCTCGGGGATGGCATAGCCCACGGTGTCGGGGATGTTGATGGTGCCAGCGCCCTCGCGGATGACGGCCTCGCAGACGCGGGCCAGAAAGTCGATGTCGGAGCGATAGCCGTCCTCCGGCGAGAACTCGATGTCGCCGCACAGGTTGCGCGCGAAGCGCACGGCCAGCGTGGCCTGCTCCAGCACCTGCTCGCGCGTCATGCGCAGCTTCTTCTCCATGTGGAGTTCGCTGGTGGCGATGAAGGTGTGGATGCGCGCGCGGTTGGCGCCGGCCAGCGCCTCGGCGGCGCGGGCAATGTCGCGGTCGTTGGCGCGCGCCAGCGAGCAGACGGTGCTGTCCTTCACGGCCGCGGCGATGGCCTTGACCGCCTCGAAGTCGCCGTTGCTGGAGGCCGCGAAACCGGCCTCGATGACGTCCACCTTCATGCGCTCCAGCTGGCGCGCGATGCGCAGCTTCTCCTCGCGCGTCATGGACGCGCCGGGCGACTGCTCGCCGTCGCGCAGCGTGGTGTCGAAGATGATGAGCTGCTCGGTCATCGCACGTTCTCCTCATGTTGTTGGGGCACGGTCACCGGCGCCCGCGCCAGGCCGGACAGGATGGCCTGCATGGACGCGCGCACGATGCTGCCATCGATGCCCACGCCGTGGCGCGTCACGTCGCCGACGCGGATCTCCAGGTAGGCCACGGCGCGCGCATCGGCACCGCTGCCGATGGCGTGCTCGTGGTAGTCCAGCACGCGCACATCCTGGCCCAGACGGGCAGACAGCGCGTGGACAAAGGCGTCGATGGGGCCGTTGCCCTCGCCCTGCACATGGCCCATCCAGCCACCCAGCACGATCTCGGCGGACAGCCGCATGCCGCCCCCCGCCACCTCGGTCATCTGCGGCTGCACGACGGACGCCGCCGCATTGCCGATGCCGTACTCGCGCTCGAAGATGGCGTAGATGTCGGCCGCCGTCAGTTCCTTGCCGAGGTCGTCCATCACGCGCTGCACGACCTGGCTGAACTCGATCTGCAGCCGGCGCGGCAGCTCCAGGCCGTACTCGGCCTCCAGCAGGTAGGCGATGCCGCCCTTGCCGGACTGGCTGTTGACGCGGATCACCGCGTCGTAGCTACGGCCCAGGTCCTTGGGGTCGATGGGCAGATAGGGCATGTCCCAGAGGTCGCCCTCCTTGCGTGCCGCGAAGGCCTTCTTGATCGCGTCCTGGTGCGAGCCGGAGAAGGAGGTGTACACGAGATCACCCACGTAGGGATGGCGTGGGTGGACCGGGATCTGCGTGCAATGCTCGACGCAGCGGCGCACCTCGTCGATGTCCGAGAAGTCCAGCTGCGGGTCCACACCCTGGGTGTAGAGATTCAGTGCGATGTTGACGAGGTCGACATTGCCGGTGCGCTCGCCGTTGCCGAACAGGCAGCCTTCGATGCGGTCGGCGCCGGCCATCAGCGCCAGCTCACCGGCCGCCGTGCCGGTGCCGCGGTCGTTGTGCGGGTGCACCGACAGCACGATGGACTCGCGGCGTTCGAGGTGGCGGTGCATCCACTCGATCATGTCCGCGAAGATGTTGGGCGTGCTGTGCTCCACGGTGGACGGCAGGTTGATGATGCACTTGTGCTGAGGGCTGGGTTCCCACACCGCCGTCACCGCATCCACCACGCGCTTGCTGAAGGCCAGCTCGGTGCCGGAGAACATCTCGGGCGAGTACTCGAAGCGCCAGTCGGTGCCCGGCCGCGCGGCGGCCAGCTCCTTGATCTGGCGGGCGTGCGAGGCGGCCAGCTCGACGATGCCGTCCTCGTCCTGGCCCAGCACGACGCGGCGCATGATGGGCGCCACCGCGTTGTAGACATGCACGATGACGCGCTTGGCCCCGTCCAGCGCCTCAAAGGTACGTTCGATCAGGTGCGACCGCGCCTGCGTCAGCACCTGGATGGTCACGTCGTCGGGGATGTGGCCGCCGTCGATGAGCAGGCGCACGAAGTCGAACTCGGTCTGCGAGGCCGACGGAAAGCCGACCTCGATCTCCTTGAAGCCGATCTTCACCAGTTGCTGGAACATGCGCAGCTTGCGCGCCACGTCCATGGGCTCGATGAGCGCCTGGTTGCCGTCACGCAGGTCGGTGCTCAGCCAGATCGGCGCGCGGGTCAGCTGGGCGTCGGGCCAGGTGCGGTCCGGCAGGGCGATGGGCGCGAAGGGGCGGTACTTGAGCTGCGGTTGCTTCAACATGGTTGTTTCCATCCGGGGTGGGTGGGGCGCAACCGGCAGCCTTTGGATACACGAACGGCCCGCTGCGGTTGCAAACGGGCCGTTGGGGTCAGATGTGCGAAGGCGTGACTGACTAGCGAACCCGTGGTTCCTCTAGGGCTAGTAGCAGCAGGCCGGTCGCGAAATTCATGGGAGGGGAATCTAGCACAGAAGCCTATTGGTGCAAGCCGCGCTCGTCGGGCTCGTCGGTGCTGACCGAGATGACGCTGACCGGCTTGCCTTTGGCCTTGCGCCAGACGTAGATGACGTAGCCGGACAGCCCGTAGACACAGAACACCCCGAAGAGCACGCGTGCCGGATCCAGCGCCGCCAGGCCGATGCCCAGCATGATGACGACCAGCACGATGAAGGGCACGCTGCGTCGGCGGTCGAAGACTTTGAAGCTGTAGAAGGGCGCGTTCGTGACCATCGAAAGGCCCGCATACAGCGTGACGCCATAGGCCGCCCACGCCACCCAGCTGCCCGGCGCCACGCCGCTGTAGTTGGGATGGTCGACGACGGCCCAGATCAGGCCGATGACCAGCGCCGCCGCGGCCGGGCTGGGCAGGCCCTGGAAGAAGCGCTTGTCGACGACGCCGATGTTGACGTTGAAGCGCGCCAGGCGGAGTGCCGCACCGGCGATGTAGACGAAGGCCGGGATCCAGCCCGGCTTGCCCATGTCCTTGAGCGCCCACATGTAGACGATGAGCGCCGGCGCGGCGCCGAAGGCCACCATGTCGGACAGGCTGTCCATCTGCTCGCCGAAGGCGGACTGCGTGTTGGTCATGCGCGCCACGCGGCCGTCCAGGCTGTCCAGGATGGCGGCGGCGAAGATGGCCACGCAGGCCACCTCGAAGCGGCCGTTCATGGCCATGACGATGGCGTAGAAGGCGCTGAACAGCGCGCCCAGCGTGATGGCATTGGGCAGCGCATAGATGCCCTTGCGGCGGGGGGGAACGACGATGCTGGGCTCGTCGT
>JBKBVY010000096.1:0-11884 GCA_046289335.1 Roseateles sp. | reverse complement strand
GGGCGCCCAGCCAGGCGGCGTACCAGACATTGGTCCCGGCGAAGCGATAGGGCTTGCCGTCCAGATGCAGGCGGCCGTCCTTGACGGTGACGAAGCCCTTCGGCGGCGTCGGCGCTCTGGCTGCGCCGATCGCCGGAAGGGCGGCTGCGGCGGCGATCAGGTGGCGGCGGGAAAGGGTCATGGCGTCCTCCGACGAACCTCTACGGGGTCTCGGGCCGCACCATGCCGCGTGCTGATAGCGCTAACAACAGAAAGCTCCCCGACAGGGTCGGGGAGCTTTGTCATTGTCGGATCGGCTGTGAAGCGCGCCGTTACAGGTTCAGCAGCGCCGGGTCGCCGCCCTGGGCGGTGATGTTGACGCTGAGCGCGCGCTCGACCGCGAAGCGGAGCAGGGCGTGGGGGCCGCCGGCCTTGGGGCCGGTGCCCGACAGGCCCTCGCCGCCGAACGGCTGCACGCCCACCACCGCGCCGATGATGTTGCGGTTGACGTAGACGTTGCCGATGCGGGCCTGGTCGGCCAAGCGCTGGGCGCGGCTGTCGATGCGGGTCTGAATGCCCAGCGTCAGGCCGTAGCCCAGCGCGTTGATGTCGCGGATGACCTCGTCGACCGACGCCTTGAAACGCACCACGTGCAGCACCGGGCCGAAGATCTCCTCGCCCAGGTCCGCAATGCGCTGCAGCTCGAAGGCCACGGGGCGGATCTGGCGCGGCAGCGCGTCGTGCACCGGCGCCTCGGCAATGAGCCGGGCCTCGCGCTTCAGGCGCTCGACGTGGCGGGCGATGTTGGCATGGGCCTCGTCGTCGATGACCGGGCCCACGTCGGTGGCCAGCTGCTCGGGCCTGCCCACCCACAGCTGCTCCAGCGCGCCCTTGAGCATCTCGATGACGCCGTCGGCGATCGAGTCCTGCACGCACAGCAGCCGCAGCGCCGAGCAGCGCTGGCCGGCCGAGCGGAAGGCGCTCTGCACGACGGCATCGATGACCTGCTCGGGCAGGGCCGTCGAGTCGACGACCATGGCGTTCAGCCCGCCCGTCTCGGCGATCAGCGGAATGGGCGAGTTGGGCTTGGCGGCCAGCGCCTTGTTGATGATCTGCGCGACGGCCGTGGAGCCGGTGAAGCACACGCCCGCGGTGTGCGCATGGGCCACGAGGCCGGCGCCCACGGTCTCGCCCGCGCCGTGCAGCAGCGCCAGCGCATCGGCCGGCACGCCGGCGGCGTGCAGCAGGTCCACCATCTTCAGCGCGACATAAGGCGTCTGCTCGGCCGGCTTGGCGGCCACCGTGTTGCCGGCCACCAGCGCGGCCACGACCTGGCCGGCAAAAATGGCCAGCGGGAAGTTCCACGGGCTGATGCAGACGAACACGCCGCGGCCTTGCATCAGGGTCGGTTCGGCCTCGGCCTGGTCCGCGTAGTAACGCAGGAAGTCCACGGCCTCGCGCACCTCGGCCACGCAGTCGGCCTGGGTCTTGTAGGCCTCCTTCACGAGCAGCGCGCAGAACTCGGCCAGGCGCGCATCCAGCGCGTCGGCGGCACGGCGCAGGATGGCGGCGCGCTGGGCCACCGGCGTGGCGCTCCAGCCGGTGAAGCCGGCGTGCAGACGGGCCATCGCGGCGTCCACCTCGGCGGCCGTGGCCTCGGCCACGGGCTCCACGCGCACGGTGTCCAGCGCGGCCTGCAGCGGCGCGCGGTGGGCGGGCGCGGTGAGGTCGACACCGGTGGAGTTGGCGCGGCCGCGGCCTTCGGCGTCCAGGTACAGCGCCGGCGGCAGCGGCAGGGCGCTGGCGGTGCGGATCTCGTCCAGCGGCGAGCCCAGCAGCTCGGGCACCTGCACCGTGGGGTCGGCCAGCTGGTGCACGAAGGACGAGTTGGCGCCGTTCTCCAGCAGCCGGCGCACCAGGTAGGCCAGCAGGTCGCGGTGCTCGCCCACCGGCGCGTAGACGCGGCAGGGAATGCTGCCGTCCTTCAGCACCTCGCGGTAGACGCCCTCGCCCATGCCGTGCAGGCGCTGCATCTCGAAGGGGGCGCCGGTGGCGCGGGCCATCTGCACGATGGCCGCGATGGTGCCGGCGTTGTGGCTGGCGAACTGCGGGTAGATGACGTCGGCATGCTGGATCAGCGCGCGGGCGCAGGCCAGGTAGCTCACGTCGGTGTGCTGCTTGTGCGTGAACACCGGGTAGTGCGACAGGCCCAGCTCCTGGGCGCGCTTGATCTCGCCGTCCCAGTAGGCGCCCTTGACCAGCCGCACCATGAAGCGCAGGCCATGCTTGCGCGCGATCGCGGCCACCTCGTCGATGACGGCCAGCGCGCGGGTCTGGTAGGCCTGCACGGCCAGGCCGAAGCCGCGCCATTGCGGGTAGCGCGTGGCGATCTGCGCGGCCAGCGTGTCCAGCACGTCCAGCGACAGCTCCAGGCGGTCCACCTCCTCGGCATCGATGGTCAGGTTGATGTTGGCCTCGGCGGCCAGTTCGATCAGGGCCCACACGCGCGGCAGCAGCTCGGCAAACACGCGCTCGCGCTGCAGCACCTCGTAGCGGCTGAACAGCGCGCTGAGCTTGATGGAGATGCCGTCCGACGCCTCGGGGCTGTCGGCGCGGCGGCCGGCGCTGATGGCCTGGATGGCGTTCACGTAGGCCGCGTGGTAGCGGCGCGCGTCGTCCTCGGTGCGGGCGCCCTCGCCCAGCATGTCGTAGCTGAAGCGCAGGTTCTTCTGCTGCTTGCGGGCGTCGTCCGCCTCGCCCATGGCCTCGCCGATGTTGCGGCCCAGCACGAACTGCCGGCCCAGCAGCTGGATGGCGCGCACGGTGGCCGCCACCACGGTCTGCGCGCCCAGGCGCTTGAACAGGCCGCCCTCGTCCTCGGCGCCCGGCAGGAAGCGCTTGGACATGGAGATCGCCGAGGCCGACAGCGCGGCCAGCATCTTGTGCGGGCTGCCCTCGCTGGCGCCGTCAAAGTCCGCGCGGCCCAGCTGGTCGGCCGTCAGCGCGATGGCCGTGGGCGCGTCGGGCACGCGCAGCAGGGCTTCCGCCAGCCGCATCAGCGCCAGGCCCTCGGCGCTGGTGATGGGGTACTCGCGCAGCAGCGACTCCATGGCCCAGAACGGCGCCGGGTTCTTGCGCACCTGCTCCACCCAGGGCGCGGCCATGGCGATGACGCCCGGCCAGTCCAGCGCCGCGCCGACGCGCTCGGCCAGCGCCTGCACGACGGGGCCCTCGGCCCGGTAGGGGTCGGGCAGGCGGGGCAGCTCGGGCGGGGCGACGAAAGGCGTGGACATGGTGGTCTCCTGGTGAGGTCTTCCACTTTATCGACGGCTCAGTTGGATTAAATTCCAACGATTGAATGTTGAGCCGAGGAATATCCAGATGAGCGACGGATCCCGCCTGGACAAGATCGACGAGCGCATCCTGCGCGTGCTGCAGGTGGACGGGCGCATCTCCAACCTCAAGCTGGCCGAGACCGTACACCTGTCGCCCACCGCCGTGCTGGAGCGGGTGAAGCGGCTGACGCGCGACGGCTACATCCTGGGCTACGAGGCGCGGCTGAACCCGGCCAAGCTGGGCGCGGCCATGCTGGTGTTCATCGAGGTGCTGCTGGACCGCACGGTGCAGGACGTGATGGACAACTTCAAGGCCGCCGTGCAGGCCCGGCCCGAGATCATGGAATGCCACCTGGTGGCCGGCGGCTTCGACTACCTGCTCAAGACCCGCGTGCGCGACATGGGCGCCTATCGCGAGTTCATCGGCAGCGTGATCTGGACGCTGCCGGGCGTGCGCGAGACGCGCACCTATGCGGTGATGGAAGAGGTGAAGGCGACGACGGCGTTGCCGATCTGAGCGTCCCCAGGGCCGGGCTGCGCCCAGCCCGCCCCCCGAGGGAGTCAAGCAACTCGGGAGCGGCCCTTCGTTGGCTTGAGAGCGCGCTCAAGCGCTCAGCCCAGCGTCTTCCCGAAGAACAGCATCGCCCTATCCCACGCCAGCTGCGCCCAGGCCGCGTCGTACTGGGTCTGCGGCAGCCGGCCCGGGCCCTGGGCGGTCTCGTTGGCAAAGGCATGGTGGGCCAGGTAGCGGTGGCCCTCGTAGGCCACGCCGGCCTCGGTCAGCCTGGCCTCCAGCGCGTCCACGTCGGCAATCTTGAAGAACTCGTCCTGCGTGGCCCAGTGGGCCTGCAGCGGGATCTTGATCTTGGCCGCGTCCACGAAGGCCAGCGGCGGCATGCCGTACCAGACGACGGCGGCGTCGGCCTCGGGCACGTGCACGGACGACAGCACCGTCAGCGCGCCGCCCATGCAGTAGCCGGTCACGCCGACCTTGCCGCTGCCGAGCTTCAGGCCCTTGAGGTACTGCACCGCACCGCGCACGTCCTGCGCGGCGGCGTCGCCGAAGTTGAGGCCCGTCATCAGGTGGTGGGCCTCCTCGGCCTCGACGGTGTGCTTGCCGCGGTAGAGGTCGGGCACCAGCGCGGTGAAGCCGGCCTCGGCCCAGCGCCGGGCCACGCCGCGGATCTGCTCGTTCAAGCCCCACCACTCCTGGATGACGACCACGGCGCCGACGGGGCGCTGCGCCTGGACGAGGTAGCCATGGACGTTGGCACCATCGGGACGCGGGAACTGGACGGTCTGAGGCATCGTGGGCTCCTGGAGTCGAAAGCTGCGAGTCTGCCCGGTCCGGCGCGGGTTTTCCCGTGCGGGGCGACAATGCACCCTCGTCACGCACCACCATGAACATCGAACGCATCGTTTCCACCCGCCTGCCGACGCCCTACGGCGAGTTCGCCATCCACGGCTTCCGGGAGGCCGACACCGGCCAGGAGCATGTGGTGCTGAGCATGGGCGACCTGGCCGGCCAGCCGGGCGACGAGCCGCCGCTGGTGCGGGTGCATTCGGAGTGCATGACCGGCGAGGTGTTCGGCTCGCTGCGCTGCGACTGCCGGCCGCAGCTGGAGGGCGCGATGAAGCGCATCGCCGCCGCCGGCCGCGGCGCCATCGTCTACATGCGCGGCCACGAGGGCCGCGGCATCGGCCTGGTGCAGAAGCTGCGCGCCTACGCCGAGCAGGACGCCGGCAAGGACACCATCGAGGCCAATGCGGCACTGGGCCTGCCCATCGACGCGCGCCGCTACGACGCGGCGGCCTGCATGCTGCGGTCCCTGGGCGTGAACCGCATCCGGCTGCTGACCAACAACCCGCTGAAGATGGCGGCGCTGGCCGAGTTCGGCATCGAGGTGGTGGAGCGCGAGGCCTCGCTGACCCGGCCCGGGCCGGAGAACGAGCGCTACCTGCGCACCAAGGCCGAGTCCATGGGCCACCACGACCTGGGCCACCTGTTCGAGTAGCGCGGGCTGCGCCGGCTCATGCCAGCGCGGCGCGGGTCGCGTCGTCGCTAGGGAACAGGTGCTCCACCTTCAGCGACACCAGCGTGATGTCCAGCGGCGTGCCGAAGCTGGTGACGGTGGAGAAGAAGCTCAGCGTCCGGCCGTCCGCCGCACGCAGGCGGAAGGCCAGCACCGGCAGGTGGCCCGACGCCTCGCCGGCGACCCAGGGCTGCAGCGTCGGGCGCAGTTCGTCCAGCAGCGCGCGCAGGCGCGGCAGGTGCAGGGCCTCGCGCTCGGCCCGGGCCCACATCTCGTTGCACAGCCAGGCCTCGTCGATGCACAGGCCGCGCAGGCCGCCAGGCGCGAAGACGGCGCGCAGCAGGTTCAGCGGCCGGCTCAGCAGCTCGTCGGCCGGCAGGCCCAGCAGCGCCAGCAGCCGCGCCAGGCCCGCATTGGCCATGACGACGTTGTACTCGCCGTCCAGCACCAGGGCCGGCGCATAGCCGGCGGCGAGCAAGGCCTGGTTGCGCTCGGTCAGCGTCGCGCCCAGCGCATCCAGCAGCGCGATCAGCGTCTCGCGGCCGGCGCGGGTGCGGCCGGTCTCGATGCAGCTGAGGTGGCGCTGCGACACGCCCGCGCGCAGCGACAGTTCCAGCTGGCTGACGCGGCGCGACTTGCGCAGGGTGGCGAGGGTGGCGGTCATGCGGCGCATTCTGCGGCGCGCGCCACGCAGCGGCCATGACCTCCCAGGTCATTGCGGCCGTGCGCGCGGCTGCCGAGCATGGCGCCACTTTCAACCCCCAAGGAGATTTGCCATGCGACCCGTTCTGCTGCTCGTCTTTGCCGCCTTCGGCGCCTACTCGCTCTACGTGATCTGGCAGCTGGGCTATGTGGGCCTGTGGCAGGCCGGCATGGCCAACATCGGCACCTGGCAGGTGCTGCTGGACCTGGTCATCATGTCCGTGCTGGCGCTGGGCTGGATGGCCCGCGACGCACGCAGCACCGGCCGCACGCTGTGGCCTTATGCCCTCATCACCGTGGCGGCCGGCTCGTTCGGGCCGCTGCTGTACCTGCTGCTGGCACCGCGCACCGCGGCCGAGCCCCTGGGCCGCGGCGCGACGGCGTGAGTCCGCCGTCTGTTCACAAGCGGTAGCAACCCGCCGTCAACGCCCTCGCCCGGTCGACGTTGTGCAGGGACCCCAGCCCCGACGGAAGCCCCATGACGACGCTGACCCTCACCTTCAACGGACAACCGGGCGAAGCCCGCAAGGCGCTCGGCAGCCTGCTGCAGCGCTACCGCTCGGCCTACTTCGTCGAGCGCAGCAGCCGCGAATACGCGGTGACCGCCGACGAGGCGACCGCGGCGGAACTGGCCCGCCAGCCGCTGTGGTCCGCCCGGGCGATGCCGGCACCCACCGAACGCTGACGGCATCACCAGCCGCCAGCCCTTGCTCACGTCCTGGCCCGCTCGCGCTCCTGCAGCGCGCGCCACATGACCTTGCCGGCGCCGCTCTTGGGCAGGTGGTCGACGAACTCGACCACGGCCGGCACCTTGTAGGCCGCCATCTGGCCGCGGCACCAGTCGCGCAGCGCGTCGGCGCCGAGCGACTCATGCCCCACGCGCCGCACGACCAGGGCCTTGACGGTCTCGCCGCGGTAGGCGTCGGGCACGCCGATGACGCAGGCCTCGGCGATGCCCGGGTGGGCGTGCAGCAGGTTCTCCACCTCGGCCGGCCAGACCTTGAAACCGCTGGCGTTGATCATGCGCTTGAGGCGGTCGGTCATGAAGAAGTAGCCGTCGGCGTCGACGTAGCCGATGTCGCCGGTGCGGAAGAAGCGCCGGCCCTCGAACTCGATGAAGGCCGCCGCCGTCGCGTCGGGGCGGCGCCAGTAGCCGTCGAACACCATGGGGCCGTGCACGATGATTTCGCCGGCCTCGCCCGGCGGCAGTTCCTGCCGCGTGTCGGGATCCACCACGCGGGCGTCGCAGCTCATGTAGGGCACGCCCAGGCATTGGGGCTTGGGCGCGTCGTAGGGGTTGCCGTGGCTGGGCGCGGCGGTCTCGGTGAGGCCGTAGCCTTCCATGTAGCGAAGGCCCCAGCGAGCATGCAGGCGCTCGGCCACGGCCTGCGGCATGGCCGCGCCGCCGCCGCCGATGGTGACCAGGCTGGAGAGGTCGAAGCGGTCCACCTGCGGGCTGGCCAGCAGGTCGATGACCATGGTGGGGATGTTGGTCCAGCGCGTGACGCGGTGCGTGGCGATCAGCCGGGCCGCGTACTCGCGCTGCCAGCGCGGCATCAGCACCAGCGCGGCGCCGCAGGCCAGCGCGCCGTGCATGACCACCACCATGCCGGTGATGTGGAACATGGGCACGACGCCCAGCACCACATCCTCATGGCAGGCGCTGGCCCACAGCGCGCCGGCGAAGACGTTGTGCTGCAGGCTGCGATGGCGGTGCATGCAGCCCTTGGGATGGCCGGTGGTGCCGCTGGTGTAGGCCAGCAGGGCCAGGTCGTCGGCGCCCACGGTCAGGGCCGGTGGGGCGTCGCTGCAGTCCAGCGCGTCGGCCCAGGCGGTGGCGCCGGCGGGCAGGGCAAGGTCGGCATTGAGCCAGTCGGCCCAGCCGGCGGGCAGGTCTTGCAAGGCGGGGCCCTGCACGCGGCCGCCCGGCAGCGCCTCGGCCAGGTGGGTCACCAGCAGGCGGCTGGCCGGCAGGCCGGCGGCCAGCCATTCGGCGCTGAGGTCGCTGCTGGTGATGGCCAGCACGGCGCCGCTGTCGTCGATGAGGTGGCGCAGCTCGGCCGCGCGGTTCATCGGGTTGACCGGCACGACCACCGCGTTGGCGCTGTGGATGGCGTAGTGGGCGATGACCAGCTGCGGGCAGTTCTGCAAGCCCACCAGCACGCGGTCGCCCGGCTGCACGCCGCGCTGCGCCAGCCAGGCGGCCAGGCGCTGCACCTGGGCGAGCAGCTCGGCATAGGTCCAGCTGTGGCCCAGGTAGACCAGCGCCGGCCGCTGCGGGAAGCGGCGCGCGCTGACGGCCAGGTTGTCGGGCAGCGCCGTGGCCGGCGGCGTGATGGCGTGCGGCAGGCGGGCGGGCCAGAACCTGTGGTGGGCGCGGGTCATGGGCTTGTCTCCGGCTTTCTCGCCACGACGAGGTAGACGCCCAGCAGCGTCACGCCCATGCCGGCGATGGCTTGTGCGCCCAGTGTCTCGCCGAACAGCAACCATGCCATCACCGAGGTGACAGAGGGCACCAGGTACATGGTGCTGGACACGGCCGTCACGCGGCCGTGGCGCAGCATGTAGAACATCAGGCTGATGCCGCCGGCCGTCAGCACGAGGATGCTCCAGGCCATCGCGAGGATGGCGTCGCGGTGCCAGACGACACGCATGGGTTCGAGCCACCAGGCCATGGGCAGGGTCACGGCCAGCGCCGCGGCGAACTGCACGACCTGGCCGGTGCGCAGGTCGAAGTGCGGCACGAAGCGCTTCTGGTACAGCGTGCCGCCGGTGATGGCCAGCAGCGCCAGCAGGCACAGCCCCAGCGGCGTGCCGTAGCTGCCGCCCAGGTTGAGCTTGTGCCAGATGACCAGCACCACGCCGGCCAGGCCCAGCGCCACGCCCAGCCACTGCCGCGGCACGACGCGTTCGCCCACCAGCGGCGCCAACGCGGCCACCAGCACCGGCTGCAAGTTGACGATGAGGGCCGCGGTGCCGGCCGGCAGGCCCTGGCGGATGGCCACCCACACGCCGCCCAGGTACAGCGCCTGGATGCCCACGCCGGCCACCGCCAGGTGCAGCATGTCGCGCCGCGACGGCCAGGCCGCGCGGGCGGCCACGGCCAGGCCCAGCATCAGCAGCACCACGCCGGCATAGCGCCAGCTCAGGAAGGTCAGCGGGTCCGCATACGGCGCGGCGTACTTGGCGACGATGTAGCCGGTGGCCCAGATGAAGATGAACAGCGGCGGCGCGAGGCGGTCGAGCAGGGTCATGCGGCGATCATGCCGTGCCGGCCTCGGCCGCCGCCAGCTCGCGCAGGCAGCGCAGGCAGAGGCACTGGCCCGGGTAGCGGGCGGCCAGCTGCTCGCGCAGGGCCTCACTGAGCTGCAGGTCGAAGCAGTCGCAATGGCCCGCACTGGCGCCGCAGGCGAAGCCGCCGCCGCAACGCGGGCAGGTGTCGGGCAGGGTGGGGGGCGGGGTCGCCATGGCGGGACGTGCGAGGGTCACAGGGGCGATTGTGGGTCGTCGTCCAGCGGCAGCAACGGCGTCGCGCGCGCCAGCGCCATCCAGGTCGCGAAGTCGGGCCTGCAGGCCCGCCGCGGGGCGGGCCGGGCCAGCTCCAGGTGGGTCTCGTGGCCGATCAGCACGCCGTACTCCGGCGGGATTTCCTGCGGCTCGGCGATGCCGGCGCGGATGACGAACCAGCACTGGCTGCTCAGGGCCCGGTAGGCGGCGGACTTGGTCGGCCGGCGCAGCTCACCCAGCAGGTCGGCGCGGCTGACCTTGATCTCGTGGATGGCGGGTTCGAGGTAGTCCTCCACCGTGCTGTGGCGGATGGAATAGACGTCGGGCATGGCGTTGACCCACTGCGTGCGGCCGTCCTCGCCGGGCAGACCGGCGCGCAGCGCCAGGCCCCGCCAGGCGATGCGGCCGGCGCGCTGCATCTCGGTGGCGACGCGTTCGACCAGGCCCTCGTGCGCATCGCGCGCGGCCCGGTTGCGGGTCAGCGAGGCGGCGATCAGCGCCACGCCGGCATCGGTCACGCGCAGCCGCTCGCGGCCGCCGTCCTCGACGAGCCGCTCGACCCAGCCGGCCGCCAGCAGCTCGATCTCCACCAGGTCCTGGCAGGGCCAGCCGGCGCTGCGCCACAGCTGGCGCAGGCGCTGCAGGTGCTGGCGGGTGGGTGCCGAAGCCATGGGGCGATCTTCGCGCGACAAAGAAAAAGCCCCCGGCCGGTGGGCGCGGGGGCTTCTTGCCGAAGCGTTGTGGCTTACGGGCGCTCGCGCTTGGGCAGGGCGCTCATGCCCGGCACCGGCGAGTTGGTCGTGGCCGTCGTGGCGGTGTTGGGCACCGCGAAGAAGGTCCAGACGCTGTTGGCCGGGAAGGCCAGCGAGCTGTTGGTGTAGATCGGGGTGGCCGAGGTCGGCACCGTCACGTCCACCTGCGAACCGGCCGTCGAGCTGATGTTGGCCGCTGCGGCGCCCACACCGGGCAGCACGTTGGACGCGATGGAGCTGAAGTCCACGTTCAGCGACACGCCGGCGGTCTGCGCCGCGATGGCGTTGACCAGGCGGATCTTCACGTTGCCGCTGACGGTGGGCAGGCGGTTGTCATCGTTCAGCACCGACAGCTTGGGGTCGGCCGGGTCACCCCAGACCAGCAGCGTGGCGTCCTTGCCGGCTTCCAGCGTGGGCGCCGTGAAGGTGCGTGCCGTGCCGTTGACGCTGATGTTCAGCGTGCTGGCACCGGCGGTGGTGGTGACGTAGTCGCTGATCAGCGGGCTGATGGCCGTGCTGAACATCTGCTGGCCGTTGATGGTGGCGCCCACGGTGCCGCCGTTGGCCAGCGCGGCCACGGTGCGCACGCGGCTTTGCGTGTTGGCGAAGTTCTTGACCGCGCCCTTCTGCACCAGCGTGATGCCGTTGACCAGCACGCCGCCTTCGGAGGCGGTCAGGATCAGCGTGTTGACGCTGGCCGAATCCAGCGTGACGGCCGGGATGTCCAGGCGCATGTCGCTGCGCTTGTTGTAGCCGGTCACGCGCACGCGGAAGGTGCCCGAGTTGATCTGGATGTAGCCGCTGCCGGCGCCGCCGGACAGGTTGGTGGTGAGCGCCGTGGCCGAGTTGATGTCATCGTTGGCGGTCGTCACGTAGACGTCCAGCGCGCCGGCATCGGGGGCCAGGTTCAGCACCAGCAGCTTGGCCTTGTTGGCCTCGGGGGCGGTCTCGGCTTCCTGCAGCAGCGTGGTGCGCACGGCACCGGCGAAGCCGTAGGTGATGTACGTGTAGTTGGTACCGGCGCTCAGCGAGGGCGTGGTGGCGGCGATGCTGGTGCCGACATCGCTGGTCAGCACCTTGGTCGCGGTGGCGTTGGTGTCCACGGTGGCGTACTCGCCCACGGACGCATAGCCCACCTTGCTGTTGACGGTCTTGTCGTTGACCGACAGGTCCAGCTGGGCGTAGGAGCGGGTGGCGTTGAGCAGGCGCACCTGCGTGTTGCTGTCGCCGCCGCCGCCGCCGCCGCAGGCGGTCAGGAGGGCCGTGGCCGACAGGCTCAGCGTCAGGGCCAGCCGGGTGGCCCAGGGGGTGAATCGCATCGAAAACTCTCCGAAAAAACCTTGCCGCCGGGCCTATCCCCAAGAACGCGGACTCGCGATTAGAACTCAAGCCGGCGACATCGCCATTTCCAGCGCCTCGCACCGCGGTGAAGAACTGTTGCTGGAAAACCCGCAGCTTCGTTGGAGCGACCACTCCAATCCATTCGTCACCCCGCTGGCTAGCATCGTGCGATGAACTATCCCCACCTCCTCGCGCCCCTGGACCTCGGCTTCACGACGCTGAAGAACCGCGTGCT
>JBKBVY010000095.1:0-11925 GCA_046289335.1 Roseateles sp. | reverse complement strand
CCGGCCAGGCTGAGCTGGGCGGCGTCACGGTCCAGCGCGGCGCTCTGGGCGTCATCCCCCGCGGCCCGAGCGGCGGCGGCGGCGCGGCCCCACAGGTCGATCTCCCAGGCGGCGTTGGCGTTGACGCCGTAGTTGTTGAAGCTGTTGTACTGGCCCTGGTCGTTGGCGGCGCGCTGGCGGCTGGCGCTGGCGCCCACGCCGGCCGAAGGCAGGCGCTGCGCGCCGGCCGCGTCGGCCAGCGCCTGGGCCTGCTGGAGCCGCGCGGCGGCGGCGCGCAGGTCGCGGTTGTTGGCCAGCACGTCATCGACGACGCGCTGCAGCTGCGCGCTGTCGGCAAAGGCGGCCGTCATCTGTGCGGCGCCGCTGGCGGCCGGGGGCAGCTGCGCGAACTGTGCGGGGGCCAGGTTGGCCGGGCCCTGCGACAGGCCGGGCGCGGCGCAGCCGGCCAGCACGGCGGCCGCGGCGAGGAGGGTGAGTTGGGTCTTCATGTCAGTGGCCCTCCTTCTTGGCGGGCGGGACGTCGTCGTCGACGCCCGGATGGAAGGCATGGGCGGCCGCATCGACCTGGGCGCGCAGCGCGGCGGCGCGGGCGCGGCGCTTCTCGGTGCCCTTGCGCAGCAGCGCGTAGAACACCGGCGTCAGGAAGATGCCGAAGAAGGTCACGCCCAGCATGCCGGAGAACACGGCGATGCCCATGGCGCGGCGCATCTCGCTGCCGGCACCACTGCCCAGGATCAGCGGCACGACGCCGGCGCAGAAGGCGATGGACGTCATCAGGATGGGACGCAGCCGCAGCCGGCAGGCCTCGATGACGGCATCGGCGACCGACTTGCCGTGCTCCTCCAGCTCCTTGGCGAACTCGACGATGAGGATGGCGTTCTTGCACGCCAGGCCCACCAGCACAACCAGCGCCACCTGCGTGAAGATGTTCAGGTCGCCCCCCTGCATGAACGGCGGGAAGTGCGACAGCCACACGCCGAACAGCGCCGACAGGATGCACATGGGCACGATGAGGATGATGGCCAGCGGCAGCGTCCAGCTCTCGTACTGGGCGGCCAGCACCAGCACCACCAGCACGACGGAGAACAGCAGCACGGCCGCCAGCGTCGGCACCTTCAGCGTGGTGCCGGGCACGGTCACGTCGCGCGTGAGGCGGTCCTGGTAGCTGAGGTCGGTGAACTCGTAGCTCATGCCGCGCGGCAGGCCCTTGAGCAGCTGCTCGATCTCGGCCTCGGCCTGGCCCGACGAGAAGCCGGGGTTGGGCGCGCCGTTGATGTCCGCCGCGGGGAAGCCGTTGTAGCGCGTCACGCGCGTCGGGCCGAAGGTGGGCTCCACGCTCATCAGCGAGCCCAGCGGCACCATTTCGCCGGCCTCGTTGCGGGTCTTGAGCTGGGTGATGTCCTCCGCCTTGGCGCGGAAGGGCGCATCGGCCTGCACGATGACCTGGTAGGTCTTGCCGAACTTGGTGAAGTCGTTGACGTACAGCGAGCCGAGGTTGATCTGCAGCGTGTCGTAGATGCTGGCCAGCGGCACGCCCATCTGCTTGGCCTTCACGCGGTCCACGTTGGCGAACAGCTGCGGCACGTTGATGTCGTAGTTGGAGTAGGGCGTGCCGATGCTGGTCTTGGGGTTGCCGTAGATCTGGCCCAGCGTGCCCCAGACCGCGCCGTACAGTGCCTGCTCGCCCTGGCTGCTGCGGTCCTGCACCTGGATCTTGAAGCCGCCCGCGATGCCCAGGCCGTCCACCGGCGGCGGCGGCACGACGAACATGCGCGCGCCCTGGATCTGCTGGATGGCGCCGTTGACCTGGCCCAGGATGGCTTCCTTGCTCTTGTCGGGGCTGGTGCGCTTGTCGAAGCCCTCCAGGCCGAAGAACACGATGCCCTCGTTGGGCGCGGCCGAGAAGCCGGCCACCGACAGGCCGGGGAAGGCCACCGAGTCGACGATGCCGGGCACCTTCAGCGCGATCTCGCTCATCTGGCGGATGACGGCCTCGGTGCGGTCCAGGCTGGAGCCGGCCGGCAGCTGCGCGACGCCGATCAGGTACTGCTTGTCCGGCGCCGGCACGAAGCCGCTGGGGATGCGCGTGAACAGCAGCGCCGTGGCGCCCAGCAGCAGCGCGTAGACCACCAGCGCCAGCGACTTGCGCCGCAGGATGCCCGTCACGCCGCGGCCATAGGCCTCGGAACGGCGGTGGAAGAAGCAGTTGAACCAGTGGAAGAAACGGCCGAAGACACGGTCCATGCCGCGCATCAGCGCGTCCTTGGGCGCGTCATGCGGGCGCAGCAGGATGGCGGCCAGCGCCGGCGAGAGCGTCAGCGAGTTGAACGCCGAGATCACCGTGGAGATGGCGATGGTGACGGCGAACTGCTTGTAGAACTGGCCCGACAGGCCGGGCACGAGTGTGAGCGGGATGAACACCGCGCACAGCACCAGCGCGATGGCGATGATGGGGCCCGAGACCTCCTGCATGGCCTTGATGGTGGCCGCGCGCGGCGTCAGGCCGTCCTGGATGTTGCGCTCGACGTTCTCGACCACCACGATGGCGTCGTCCACCACGATGCCGATGGCCAGCACCAGGCCGAACAGCGTCAGCGTGTTGATGGAGAAGCCCAGCAGCAGCAGCACCGAGAACGTGCCGACGATGGACACCGGCACCGCCACCAGCGGGATGATGGACGCCCGCCAGGTCTGCAGGAACAGGATGACCACCAGCACCACCAGCGCCACCGCCTCGAACAGCGTGTAGATGACCTTCTCGATGGAGGTCTGCACGAAGCGCGTGGGGTCGTAGACGATGGCGTAGTCCACGCCCGCCGGGAAACTGGGCTTGAGCCGCTCCATCGTCTTGCGGACGTTCTCGGAAATGGCCAGCGCGTTGGAGCCGGGCGCCTGGAAGATGGCGATGGCCGCGGCCTCCTTGTTGTTCAGCAGGCTGCGCAGCGCATAGGTGTTGGCGCTGATCTCGACGCGGCCCACGTCACGCAGCCGCACCATGGCGCCGGTGCGCGGCTCGCTGCGCACGATGATGTTGGCGAACTCCTCCTCGCTGGTCAGCCGCCCCTGGGCGTTGATGGCGAGCTCGAAGTCCGTGCCCTGCGGCGCCGGCGAGGCGCCCACGACGCCGGCGGCGACCTGCGAGTTCTGCTCGCGGATGGCGGCCACCACTTCGCTGGCGGTCATGTTGCGGGCGGCCAGCTTCTGCGGGTCCAGCCAGATGCGCATCGCGTAGTCGCCGGCGCCGAAGGTCTGCACCGAGCCCATGCCGGGCACGCGCAGCAGGTCGTCGCGCACGTTCAGCGTGCCGTAGTTGCGCAGGTAGAGCGCGTCGCGCGAGTTGTCCGGGCTGACCAGGTGGACCACCATGGTCAGGTTGGGGCTGGACTTCTCGGTCGTCACGCCGATCTGCCGCACGATGTCCGGCAGGCGCGGCAGCGCCCGGTTGATGCGGTTCTGCACCGCCGTCTCGGCCGCCTCGGGATTGGTGCCGATCTTGAACGTGACGGTCAGGCTCATGCCGCCGTCGCCGGTGGCCTGGCTCTCGAAGTAGAGAACGTTCTCCAGGCCGTTGATCTGCTCCTCCAGCGGCGCGGCCACGGTCTCGGAGATCACGCGCGGGTTGGCGCCGGGGTACTGGGCGCGCACCACCACCTGCGGCGGCGCGACTTCGGGGTACTCGGAAATCGGCAGCAGCGGGATGGCCAGCGCGCCGATCAGGAAGATGAAGACGGACAACACGGTCGCGAAGCGCGGCCGGTCGATGAAGAAGCGTGAGATGTCCATGGCGGGTCGGCCTCGCGCTTACTTCGACGCCGGGGCGGCGGGCGCGGCCGGGATGGGCATGCCCGAGGCATCCACCTTCAGCACCTGCGGCGTGACCGGGGCGCCCGGCATGGCGCGCAGCAGGCCGTCCACGATGACCATCTCGCCGGCCTTCACGCCGTCCACCACGCGCATGCCGTCCACCAGCGCGCCGGGCTTGACCGGGCGCGGCTGCACGATGTTGTTGGCGCCCACCACCAGCACGATCTTGCGGGTCTGGTCGGTGGTGATGGCGCGGTCGGGCACCACCACGCCGGTGTAGCTGCCACCGCCGCCGATCTTCAGCCGCGCGTACAGGCCCGGCGTGAACTGGCCCTGCTTGTTGTCGAACACCGCGCGGGCGCGGATGGACGCGGTGGCGGGGTTGAGTCGGTTGTCGACGAAGTCCAGCTTGCCCGCGTGCGGGAAGCCCTGCTCGTTGGACAGGCCCATCTCCACCGCCACCGAGCCGGGCTTGGCCGCGCGCATGTAGCGCAGGTAGGTGGCCTCGCTGGCATCGAAATAGGCATAGACCTTGTCGTTGGAGACCAGCGTGGTCAGCACCGGGTCGCCCACGCCGACGAGGTTGCCGGGCGTCACGTTGGCGCGCGAGGTGCGGCCACTGACGGGCGCCGTCACGTTCGCGTACTCGACGTTCAAGCGGGCCTGCACCAGCGCGGCCTCGGCCCCCTTCAGGTTGGCCTCGGCGCTGCGCAGCGCGGCGCGCAACTGGTCGATCTCCTGCGGGCTGACCGCGTTGGCGCTGACCAGCTTCTCCGAGCGCGCCAGGTCGGTGCGGGCCAGCTCGGCCTGGGTCTTCAGCGCCGCGACCTGGGCCTCCGCGCGCGCCGCCTCGGCGCGGAAGGCGCGCGAGTCGATGGTGAACAGCGGCTCGCCCTTGCGGACGAACTGGCCCTCCTTGAAGCGCACGGCCTCGACCGTGCCGGCCACACGGGCGCGCACCTCCACGGTGTCGGGCGCCTCCAGGCGCGCGGTGAACTGTTCGAACTCCTGGATCTCGCGTTGCGTGGCCGGTGCCACCGACACGGGCGGTGGTCCGCCCGCATGGCCGCCAGGACCGCCCTGCTGCTGGCCACAGGCCGCCAGCACGAGGAGGAAGGGAAGAGCCAGGTTTTTCTTGGTCATGAAGCGCTCCGAATGCAAGCGCGGGACTCTAGCCACAACGTCTTGCCCGTGAATTAGTCCCGCGCTAATCCCTGGGGCTCTGCTGACATGACTTGTCAACAGCGCGAAAGCATGCACGAAAAAGCCGCCGGGCTTGCGCGCCGGCGGCTTGGGCGGTTACGCGCGGGTTCCATGACCCGCTGGGTGGTTCAGTGCACGCCGTGCATCCACTTCTTCATCAGCGGCGTCATGGCCATCAGCACCACGCCAGCCGCGATGGGGATGATGGCGAAGATCAGAAAGAACGCCGACATCGAGTACGTCGATGAGATGTGATCGATGTAGGCGCCGGTGGAGCCGGCAATCTTGTTGGCGATGGCCGAGTTCAGGAACCAGACGCCGAACATCAGGCCCAGCAGCCGCGTGGGCGCCAGCTTGGAGATGTAGGACAGGCCCACCGGCGACAGGCACAGCTCGCCCATGGTGTGCAGCAGGTAGGCCAGCGTCAGGAACATCATGCTGACCTGCGCCGTCTTGGCGCCCTGCGGGATGCCGGTCGAGCCGTAGGCCAGCACCGCGAAGCCCAGGCCCAGCAGCACCAGGCCGGTGCCGAACTTGACTGGGCCGGACGGGTTCCACTTCTCCTCCCACATCTTGGAGAACATGGGCGCCAGCACGACGATGAAGAAGCTGTTCAGCACGCCGAACCAGGTGGCCGGCACCTCGCTCTGCTCCATCAGGAACTCGCGGCCCAGCATCCACAGGCTCAGGCCCCAGATGATGAGGAAGGCCACCGCCAGCGACACATTGGCCAGCAGGTAGTTGCCGCCCGTGGAGCGATACAGCTTGAACAGCAGCCAGCTCAGGATGGCCGCCGGCACCAGCGTCATCGCGGTGTTGATGAGCTTGAAGATCAGGCCGCTGGTGCCCTCCAGCGTGCGGTCGGTGTAGTCGGCCGCGAAGATGGTCATGGAGCCGCCGGCCTGCTCGAACGCGAACCAGAAGAAGATCGTGAAGAACGAGAACACGAAGATGGCCTTCAGCCGGTCGGCCACGATGTGCTGGGGCGTGTCGTCCAGCTTCTCGGCGATGGCCTTCTTGGCCGCGTCCACCTTGTCGCCGATCGTGCCGAACAGGCCCTGGCTGAGCCAGAACTGCAGCGCGCCCAGGATCATGAAGATGCCGGCCAAGCCGAAGCCCAGGTTCCAGGAGATCTTCTCGCCGATGTAGCCGCACAGCGAGATGCCGAAGAAGGCACCGGCGTTCACGCCCATGTAGAACAGCGTGTAGCCGCCATCGCGGGCGCCCTCGTTGTCCTTGGTGTAGAGCTGGCCGACGATGGCCGAGATGTTGGGCTTGAACAGGCCCGTGCCCAGCACCACCAGGCCCAGGCCCAGGTAGAACATCGGCACCGTCTCCATGAACAGCGCGATGTGGCCGGCGGCGATGATGAAGCCGCCCAGCAGCACCGAGCGGCGCGTGCCCAGGATGCGGTCGGCGATGTAGCCGCCCAGGATGGGCGTCAGATACGCCAGGCCGGTGTACCAGCCGTAGAGGTTGGTCGCGTCGGCACGGCTCCAGCCCCAGCCGCCCTTGCTGGCCTCGGTGACCAGGAAGAGCACCAGCAGCGCGCGCATGCCGTAGTAGGAGAAGCGCTCCCACATCTCCGTGAAGAAGAGGACGAAGAGCTGGTGGGGCTGACCCAGGATGGTGGCCTGCGCGGAGGCGGGCAGGCCGGACGCGGCCGGGTTGGCCGCGGGGGAAGTGGTAGTCACGTCGTTCGTTCCAGGTGGACCCGATAGGGCGGCGACGCGGGCGGTGGCCCGCAGGACAAGGCGGCGATTGTCCCCGCCCGCTGCGGCGTTTCCGCCCGTGCGGACCTTCGGGATTGCCCTGGGTCAGGGCGCGCTCGCAGCGGCCAGATGCGCCAGCAGCGCGCGCAGCCGCGCGGGCGGCGTGGGCTTGGCCAGCACCGTCCAGCCCAGCGGCGCGATGCGCGCGGCCGCGCCCAGCACGGCCTGACCGTGCAGATCCAGGCCGGCTTCGACCGGCACGCCGCCCGCCAGCATGGCGCGCACCTGCGGCAGCCGCGACAAGTCGTGGCGCGCCAGCATCAGCGCGGCGTCGGGATGGGCGATCAGCAGGCCGCTGTCGTCCACCACATAGACCCAGCCCGGCGGGTCCAGCCGCAGCAGCAGCTCGCGCACGCCGGCCAGGCTCAGCTCGGCCTGCAGCTGCGCGCCGTCGGCGGCGGCCGACAGCGTCAGGTAGGGCTCCGAGCCCTTGCGGAAATAGACCTGGCCGGGCCGGGCCGCGGGCCGGCCAGGCCATAGCGGCGCAGCGCCAGGCGTTCCTGGCCCTGGGCGTCCAGCCAGCGCAGTTCGCTCAGCGCCGGGTGGTGACGCAGCAGCGAGGCCAGCTCGATGCGCAGCGCCGCATCGGGTGCACCGGCGCTGGCTGCGAACTTGTCGGCCGAGGCCTGCAGCGCGGCCTGCATGCGCGCCAGCGCGCCCTCGATCTCGGCGGCGGCAAAGCGCGCCCGGCTGCGCTGCGCCTGCTCGATGCCGGCCACGGCCTCGTCCCAGACGAACCAGGCGCTGACGCCGCCGCTGGCCAGCACCGACTGCGTGCCGTCGGCGGCAACCCGGTGGATGCGCGCCGCACCGGCCGGGAAGGGGAAGCCGGTCAGCTCGCCGACATAGGCCGCGCCGTCCGGCCCGATGGCCACGCCGGTGGGCACGGACTCGGTGGGCCGCACCGGGCTGAAGACGCGCGCGTCGAACACCGCCAGCGTGCTGACGCTGCCATCCGCCGCCACGCGCAGCAGCGCGTTGGCGCCGGCATCGGTGACCAGCGTGCCGCCGGCGGCCTGGGCGAAGTTCCACGGGTTGCTGTCCAGCGCGCCGCCACCCGGATTGGCCAGGGCCTCATGGCCGGAGATGTCCACCGCGCCGCCCAGCGTCAGCAGCTGGCCCAGCAGCGCGCCCGGGCCGGCCAGGTCGGTGCCGCGCACCAGCGGGTTGATGCCGGCACCCACCAGCACACGCAGACGGCCCTGGGCGTCGAAGGCCAGGTCGGCCGGTCCGCTCTCGACCAGGCCGGTGGCCTGCACGAACAGCGACGGGGCAGCCCGCCCAGCACGCGGTCCTGGCTGCCGGCGCCGGTGATGCGGGTCAGCGAGCCACCGAGGTTCAGGCCGATGGCGCTGCCGCGCACGACGGTGCTGGCCAGCAGGCCGGCACCGGCGCCAACGCCGGCCTCGGCCACCCACAGCGAGCCGTCAGGCGCGAAGGCCAGGCCGCGCGGGCCGTTCAGCCCGCTGGCCCAGACGGTGGCGACATGGTCGACGGCGGCGGCCGGCAGCGCCGCCAGCGCCATCGAGAGGGCCGCGCAGGCGCGGCGCAAGACTGTGTTCATGGGACCTCCTGGACGGGACAACCCAATCTAGAAAGAAGCCCCCGTGCACACCATCACCCACAAGGGCCGCCACCCCGGCCCCAAAGGGCATGCCCATGCGCTGTCTGCTCATCGACGACCATCCGCTGATCGCCGACGCCGTGGCCGGCCTGCTGCGCCAGCTGCAGCCCGACGCCGAGCTGCAGGCGCTGCCCGACTGCGAGCGCGGCCTGGCCTGGGCCGCGGCACACGGCGAGCCGGCGCTGCTGCTGGACCTGGGACTGCCCGGGCTGCGGGGGCTGGACGCGCTGCGCTGCTGGCGCGAACGCCATCCGGCCCTGCCCATCGCCGTGCTGTCGGCCGAGCAGCAGCCCGGCACGGCGCTGGCCGTGCTGGACGCGGGCGCCGCAGCCTTCCCGCCCAAGAGCCTGCCGCCCGCGCAGCTGCGCGACGCGCTGCGCCTGGTGCTGGATGGCGGCCGCTACGCGCCGCCGCAGCTGCTGCTGCAGGCAACGCCGGCCGACCCGCTGGCGGCGCTGGGCCTGACGGCGCGCCAGCGGGACGTGTTGCGCCTGGTGACGCGCGGCGTGCCGAACAAGACCATCGCCCGCGAGCTGCGGCTGGCCGAGCACACGGTCAAGGCGCATGTGACGGCGCTGCTGCGGGCGCTGAACTGCAGCAGCCGCACGCAGCTGGCGCTGGTGGCGGCCCGCCTGGGGCTGAAGCCATGAGGCGGCGCACGGCGCATTTCGTCGACCGCATCCTGAAGGGCGCGCGGCCGGCGGATCTGCCGGTGGAGCAGCCGCAGCGCTTCGCGCTGCACGTCAACCAGGGCAGCGCCCTGCGGCTGGGCCTGCAGTTGCCCGAGCACCTGCTGGTGCTGGCCGACCGGGTCTACAGCGACAAGTCGTAGTCGATGGTCAGCGGCGCGTGGTCGCTGAAGAGCTGGCCGGTATAGATGGCCTCGCGCCGCGCCAGCGCGGCGACGCCGGGCGTGGCCAGGTGGTAGTCCAGCCGCCAGCCCACGTTGTTGGCGCGGGCATTGCCGCGGTTGCTCCACCAGGTGTATTGCTCGGCCCGGTCGTTCAGCGTGCGAAACACGTCGACGATGCCGCCTTCATCGAACAGCCGGGTCAGCCAGGCGCGCTCCTCGGGCAGGAAGCCGCTGTTCTTCTGGTTGCCGCGCCAGTTCTTCAGGTCGATTTCCTTGTGGGCGATGTTGACGTCGGCCACCAGGATGAACTCGCGCTGGGCCTTGAGCGCCATCAGGTGGGGGTAGAGCGCGTCCAGGAAGCGGTACTTGACCGCCTGGCGCTCCTCGCCGCTGGTGCCGCTGGGGAAGTAGACGCTGATCAGGCTGAGCTTGCGGCCCGGCTTGTCGAAGCGCTTCTCGACCCAGCGCCCCTCCACGTCGAACTCGGCCAGGCCCAGGCCGGTGAGGAGGTCGCTGGGCTCTTCCTTCGTGTACAGGCCCACGCCCGAGTAGCCCTTCTTCTCGGCGTAGTGGAAATGGCCGGTCAGCCGGTCGCAGGTGCGGAACTGCGCTTCCACCACGTCGGCCTGGGCCTTGAGCTCCTGCACGCCCACGGCATCGGCGCCCTGCTGGGCCAGCCAGTCGAAGAAGCCCTTGCTGGCGGCCGAACGGACGCCGTTGAGGTTGGCGGTGATGAAGCGCATGAGAACTCGGGGAGGAAATCGGTCGGCCTCAGTATCGCAGTGCAGCAAATGCACAACACCGCGCACGGCGTCATCACGAAACGGTCATGCGATCTTTACTATCCCGTCGCATTCAAGAGACGCGCCAGTGCCCGCATGCCGCCGTCGCCTTCGTCAGTCCATCGCCAACCCGAGGATTCACCATGCCCACCCACCGCACTGCGCCGACCCTGCTGGCCCTGGCGCTCGCCGCCGCCTTCCCGATGCAGGCCACCGTCGCCCAGACCGCCACCGCGCCCGAAGCCAAGAAGGATGTCAGCCAGCTCGAAGCCGTCATCGTGACCGGCAGCCGCCGCGCCGAGAACCTGAAGGACGTGTCGCTGTCGATCTCGGCGATCAAGTCCGAGGAGCTGGACACCTACAACGCCAGCGGCCAGGACATCCGCGCGCTGTCGGGCAAGGTGCCCAGCCTGAACATCGAGTCGGACTACGGCCGCACCTTCCCGCGCTTCTACATCCGCGGCCTGGGCAACACCGACTTCGACATGAACGCCTCCCAGCCGGTGGGCCTGGTCTATGACGACGTGGTGCAGGAAAGCATTGCGCTGAAGGGCTTCCCGGTGTTCGACATGGCCCAGGTGGAGCTGCTGCGCGGCCCGCAGGGCACCCTGTTCGGCCGCAACTCGCCGGCCGGCGTCATGAAGTTCGACTCGGCCAAGCCGACCAAGCGCCTGGAGGGCTACGCCAACCTCGGCTTCGGCCGCTGGAGCGCCGCCAACCTGGAGGCCGCCGTCAACGTGCCGGTCAACAGCGACCTGCAGCTGCGCGTGGCCGGCCTGGTGCAGCGCCAGGACGACCGCGTGCACAACCCGAAGGCCACCAGCCTGGGCGCGACGGCCGACCTGGAGGGCTACAACGACAAGGCCGTGCGCGTGCAGGCGCTCTACAAGAACAGCGGCTTCGAGGGCCTGTTCAAGGTCCAGGCGCGTGACTACAAGGGCACCGCCACGACCTTCCGCGCCAACATCATCAAGAAGGGCACGAACGACTTCGTCGACGGCTACGACGACGCCTACTACCCCACCGACGGCTACAACTCGCAGACGCTGAAGTCCAGCGAGGTCAGCGCCCGGCTGCGCTGGGACTTCGACGGCCTGTCGCTGTACTCCATCACCTCGCATGCCCGCGCCAAGTTCTACAGCCGCGGCGACGTGGATGGCGGCTTCGGCGCGCCTTACGCACCGCCGTCCGGCCCGAACTACGGCAACCAGCCCGCCAACATCCCGTTCGACGCCCAGACCGCCGACGGCATCCCCTACCTGCGCCAGACCACGCAGGAGTTCCGCCTGCAGTCCAACACCAACGACCCGCTGCAGTGGATCGCCGGCCTGTACTACTTCAACGAGAAGCTGCAGGTGGACAGCTTCAACTTCGACAGCTTCGCCGCCGGCGACCCGCAGAACGGCTATGCCGTGCAGCGCCAGAACGCCAAGTCCTGGGCCGTGTTCGGCAACGTGAAGTACGCCGTGACGCCGGACCTGAAGGTCACGGCCGGCCTGCGCTACACGCACGACAAGAAGGACTTCAACGCCGCGCGCACGCAGACGCCGTTCGGCGGCGCCAACGTGGGGCCGCTGCTGGCCAACCCGAAGTCGACGAACTGGAGCTGGGACCTGGGCGCCAACTACGCGCTGGACAAGAGCACCAGCCTGTTCACGCGCATCGCCACCGGCTATCGCGCGCCGTCCATCCAGGGCCGCGTGCTGTTCGGCGACACCATCTCCATCGCCAATGCCGAGAAGGTGCTGTCCGTCGAGGCCGGCTTCAAGGCCGACCTGCTGGACAACACCGCCCGCATCACCGGCACGCTGTTCAAGTACCGCGTGAAGGACATGCAGCTCACGGCCGGCAGCGGCAGCGTCAACCAGAACCGCCTGATCAACGCCG
>JBKBVY010000094.1:0-11938 GCA_046289335.1 Roseateles sp. | reverse complement strand
GCGGTCGCCCGCCAGACCGGCCTGCTGCAGCCACAGCGCCAGGCCGGCATTCAGGCTGCCGGTGACGGGGTCTTCCGGGATGCCCAGGTCGGGCACGAAGCCGCGCACCTCGAACTGGCATTCGCTGCCCGCCGGATGGGCGCCGACGACGCCCAGCTTCAGACCCTGCATGGCGGCGAAGTCCGGCTGCAGCGCCAGCACGCTGGCCGCATCGGGCAGCCGGGCCACCATCCAGCCGGGACCGTTGTCGCACCACACCAGATCCAGCAAGGCCTCGGGCGCGATGCGCAGCGCCGCCAGCACCTGCGCGCGCTCGGCCGTGCCCACCGGGCCGCTGCGCTTGAGCGGCGGCGCGGCAAAGGCCAGCCGGGCGCCGTCGCGCTTCACGCGCACCAGGCCGATGGCGCATTGCTGCACCACCTCGCCGGGCTTCTTCGCATCGCCGCCGCTGGCCAGGAAGGCGTGCGCGCTGCCCAGCGTCGGGTGGCCCGCGAACGGCAACTCGCCGCCGGGCGTGAAGATGCGCACGCGGTAGTCCGCCGCGGGGTCGGTGGGCGGCAGCAGGAAGGTGGTCTCGGACAAATTGGTCCAGCGCGCGAACGCGGCCATGTCGTCGTCGGACAGGCCGGCGGCGTCGATGACCACGGCCAGCGCATTGCCCTTGAGCGGCTGGGCGGTGAAGACATCGACCTGGGCAAAGCGGCGGAGTTGAGTCATGACTTCAGATAGAGACCGGGTTTGACGATTTCCATGCCGCGCTGCGGCGTGGCCAGCGGCGCGAAGCCGTGGCGGGCATAGAGGGGTTGGGCGTCCTTGGTGAACAGCAGGAAGCGGCGCAGGCCTTGCAGGTCGGGATGGTCCATCAGCGTGCGCACCATCCAGCTCGCCAGGCCGCGGCCGCGATGGGCCTCCAGCACGTAGACATCGCACAGGTAGGCGAAGGTCGTGCGGTCCGTCACGACGCGGGCGAAGCCCACCTGGCCCTCGCCATCGGCCCGCAGCGCGATGCACAGCGAATGCCGGATCGCGCGCTCCACCGTCGCCAGCGGGATGCCCTCGCACCAGTAGGCGCTCCGCAGGAAGGCATGGGCCGCCTGCGCGTCGATGTCCTCGGGCGCGAAGCTGAGGCGATAGCCGTCCATCAGGGCGCGTGCTCCATCGCCGGCTCCAGCGCCTCGTGCAGCAGCCGGCCCAGCTTCTCCACGCCCTCGGTGATGAGCTCGGGCGACAGCGTGACGAAGGACAGCCGCAGCGTGCGCGCATCGGGCTGCTGGGCATAGAAGGCCGCGCCGGGCACGTAGGCGATGCCGGCGTCCACCGCGCCCGGCAGCAGCGCCATCGCGTCCAGGCCGGCCGGCAGGCGGATCCAGAAGAACATGCCGCCCTGCGGCGCCTGCCATTCGCAGCCCGCCGGCAGGTGCTGGCGCAGCGCGGCGGCCATCGCGTCGCGGTTGGCCTTGTAGCGCGCGCGGATGGTGGGCACATGCTGGTCCAGGAAGCCGTCGCGGATGACCTCGTACACCACGCGCTGGTTGAAGCCCGGCGTGTGCAGGTCGGCGGCCTGCTTGGCCTGCAGCAGCTTCGGGTAAAGCTCGGGCGGCGCGATCAGATAGCCCAGCCGGAAGCCCGGTGTCAGCACCTTGGAGAACGAGCCCAGGTAGAGCGAGCCCTCGGGCCACAGGCTGGACAGCGCGGCCGGCGGCGGCTCGTCGAACCACAGGTCGCCATAGGGGTTGTCCTCGACGATGGGCACGCCGGCGCGCCGCGAGGCCTCGACAACCTCGGCGCGGCGCTGGGCGCCCATCACGCGGCCGGTGGGGTTCTGGTAGTTGGGCAGCAGGTAGCTGAAGCGCGTGCCGGGCGCGTCATGCGGCAGCGCCGCAATGGCCTCGGGACGCGGCCCCTGCTCGTCGCTGGCCAGGCTGGTGAACAAGGGCTCGAACGGCGTGAAGGCCTGCAGCGCGCCGAGATACGTGGGCGTCTCCACCGCCACCGGCGCGCCGGCGTCGCACAACACCTTGCCCACCAGGTCCAGGCCCTGCTGCGAGCCGCTGGTGACCAGCACCTGCTCGGGCTTCACGCGCATGCCCAGCGACGCGACGCGCGCCGCCACCCACTCGCGCAGCGGCGCATGGCCCTCGCTGGCGGCGTACTGCAGCGCCTCGCGCGGCGCCTGCGTCAGCACGCGGTCGCAGGCGGCCTGGATCGCATCGACCGGGAAGGTGTCCGCGCCGGGCAGGCCGCCGGCCATGGACAGCACGCCCGGCTTCTCGGTGACCTTGAGGATCTCGCGGATGATGGAAGGGTTCATTCGCGCAGCACGCCGCGCCTGGGTCCACACAGTGCTCATGGGTCGTCTCGATCGAAATTCTTGAAGCGATCAGCCTAGCATCCGGTCGACCGCGGCGCGGGCCTGCAGGTCGGTGGCCTCGAACAAGGGCGGGGCCGCGGCCGAGTCCGCGGGCAGCAGCAGGCCCAGCTCCATGCGGCCCGGCAAACCCAGCGTCGTCACCAGGCCCCCGCCAGCTTGAAGCGCGTAGAAGAAGGCGCGGCACGGCGGCGCGGCGCCGGCTGCAGCAGCTGGAAGGCGGCTGTGGGCCAGCCCTCCACCACGGCCGCCCGGCCCGGCGGCAGCGTCAAGCCCTCGCCGGCACTGAGCCAGTGGTCATCGCCGCCACCGGCCAGCGTCAGCCACAGCCGCCCATGCGTCACCTGCAGCCGCCGCGGACCGCGCGTGGCCGCCAGCGTCAGCGCCTGGCCGGCTGCCAGCCGGGTCGTGAATCCATCGTCCATGCGCGCCTCCTGTCAGTTCACGGGCTGTCGCTTGCCCACCCACACCACCGCCAGCACGGCGGCGGCGAACACCACGGTCATGCCGTCCAGCCGCTCGCCCAGCAGCGGCACCGCCAACAGCATGGACAGAAAGGGCTGCAGCACCTGCACCTGGCTGACGCGCAGCGTGCCGCCCAGCGCCAGGCCGCGGTACCAGGCGAAGAAGCCAATCCACATCGAGAACAACGACACATAGGCAAAGCCCCACCACGCAGCAGGCGCCACCGGCGCCACCGGCCGCGTCCACAGCGCCAGCGGCACGGTCACAGGCAGGCTGAGCACCAGCACCCAGCAGATGACCTGCTCAGCCGACATGGCCTTGGACAGCCGCGCACCGCTCACATAACCAGCCGACGCGCAGACCACCGCCCCCAGCAGCAACCCGTCCGCCAGCACCAGACCGCCCGCACCCCGCCAGGCGGCAAAGCCCAGCACCAGCGCCAGGCCAGCCAGCGCGCAGGCCCAGAAGCCGGCGCTGGGTCGCTGGCGCAGCGTCAGCGCACCGATGACAGCCGTGGCCAGCGGCAGCACGCCCGACACCACGGCCGCATGCACCGCATCCACATGGCGTACCGCGTAGCCCGACAGCAGCGGCCAGCCGAACACCACGCCGCCGGCGGTGAGCGCCAGCAGCCCCCATTCGCGCCCCTGCGGGCGGCGCGCGCCGGTCAGCACCAGGTAGACGACGGACAGCAAGCCCGCCACCGCCGCGCGCCCGAAGGCGACGAAGGCCGGGTCCAGTTGCGGCGCCGCCTCGCTGCCGCCAGCCAGCCGCGTCATCGGCAGGCTGAGCGCGAACATCACAACGCCCGCCACGCCCAGTAGCAGGCCGCGCGTGGCGTCGGCGGACGACGTCGTCGAGAGCGCGGAGGAGGTGGTGGCGGATAACCCTGGCATGGATGCAGTCTAGGAACAGTCATCAGTACAGAACCAGTACAGTCAGTCAATCAGGCAAACAATCTGTATCGCCATGCCCACCGCTACACATCCGCCCCTGCTGCGCGGCGCCAGCCAACCGCTGGCCGCCCAGCTGGCCGAGCGTTATGCCCAGCGCATCCGCGAGCGCCTGCTGTTGCCGGGCACGCGGCTGCCGTCGGTGCGCGAGTGCGCGCGCCAGCACGGCGTCAGCCCGCACACCGTCGTCGCCGCCTACGACCAGCTGCAGGCCGCCGGCCTGCTGGAGGCGCGCCGCCAGCGCGGCTTCTTCGTGCGCGAGTCGCGCGCCGCCGCCGCACGGAGCCCCCGCCCGGCCGCCGCGCTGCCGCGCCAGGCGCCCATGGACGCGACCGCACTGATCCGCGGCATGTTCGAGGCCGACGCGGCCCGCTCGCCGGGCCTGGGCACGCTGCCGGCCGACTGGCTGGACCCGACGCTGCTGCAGTCGGCGCTGCGCCGGCTGCACCAGGGCGAGGCCGACGGCCTGCAGGTCAGCTACGGCGACCCCAGCGGCGATGTGCGGCTGCGCGCAGCGCTGTCGCAACGCCTGGCCGACCTGGGCATCCATGCCAACCCGGCGCAGATCCTCACCACCAACGGCGCCACGCATGCGCTGGACCTGCTGATCCGCACCCAGCTGCAGCCCGGCGACGCGGTGCTGGTGGACGACCCCGGCTGGGCCATCATCTACGCCCGGCTGACGCAGGCCGGCGTGCGGCTGCTGCCCGTGCCGCGCGGCGCATCGGGCCCTGACCTCGACGTGCTGGCCGCGCTGGCCAGGCAGCACGCGCCGCGCGCCTACCTGACCGTGTCGGTGCTGCACAACCCCACCGGCCACAGCATCGACCTGGCCGGCGCACACAAACTGCTGCGGCTGGCCGACGAGCTGGACTTCCACATCGTCGAGGACGACAGCTACGGCTTCCTGGCGCCCGAACACCTGCCGCGGCTGGCCGCGCTGGACGGGCTGCGACGGGTGACCTACGTGTCGGGCTTCTCCAAGGTGTTGACGCCCGCCTGGCGCGTGGGCTACCTGGCCGCCGCGCCCGACAAGCTGACCGCGCTGACCGACACCAAGCTGCTGGACGGCCTGACCAGCTCGCCGGTGCTGGAGCGCGCCGTCGCGCTGTGCCTGGAGCAGGGCCGGCTACGCCGCCATGCGCAGCGCCTGCGCGAACGGCTGGCCCAGGCGCGCCAGCGCGTCGCGGCGCTGGCAGCGCGCCAGGGCTTCCGGTGGGCCGCGCCGCCCGACGGCCTGTTCGGCTGGCTGGACGTGGGCGTGGACACCGAACGCGTGGCCCAGCCGCTGCTGGACGCCGGCTGGCTGGTCGCGCCCGGTGCGCTGTTCAGCGCCACGCGCGCGCCCGGCTCGCTGATGCGCGTCAACATGGCCACGTCGCAAGACCCCGCCTTCTGGGGCGCGCTGCGAGCGGCCGCTGACGACATCCGCAGCCCGACCACGCCACCTTAGTTCCCCCACCCCTCATTCACGGGGGCAAGCACTGGCGCCCGCGCTGGCCGGCGAGTCAACTCGTGACTCGGCATCTGCCAGGGAGGTCACCATGCGACTTGCTGCGTTCCCCGTTCGCCGGCTGCTCGGCGCCCTCTTTGGCGCGGCCATCGCGCTGTCAGCTCTGCCGGCCCGGGCCGACTTCCAGAGCAGCATCACCGTCAGGCTCATTGCGCCCGGCGGCATCACCGGCGACTCCACCCCGATCAGCGAGAGCGCCACGGTCTCCGTGGCCGACCTCGCCACCGGCCTGGTTCAGGGCGACCCGAGCAACGCCATCACCAGCACCTGGATGGTGACCAACGAGAAGATCTTCTTCGAGGGCAACAGCATCAAGCTGCGGGTGGGCGTGGGCGACCCCGATACGGGCGGCGTCTACACCACCGGCTACCAGGGCCTGGGCGGCGACCACGCGCGCTACGAGTTCGATGGCCTCAGCATCGCCGGTCAGACCATCGTCGGCTTCAACATCTATGCATGGGATGACTTCGGAACGACCGACCCGGGCACCGGCAGCGGCCTGGCCAACCCCGGTGTCCTTGCGAGCCTGGCCAACCTGATCGACGCGGACACCCTGAGCTTCGACCTCGACACGCTGGTGATCGCTGCCCGCTACGCCGGGCAAAGCAACAACTTCGCCGATTTCCGCATCGACCTGATCACCCGGGACAACGGCACCGACCCCGGCAACAACCGCGTGCCCGAACCGGCCTCGCTGGCCTTGTTCGCCATCGCAGCCCTGGGCGCCGGTGCGGCGCGGCGTCGTGCCTGAGCAGGCGCTCACGCTGGCCAGCTTCGAGCCGCTGGTCGGCAGCCAGTTCACGCTGTGGCTGGATGACGCGACGCAGCTGCCGGCCCTGCTGCTGCAGGCGCGTGCCACACCCGGCAGCACCACCGACCGCGAGCCCTTCAGCCTGACCTTCGAGGCCCCGGCCGAGCCGGCCCTGCCGCAGAGCATCTACCGGCTCGCCCATCCCGGCTTCACGGCGGGGTTGGACATCTTCCTCGTCCCCGTGGCGCGCAGCGCCAACGGGCTGCACTACGAAGCGATCTTCAGCTAGGAGGCGTCATGTCCACCCCCTTCCTCGGCGAACTCAAGCTGATGAGCTTCGTCTACCCGCCCAAGGGCTGGGCCTTGTGCAATGGGCAGTTACTGCCCATCAACCAGAACCAGGCCTTGTTCGCGCTGCTGGGCACCACCTATGGCGGCAACGGCCAGACGACGTTCGCACTGCCCGACCTGCGCGGGCGCGTGCCGCTGCACATCGGCGGCAGCATTGCCCTGGGCGAGGCCGGCGGCGCCGCCGCAGTGACCTTGAGCCCGGGCCAGATGCCGGTCCACGCCCACGGGCTGAGCGGCACCAGTGACCTGGCCAACGCCAGCGTGCCCGGCGGCGCGCTGCCCGCGGCCAAGCCGCGCGGTGGCATCAATCGCTACGCGCCGGCTGGCTCGCCCACGCCCATGGGGGCGAGCGCCATCGCCACCGCCGGCAGCGGCCAGCCGCACAACAACATGCAGCCCTACCTGACCCTGAGCTGGGTCATCGCGCTGCAAGGCATCTTCCCCTCCCAGGACTGAGCGAGGAGCTTGCGATGTCGAATCCCTATGTGGGCGAGATCCGCCTGTTTGCCGGCAACTTTGCCCCGCTGGGCTGGATGCTGTGCGCAGGCCAGCTGCTGCCCATCAGCGAGTACGAGACGCTGTTCAACCTGATCGGCACGACCTACGGTGGCGACGGCGAGCAGACCTTCGCACTGCCCGACCTGCGCGGCCGCGTGCCGCTGCACCAGGGCACCGGCGTGGGCGGGACCTATGTGCTGGGCCAGGCCGCCGGCACCGAGACCGTCACGCTGCAGCCGCAGCACTTGCCGGTCCACACGCACGCCCTGATCGCCAGCACCGCCGCGGCCAGCGGCGCCACGCCGGCAGGCGCGGTGCTCGCCGCGACCACCGTGGCCAGCTACGACAGCGGCGCGGCCACGACGACCATGGCCGGTACGGCCCTCGGCCCAGTGGGCGGCGCACAGCCGCACGACAACATGGCGCCGTCGCTGGCGGTCAACTACATCATCTCGATGTTCGGCATCTACCCTTCGCCCACCTGAGGAGCTGGCCATGTCCGACCCCTTCATCGCCGAGATCCGCGTCATGCCCTACAACTTCGCGCCGCGAGGCTGGGCTCGCTGCGACGGGCAGTTGATGCCGATCCAGCAGAACACCGCACTTTTCTCCCTGCTGGGCACCAACTTCGGCGGCGACGGCCGGGCCACGTTCGGCCTGCCCAACCTGCAGGACCGGTTTGCGATGGGCACCGGCATGGGCCCCGGGCTGAGCGACCGCGTCATCGGCGAAGCCACGGGCCAGGCCGCGGTGACGCTGACCACGTCGGAGATGCCCGCTCACAGCCACACGCTGATGGCCGGCCTGACGCCCAATGCCACCAGCCCCACGGGCGCCGTCATGTCGCCCACGGCCAGCGGTGGCGGCAACGTCTACCGGGCGCCTGGCGCGCTGGCCGCGATGGCAGCAGGCACGGTCAGCACGACCGGCGGCAACCAGCCGCACAACAACCGCCAGCCCTTCCTGGGCCTGCAGTTCTGCATCGCGCTGCAGGGCATCTTCCCGCCGCGCGGCTGATCGGCATGGACTACCGCCTGCGCCGCGCGACGCCGGAAGACAACGCCTGGCAGCAGCTCATCTTTGCCAGCACACGGGCCGATGAGCTCGCGCTGACCGGCTGGCCGCGCGAGCAATGCGAGGCCTTCGTGGGCCAGCAGCACGCCGCACAGCAGCGGCACTACACGCAGCATTACCCGCGCGCGGTCTGTCACCTCATCCTGGTGGGCGATGAAGTCGCCGGCCGCTTGTGGCTGGACGAGCGCGGCGAGCGGCTGCACATCCTGGACATCGCGCTGCTGCCCGCCTGGCGCAACCGCGGCCTGGGCACCCGCTGCCTGCTGGACCTGGCCGCACGCGGCCGCCCGCTGGGCATCCAGGTCGAGATCCACAACCCCGCCCGGCGCCTGTACGCGCGGCTGGGCTTTGTCCACGAGGGCGAACCGCAGGGCCTGTACCAGGCCATGGTGCGGCCCGCCCGCCATCCCGAGGAGTGCCTGCCGTGAACATCAACAAGCGCGACTTCCTGAAGGGCGGCGCCGGAGCCTTGGTGGCCAGCGCCGGGGCCACCTCGACACTGGCGGCGGTACCGCCCAGCCTAGACGCGCTGTCCAGCCTCGCCGGCTGGCAGGCCCAACTGGGCCAGCGCTTCGACGTGGATGGCCATGCACTGACGCTGACCGCCGTCACGCCGGTCCCGGGTCAGGCCGCGGGCCAGCAGTTCAGCCTCAGCTTCAGCGGCGAGTTGCCGGCGCGGCTGGGCGACGGCCTGCACCGCCTGACGCCCGCCGAAGGCCAGGCCCAGACGCTGTACCTGGCCCGCACCTCACAGGGCCTGCGCGCGGATTTCTGCAGGCTGACCGGCTGAGAAAACTTCCCGCTCGACGAGGCCTTTGTCACGGAGGCGGCCGCCGGCCGCCGGCAAAATGCGCGCTCCCTGGCAGCTGCGAGCGCGCGGCTGTCGTCGTAGGACGTGAGTGATCCCGTGAAATTCCTCGTTGTAGACGCACTGGCCGGGGTGCAAACCTTTGCTCGACAGCTTCTGCAGAACCACGGCTTCCCCGCGGACAGCATCCTTTGCTGCGCCGACACCGACGCCGCGCTCGCTCAAGGCCTGGTCTTCAAGCCCCAGTTCCTGCTCACGGACTGGTTTCCCAAGGCCGACCTGAGCGGCGTGCAGCTGTTCCAGCGGCTGCGCGAGTCGCTGCCGGAGCTGCATCTGGCGCTGATGAGCTTCGAGGTCTCGGCACTGCACGAGGCCGAATCCGTCGCGCTGGGCGCGCATTTCCTGCTGAAGAAGCCCTTCACGGCCGAGCAGCTCAAGACCGAGATGCTGCGCACGCTGGAGGCGGTCGCTCCGGCCGCACCCGGCCGGCTGGGCGCGCGCATGACCACCCGGCCCGGGGGGCTGCGGTCGGTGCTGCCCATCGTACCGCCCCAGCCCATCATCAAGCCGGGCGACCGGGTGCGCTACATGGGCGCGCTGCACGTGGCCCAGCATGTGGTGCATCGCCATGGCGAGACCGTGGTGCAGCTCAAGGGGCAGACGGGCTTCATCCCGGTGGACAAGCTGCAGCCGGCTTGAGATGGAGCCCCTCGCCCAGATCGCCGCGCTGGACACGGGCGAGTCTGGGCGGGGGCGCTCACTACAGCGCGACCAGCCCCATCAGCAAGGGATAGGGCAGCGCGACCGTGGGGCGCAGCGCGCTCTTCAAGTACTCCAGCAACAGGGCTGCGCCGCCCGGACGGCTGGCCTGCCAGTCGCTGTGCAGCTGCATCGCCACACCCCCGCCCGACTTCAGCGCCGCCTCGACGGCCAGCAGCCGCTCGCCCAGCCTGGCCTGGAAGGTCTTCAGCACGCCCTCCTGCAGCTACAGCAGCGCGATCAGGGCCAACGCCAGCACGGCATCCGCCACCCACCCGCAGGCCAGGATGGCTGCCAGCTTGACGGCCAGCGCCAGCGCCTCGTAGCGCTCGTGCTGGCCCTGCAACGCCAGCCATTCGTGATGCAGCGGGCTCACTTGGACTCCAGCGCTTCCCAGCGCTCCATCAGCGTGAGCAGCTCGGTATCGATGGCCGCCGCGCGCTCGGTCACCTCGGCGATGCGCTTGGCGCCCTGCGTGTAGAGCTCGGTGCCGTTCAGCAGCGCATTGAGCTGCACCTGCTCCGCCTCCAGCGCGGCGATCTGCTTGGGGATCTCGTCCAGCTCGCGCTGCTCCTTGTAGCTGAGCTTGCGCTTGGTCGCGACGACCGGGGCCGGCTCGGGCGCGGGCGGCGTGGGAGCCGCAGCCTTGGGGGTCGACTGGGCCTGCAGTGTGGCAGCCCGCTTGGACTGCGTCAGCCAGTCCTGCACGCTGCCCTCGTACTCGCGCCAGCGCGCATCGCCCTCGTAGACGATGGTGGACGTGACCACGTTGTCCAGGAAGCGCCGGTCGTGGCTGACGAGGAAGACCGTGCCGTCGTACTCGGCCAGCAGCTCCTCCAGCAGTTCCAGCGTCTCGATGTCGAGGTCGTTGGTGGGCTCGTCCAGCACCAGCACATTGGCCGGCCGCGCGAACAACCGGGCCAGCAGCAGGCGGTTGCGCTCGCCGCCGGAGAGCGTGCGCACCGGCGAATTGGCCCGTGCCGGCGAGAACAGGAAGTCGCCCAGGTAGCTCTTGACGTGCTTCTTCTGCGTGCCGATCTCGATCCACTCCGAGCCCGGGCTGATGGTGTCGGCCAGCGTGGCGTCGAGGTTGAGCGTGTCGCGCATCTGGTCGAAGTAGGCCACCGTGAGCCGCGAGCCCAGGCGCACCGTGCCGCTGTCGGGCGGCAGCTCGCCGAGGATCATCTTCAGCAGCGTGGTCTTGCCGGCACCGTTGGGGCCGATCAGGCCGACCTTGTCGCCGCGCAGGATGGTCGAAGTGAAGCCGCGCACGATGGGTCGGTCGCCGAAGCTCTTGGACACGTCCTCCAGCTCCGCGACGATCTTGCCGCTGCTCCCACCCGTGTCGATGTCCAGCTTGACCTTGCCCTGCACGTCGCGCCGCGCGGCATGCTGCTGGCGCATCTCCTGCAGCCGCTGCACGCGGGCCACGGAGCGCGTGCGTCGCGCCTCCACGCCCTTGCGTATCCACACCTCCTCCTGCGCCAGCAGCTTGTCGAAGCGCGCATTGGCCAGCGCCTCGTTCTCCAGCTCGTAGGCCTTGGCGGCCTGGAAGGCGGCGAAGTTGCCCGGGTAGCCGCGCAGCTGGCCGCGGTCCAGCTCGACGATGCGGTTGGCGACGTTGTCCAGGAACTGCCGGTCGTGCGTGATCAGCAGCAGCGAGCCCTTGAAGTCGTTCAGCAGGCCTTCCAGCCAGGTGATGGCGTCCAGGTCCAGGTGGTTGGTGGGCTCGTCCAGCAGTAGCACGTCGGGCTGGGCGACCAGTGCGCGGCCCAGCGCCACGCGCTTCTTCAGACCGCCCGACAGGCTGCCGACGAGGCGCGAGCCGTCCAGCCCCAGCCGGTGCAGCGTCTCGTCCACGCGCTGCTCCCAGTTCCAGGCGCCGATGTGCTCGATGCGCTCCTGCACCCAGGCCAGGTCGTCGTTCTCGTCGTGGCGCTCGTAGCGCTCGCGCAGCGACTTGGCCTCGGCCACGCCCTCGCTGACGACATCGAAGATGGTCGCGTCGCCGCGCAGCTCGGGCTCCTGCGGCACATAGACGTTGGTCAGGCCCTGCTGTTGCTGCAGCAGGCCGTCGTCCAGCTTCTCCAGCCCGGCGAGGATCTTCAGCAGCGAGGACTTGCCGGTGCCGTTGCGGCCGATGAGGCCCACGCGCTCGCCGGTCTCCAGCGCGAAGTTGGCGCCGTCGAGCAGCGCGACATGCCCGAAGGCGAGATGGGCATTGGTGAGGGAAAGGACAGCCATCGGCCTATTGTCGGCGGGACAGGTCGACGGGGCCGCCGCGGCACTTATGCTGCCGCCAGCAAGCAATGAAGAGGCGGAGGGAAGCATGGGGCTGATGCTGCTGGGAGTGGCCGGCGTGGCGGTGGTGGCCGCCTGGTGGTGGCTGCGCTCGCGC
>JBKBVY010000093.1:0-11940 GCA_046289335.1 Roseateles sp. | reverse complement strand
AGAGGACAAAGCCCGCCTGAAAGGCGGGCTTTGTCTTATCCAGCGGCAGTCGTGGAACCGGCTTTGCCGGGCCACTGACTGCGCCCCCTTTGAGGGGGCTGAGGCCGGACACAAAGAGTCCTGAGGACTCTTTGTGCCTGCCGAAGGACGAAGTCTCTGGCTTTGGCACGGCGCAGCCGGTAGGGGGTGGGTCAGGTCTAGCCCGCGTAGCGCTTCGCCCGCAAGTTCTTCTTGATCTCCTGCAGCGCCGGCCGCAGGTGCGGCCCCAGCTTCAGGGCCACGCCGGTGGTCAGGATGTCCACGGCGATCAGGTGCAGCAGCCGCGACACCATGGGGCTGTAGCGGTCGAAATCCTCGGGGTGGTCCACCGCCAGCAGGATCTGGCTGGGGCCCAGCGCCAGCTGCGCCAGCGGCGAGGCGCTGGCCGTGATGATGATGATGGTCGCGCCCTTCTTGCGCGCGATGTCCGCGGCGTCCAGCAGGTCGCGGCTGCGGCCCGAGTTGCTGATGATGACGGCGCAGTCGCCCGGCTGCAGCATGGTGGCGCTCATCAGCTGCACATGGCCGTCGCTGGTGGCCACCGTGTTGACGCCCAGGCGGAAGAACTTGTGCTGGGCGTCCTGGGCCACGATGCCCGAGTTGCCCACGCCGTAGAACTCGATGCGCCTGCCGTGGCGGGCCGCATCGGCCAGCGCGTCGATGGCGCGCTCGAATGCGTGGCTGGCGGCGTCGTTGCGGTAGTGCAGCAGCGCCGCGACCGCGTTGTCGACGACCTTCACGATGATGTCGGCCGGCTTGTCGTCCTCGTCCACCGCGCGGTGCACGAAGGGCACGCCTTCGTTGACGCTGCCCGCCAGCTTGAGCTTGAAGTCGGCCAGGCCGTCATAGCCCACGCTGCGGCAGAAGCGCACCACCGTGGGCTTGCTGACATGGGCCCGGTCCGCCAGCTCGCTGACCGGCAGGCTGGCGAAGCTGCGCGCATCGGCCAGCAGCAGCTTGGCCACGCGCTGTTCGGCGGGGGGCAGGGCGGGCAGCGCCGCCTTGACACGCTCCAGGATGCTCATGGGCGCCCTCCGTCCGACGCGAGGGCGCGGCCCGTTGTGGCAGCGCTCATTGCTCTTCGGCCCAGTGGAAGCCGTCGCGCGCCACCAGCGCACTGGCGGCCGCGGGACCCCAGGAGCCGGCCGCATAGGGGCGCGGCCCGTTGCTGTCGGCGGCCCAGGCATGCAGGACGGGCTCGACCCAGCGCCAGGCCTGCTCCTGCTCGTCGCTGCGCACGAACAGGTTCAGCCGGCCGGCGATGGCGTCCAGCAGCAGGCGCTCGTAGGCGCCCACCCGCTGCGTCGCAAAGGCCTTGTCGAAGTCCAGGTCCAGCGACACCGGCGTCAGCTGTTCGCCGTGGCCCGTGCCCTTGTGGGCCAGCAGCTGCAGCTCCAGGCCGTCCTCGGGCTGCAGCTTGATGACCAGCCGGTTGGGCTGGTTGCCGCCGGGGAAGATCTTGTGCGGCACGGGCCGGAAGTTGACGACGATCTGCGCATCGCGCTCGGCCAGCCGCTTGCCGGTGCGCAGGTAGAACGGCACGCCGGCCCAGCGCCAGTTGTTGACCTCGGTGCGCAGCGCGACGAAGGTTTCGCATTGGCTGTCCGGCGGCACCTTGACCTCGTCCAGATAGCCCGGCACCGCCACGCCCTCGATCATGCCGGCGCGGTACTGGCCGCGCACCACGTCGCGGCCCACGCTCTCGGGTGTGAAGGGCTTGAGCGCGCGCAACACCTTGAGCTTCTCGTCGCGGATGGCGTCGGCGTCGTTGCTGGACGGCGGCTCCATCGCAATCATGGTCAGCAGCTGCAGCGCATGGTTCTGGATCATGTCGCGCAGCGCACCGGTGCCGTCGTAGAACGCGCCACGCGTGCCCACGCCCAGCCGCTCGGCCAGCGTGATCTGGATGTTGGCGATGCTCTCGCGCCGCCACAGCGGCTCGAACAGCGCATTGCCGAAGCGCAGCGCCATCAGGTTCTGCACCGAGGGCTTGCCCAGGTAGTGGTCGATGCGGAAGGCCTGGCTCTCGGCAAACACCGCGCGCACCGCGCGGTTGATCTGCTGGGCGCTGGCCAAGTCGTGGCCCAGCGGCTTCTCCAGCACCACGCGCACCTTGTCGTGGTTCAGGCCCACCGCGCCCAGCTGCTGGCAGATGCCGGTGAACAGGTGCGGGCTGGTGGCGAGATACAGCACCACGGTGTCGGCGTTGCGGGCGTCCAGCCACTGCTTGAGCGCCTGGTAATGGTCCGGCTGCGACAAGTCCATGCGCAGGTAGTGGATCAATGCGGCGAAGCGCTCGAACTCCTCGTCCGACGGCCGCTTGGCACCGTCCACTTCACGGAAGCGCTCCTTCAGCCATTCGCGGTAGCGCTCGTCCGTCTGCTCGTCACGCGCCACCGCGAGAATGCGACCGCCCTCGGGCAATTTGCCGTGGCGGAAGGCCTGGAACAAAGCGGGCATCAGCTTGCGCCAGGTCAGGTCGCCGGTACCGCCAAAGAACACGAGATCGAAGGACATCGGAAGCGTCTCCAGGGTCGCGCCCGCGCAGGGGGCGCTAACCGTTGTGTAACTAAGTTTCGTGAAATACTATGCAGCAGTTTCTTCGCCGGGTCAATCCAAGCGACCCGCATCCAGGCCGCACCATGAACCAGCTCGAACAGCTCAAGACCTTCACCACCGTCGTCGCCGACACGGGCAATTTCCTCCAGCTCGCGCAGTTCGCCCCGCGTGACGCGACGACCAATCCTTCGCTGATCCTGAAGGCCGTGCAGTCGCCCGATTACGCGCCGCTGCTGCAGGAGACCGTGGCCGCTCATCGCGGCAAGGCGCTGGACGAAATCGTGGACCAGGTGCTGGTGCGCTTCGGGCTGGAGATCCTGAAGGTGGTGCCCGGTCGCGTGTCCACCGAGGTCGATGCGCGGCTGTCCTTCGACAAGGCCGCCAGCCTGGCCCGCGCACGCCGCATCATCGGCCTGTACGAAGCCGCCGGCATTCCGCGCGAGCGCGTGCTGATCAAGCTGGCGTCCACGTGGGAAGGCATCCAGGCCGCCGCCGAGCTGGAGCGCGAGGGCATCCACTGCAACCTGACGCTGCTGTTCGCCTTCGCCCAGGCCGTGGCCTGCGGCGAGGCCAAGGTGCAGCTGATCTCGCCCTTCGTCGGCCGCATCTACGACTGGTACAAGAAGGCCGCCGGCCCGGCCTGGGACGAAGCGGCCATGGCGGGCGTCAACGACCCCGGCGTGAAGTCGGTGACCCAGATCTACGCCTATTACAAGCAGCATGGCATCCAGACCGAGGTCATGGGCGCGAGCTTCCGCAACATCGGCCAGATCCAGGCGCTGGCCGGCTGCGACCTGCTGACCATCAGCCCCGAGCTGCTGGCCCAGCTGCAGGCCGCCGACGCGCCGCTGGCGCGCGTGCTGGATGCGGCCAACGTGCCCGCGATGCCGGCCGTGCAGCTGGACGAGGCGGCGTTCCGCTTCGCGCTGAACGAGGACGCCATGGCCACCGAGAAGCTGGCCGAGGGCATCCGCCTGTTCGCCGTGGACGCGCGCAAGCTCGACAAGCTCATCGAGGCGGCCTGACATGCGCTGCGACCAATCGCCCGTCTGGACCGAGCTGCAGGCCCACTACGCCGCGAGCGGTCGCGGCTTCGACATCCGCGGCGCCTTCCAGGCCGACGCCGGCCGCTTCGGCGCGCTGTCCTTCGAGGCACCCGAGGTCTTCGCCGACCTGTCCAAGAACCGCATCGATGCGCCCACGCTGGCCCTGCTGCTGAAGCTGGCGGCGGACTGTGGCCTGGCGGCGCGCCGCGATGCGCTGCTGCGCGGCGAACCGGTGAACCACACCGAAGGCCGCGCCGTGCTGCACACGGCGCTGCGCGCGCCCGCCGGCAGCGACGCGCCGTTCAACGCCGAGGTGCAGGCGTCTCTCGATGCCATGCTGGCCTTTGCCGAGAGCGTGCGGGCCGGTGAGCGCGGCGACATCACCGATGTGGTCCACATCGGCATCGGCGGCAGCGACCTCGGGCCGGCCATGGTGGTGCAGGCACTGGAGGCCTTCCGTGCACCGGGCCTGCGGCTGCACTTCGTCTCCAACGTCGATGGGCACGACCTGGCACCGGTGCTGCGCGGCCTGGACGCCGGCCGCACGCTGTTCGTCATCGCGTCCAAGACCTTCACGACGCAGGAGACGCTGGCCAATGCGCAGGCGGCGAAAGCCTGGTTCCTGGCCGCGGGCGGCACGGATGTGGCGCGCCACTTCGTCGCCACCAGCAGCAACACCGCGGCCGCGGCTGCGTTCGGCATCGACACCGCGTTCGGCTTCTGGGATTGGGTCGGCGGCCGCTACTCGCTGTGGTCCGTCATCGGCCTGCCCATCGCCATTGCCGTCGGGGCCGAGAACTTCCGCGCGCTGCTGGCCGGCGCGCATGCGATGGACCAGCACTTCGCTGCCGCGCCGCTTGAAAAGAACCTGCCGGTGCTGCTGGGCCTGATCGACATCTGGTATCGCAACTTCCACGGCTTCACGAGCCGCAGCGTCGCGCCCTACCACCAGGGCCTGCGCCGCCTGCCGGCCTATCTGCAGCAGCTGGAGATGGAGAGCAACGGCAAGGGTGTGGACCTGGACGGCCAGCCGCTGTCGGTGGCCACATCGCCGGTGGTCTGGGGCGAGGCGGGCACCAACGGCCAGCATGCCTACTTCCAGATGCTGCACCAGGGCACGGACGTGATCCCGGTGGAGTTCATCGCCGTCAAGCGCCCCAACCATGGTGTGCAGGGCGAGCTGGCGACCCGGCTGGCCGACCAGCACCGCAAGCTGCTGGCCAACTGCCTGGCCCAGAGCCAGGCGCTGATGCAGGGCAAGACGGCCGCCGAGGCGCTGACCGAGAAGGCGCCCACCGCCTCGGCCACGCTGGACCGCGACGTGCTGGCACGCCACCGCAGCTTCCCCGGCAACCGGCCCAGCACCACGCTGCTGCTGGACGCGCTGACGCCGCGCTCGCTGGGGGCGCTGATTGCGCTCTACGAGCACCGCGTGTTCGTGACCGGCGCGCTGTGGGGCATCAACAGCTTCGACCAATGGGGCGTGGAGCTGGGCAAGGCGCTGTGCAACCAGCTGCTGCCGCGTCTGGACAGCGGCGACACGGCCGGCCTGGACGGCTCGACCGCCGGCCTGCTGCAGCGTCTGATGGCGGCATGAAGATCGTCTTCGACTTCGGCGGCGTCGTGTTCCGCTGGCACCCGGCCAGCTTCCTGGCCCGGGTGCTGCCGCAGCGCATCGAGACGCTGGAGCAGGGCGCCCTGGCTGCGGCGCAGTTCTTCCAGAACTACGGCGGCGACTGGGGGCTGTTCGACCAGGGCCTGATCGGCGCCGACGAGGTGGTGCGCCGCATCGCCGCACGCACCGGCTGGTCGCGCGGCGAGGTGGAGACCGTGGTGCGCTCGGTGCCGGACGAGTTGATGGCCATCCCGGCCACCGTGGTGCTGATCCGCGACCTGCGCGCGGCCGGCCACACGCTGCACTACCTGTCCAACATGCCGCTGCCCTATGCCGAGCATCTGAGCCGGACCTTCCCGCTGACGGAGTGGTTCGACTCGGGCCTGTTCTCGGGCCGGGTCAAGCAGATCAAGCCAAGCGCCGAGATCTTTGCGATGGCCGAGCGGCACTTCGACGCCCAGCCCCAGGAACTGCTGTTCCTGGACGACCATCCGGCCAACGTCGACGCGGCGCTGGCGCGCGACTGGCAGGCGTTTCTCTTTACCGATGCCGCCAGCGCGCGGCGTGAACTGGTCTCGCGTCGACTGCTCAATGCATGAGGCGTTCGTCGCCGCCGGCCTCGTCGGGGTCCTGCGGCGGCGCTGCCGGCACGCGGAAGGCCTCGCTGGCCCAGGCGCCCAGGTCGATCTGGCGGCAGCGCTCGCTGCAGAAGGGCCGCCACTTGTTGCTGGGCGCGAACACGCTGTCGCCGCCGCATTGGGGGCAGCGCACGATGCGAGGCTTGGCCGGCGTGTCCATGCTCATGCGCACAGCGTCAGTTCGAAGCTCGCATCCTCGGCCGCGAGCTTGAGCCGGCCTTCGTCGTCCTGGCGCATCAGCCGAATCGACACCATCAGGCGGTGGCCCGAGATTTCCGGGATCAGCCCCAGCTCCGGGTCCAGTCGCATGCGCAGCAGCTGGTAGACGCGCCCGGCCGGCAGGCTTTGCTGGAACTGGCCGGCGGTGGCCGCCACCTTGTGCGGCGTGCCCGAGTCGCGCAGCAGGCCCAGCAGCACCTGCAAGGCCTCGGCCAGCGGCATCAGCGACTGGGCCCACTGCATGATGTCCTTGCGGCGGCGGGCGGGCGCCTGCTGCTGCCAGTGGTAGTAGGCGGGCAGGTCGAACTCGCAGGTCCCGCCGGGGATGCTGATGCGGCTGCGTATGCTCATCAGCCAGTCGTTGCCGGTCAGCGCGGCGCCGGTCTTGCCGGACACGGCATTGAGCCGCTGGAAAGCGCCATCGATGCGCGCCACGGCCTCGTCCAGCCGCACCTCGTCGATGCCGGGGCTGCCGCGGTAGGCGTTGAACTGGCCCTTGTGCTTTTCGAGCTCCTTGAGCAGGTCGCTCTTCAGGTCGGCGCGCGAGGCGACATCCAGGATCTCGAACAGCGTGACCAGCGCGAAATGGTGATCCAGCGCGGCATCGCGCGACATCAGCGCGCCAAGGCGGTCGAACAGGTGTTCGAGGCGAAGCATCGTGCGGATGCTTTCGTTGAACGGGTACTCGTACAGGACCAAAAGGGGCCTCGGGATGGACGGCAATCAGGGCGCGTTCATTGTTTCACAGCCCCAGCGTGCGGCCAGGCTCAACACCTCGCGTCGGAGCGCTTCCAGCGTCAGTCCGTCGTTGACGATGACCGCATCGGCGGCGGCCCGGCGGGGCGCGCGCGTGGCCTGCGCGGCCAGCACGGCCTCGACGCGCTCGCGTGTCCAGCCGGGCCGTTGCAGCACGCGCTCGATCTGGGTCTCGGCGCTGCAGTCGATGACCAGCACGCGCGCAACGCGCGCGCGCCAGCGCCCGGACTCGACCAGCAGCGGCACGTCCAGCACGACCAGGGCGGTCGTGGCGGCCTGGGCCTGGGCCAGTGCCTCGGCGGTGATCAGCGGATGCAGGATGGCTTCGAGCCGGCGCTTGGCGTCGGCGTCGGTGAACGCCAGCGTGCGCATGCGGTCGCGGTCCAGCGCGCCATCGGCGGCGACGTAGTCGGCGCCGAACTCGTGCGCGATGGCCGGCATGGCCGCGCCGCCCGGCTGGGTCAGCGCCCGGGAGATCGCATCCGTGTCGACGATGGTGGCTCCCGCCTCGCGCAGGATGCCGGCCACCGTGCTCTTGCCGCTGCCGATGCCGCCGGTGAGGCCCACCCTCATCGGTTCATGCCCAGCCCAGCCAGCCCAGCACGGTCTGCTGGCCGGCAAACAGCACGACCAGACCGCCGCCGGCCAGGAAGGGGCCGAAGGGCACGTAGCGACCCTCGCGCAGGCTGGCATTCAGCTTCATCAGCAGGCCCACGACGGCGCCCACGGCCGACGCGCCCAGGATGACCGGCAGCAGCATGGGCCAGCCCAGCCAGGCGCCCAGCGCCGCCAGCAGCTTGAAGTCGCCCGGCGCCATGCCGATCTGGCCGCGCAGCTTCTCGTACAGCCAGGCGACGGACCACAGCGACAGATAGCCGGCCACCGCGCCGATGACGGCCTTGTCCAGCGGAATGGTCCAGCCCATGACGGCGGCGATCAGACCGGCCCACAGCAGCGGCTGGTTGATGACGTCGGGCAGCAAGGTGGTGTCCCAGTCGATCAGCGCCAGCGCGATCAGCGCCGCGACGAAGCCGCACCACAGCAAGGTCGTGGGCTGGGCGCCCAGCCGCCACGACAAGGCCGCAAACGCCAGGCCGGTGGCGAGCTCGACGAGCGGGTAGCGCGCCGAGATCGGCGCCTTGCAGGCCGCGCATTTGCCGCCCAGGCGCAGCCAGCCGATCAGGGGCAGGTTCTCGTGCCAGCGCAGCTGGTGGCCGCAGTGCGGGCAGCGCGAGCGCGGCCGCGAGATGCCTAGCGGCGGCAGTTCCTCGATGCGCGTGCCGTAGGCGTCGACGTCCTTGGCCAGCTTCTCGGTCTGCGCGAGCGGCAACTGGGCCACGCGGGTCAGCGTGGGGGCGTCGATGAGCTGCGCGGCCGACTCGTGCAGCCATTGCCGCTCCAGGATCTGCGGCAGCCTATGGATGACCACATTGAGGAAGCTGCCAATGCACAGCCCCAGGATGCCGAGCACCCAGGGCGAGAGCCAGAGGGACCAGTCGATGGAGGCGAGGGGCATGAGTCGGCAGGTTGCGTCGGAAGCGGCGGAATCTAACGCCTTTCGGCGCCGCGCGGCGCCTGTGTCAGACGACCTGACCCAGCTTGAAGATCGGCATGTACATGGCCACCACGATGCCGCCGATCAAGCCGCCCAGGAAGACGATGATGAAAGGCTCCATCAGCGCGGACAGGCCTTTCACTGCTTCGTCGACCTCATCCTCATAGAACTCGGCGGCCTTGGCCAGCATGTGGTCCAGCGAGCCGGACTCTTCACCGATGGAGGCCATCTGCAGCACCATGGTCGGAAAGATGCCGGTCGTCTGCATCGAGGTGGTCAGCGCCGCGCCGGTGGAGACGTCGCGCTGGATCTGCTCGGTCGCTTCCTGGAAGACCGCGTTGCCGGACGCGCCGCCGACCGAGTCCAGGGCTTCCACCAGCGGCACGCCGGCTGCGAACATCGTCGACAGCGTCCGCGTCCAGCGTGCGACGGCGGACTTGTACATCAGGCCGCCGAACACCGGCAGCTTCAGCAGGATGCGGTCCATGCGCTTTTGCATCTTCTCCGAGCGCTTCCAGCTCTGGATGAAGAAGTACAGGCCCCCGCCTATGCCGCCGAAGATGGCCCACCAGTACGACACGAAGAACTCGGACATGGCAATGACCATCATGGTCGGGGCCGGCAGGTCCGCGCCGAAGGACGAGAACACGTCCTTGAATGCGGGCACCACGAAGATCATGATGACGGCCACGACGATGAAGGCCACCACCATGACGGCTATTGGGTAGGTCAGCGCCGACTTGATCTTGTTCTTGATCGCGACCGTCTTCTCCTGGTAGATGGCCAGCCGGTCCAGCAAGGCCTCCAGAATGCCGCCCGCCTCGCCCGCCTCGACGAGGTTGCAATACAGCGCGTCGAAGTACATCGGATGCTTGCGGAAGGCCGCCGACAGGCTGGTGCCGGTCTCGACATCCTGGCGGATGTCGTTCAGCAGCCGCGTCAGGCGCGGATTGGTGGCGCCGCGGGCGACGATGTCGAAGGCCTGCAGCAGCGGCACGCCGGCACGCATCATCGTCGCCAGCTGGCGCGTGAAGATGGCGATGTCCTTCTGCTTGATGGCGGTGCCGCCGCTGGCGCGGCGCTTCTTCACCTTGTTGACGAGGATGCCCTGACGCCGCAGCGTCGCACTGACCATGGCCTCGCCGCCAGCGCGCAGCTCGCCCTTGACGATCTTGCCGTTGCGGTCCTTGCCCTCCCACTCGAAGACGAATTCCTTGACGCCTTTTGCTGCGGCGGTGGCAGTGGCCATGCGCTCTCCTCGGGGCTGACTTATTCGTTGGTGGCCGACAAGACTTCTTCCAGCGTGGTGACGCCAGCCTTCACCTTGACCAGGCCCGATTGGCGCAGATCACGAACGCCGTCCTTGCGGGCCTGCGCGGCGATGTCCATCGCCGTTCCCTCCGCCAGGATGATGCGCTGGATGTCCTCGGTGATGGGCATCACTTGGTAAAGGCCTACGCGACCCCGGTAACCGTTTGTGCAATTGCTGCAGCCCACCGCGCGGTAGGGCTTCCAGCTGCCGTCGAAATCCTCCTCGACGAAGCCGGCCTTGAGCAGCGCGTCGCGCGGGTACTCGGCCGGCTGCTTGCAGTTCTCGCACAGGCGGCGCACCAGACGCTGCGCAGTGATCAGCAGCACGCTGGACGCGATGTTGAACGGTGCGACGCCCATGTTCAGCAGCCGGGTCAGCGTCTTGGGCGCGTCGTTGGTGTGCAGCGTCGACATCACCATGTGGCCCGTCTGGGCGGCCTTGATCGCGATGTCGGCGGTTTCCAGGTCGCGGATTTCACCGACCATGATGATGTCCGGGTCCTGACGCAGGAAGGACTTCAGCGCCGCAGCGAAGTTCAGGCCGGCCTTGTCGTTGACGTTGACCTGGTTGATGCCCGGCAGGTTGATTTCCGCCGGGTCCTCGACGGTGGAGATGTTGACGCCCGGCTGGTTCAGGATGTTCAGGCAGGTGTAGAGCGACACCGTCTTGCCGGAGCCGGTCGGGCCGGTGACCAGCACCATGCCGTAGGGCCGGTAGATCGCGGCCAGCAGCCGCTCCTTCTCGATCTTCTCGTAGCCCAGCGCGTCGATGCCCAGCTTGGCAGAGGACGAGTCCAGGATACGGATGACGATCTTCTCGCCGAACAGCGTGGGCAGCGTGCTGACCCGGAAGTCGATGGATTTGCTGCCGAACTTGAGCTTCATGCGGCCGTCCTGCGGCACGCGGCGTTCGGCGATGTCCAGGCGCGAGATCACCTTGATGCGCGAGGCGAGCTTGTCCTTGATGGCAATGGGCGGCTGCGTGATCTCGCGCAACTCGCCGTCCACCCGGAAGCGCACACGGTAGTGGAACTCGTAGGGCTCGAAGTGCAGGTCGGAGGCGCGCAGGTTGATGGCGTCCACCAGCATCTTCTGCAGGAAGCGCACGACCGGCGCGTCTTCCACGTCGGCCAGTTCGGCCGCCTCCTGCTGCGGCGCTGTTTCTTCCTCGGCGATGTCGAAGTCGAAGTCGCCGCCGGCGATGCTTTCCAGCGCCTCGGAGGCGCTCGCGCCCGTCGTGGCCAGCAGCTTGACGAGCTTGTCGTGCTCGACGATGACCCATTCCGGCTGCAGCTGCGTCGCGAACTTGATCCGCTCGATGACTTCGAGGTCGGTGGGGTCAGCGCCGCCGACGAACAGGCGGCTGCCGCGGCGAGACAGTGCGACGACCTGGTACTGCTGCGCCAGCTTTGCGTCGATGACGTTCTGGGGCATGCGCTGCGGGTCCATCGCAGCCAGGTCCAGCAGCGGCAGCGCGAGCGCACTCGACAAGGTGTGCGCCAGATCGGCGGACGACACCAATCCACTGGCGATCACCGCGTTGACGAAGCTGGTCTTCTTCTCGCGGGCCTGCTTGACCAGGTCTTCGGCAGCCTTGGCTTGCAGCTTCCCCGCATGCACAAGCATGCGCGCAACGCCCGACAGGGCGGACTGGAGCGGCTCGGCAAGCGTGGTTTCCACGAGCGTTGGTGTCGTTGACTGAATCGAAGGGAGCAGCCGATTGTGCCAGTGGCGTGTGGGCACTGACGCAGCTGATTCCGAGGGATAACGGCAGGATTGCTGCCGGAAGATGTGAACAGTTGCGCTTCGCACGCAGCCTTGGCCAACGGGGCTGAAGAACCCAGGCCAGCCTCCCGTGGCGAAGGCCCATTCGCAATCATGATTCCGGCCCCCGCCAGCGCGAGCTGCGTGGGGCGCTTCTTCCGGTGGTCAGAAGTGCTCGTCTTTCCAATGCGCAGCGTCGTCCACCAGCTGCGTCAGTCGGTCGGCCTAGACTCATTGCGGGGCACATGGGAACGCGGGCGATGTTCCGGCCAGAGCGCATTTCCCAGCGATCTAGACTCCGGAGAACTCAATGGCTGATCTCGCACCAGTTCCGGCCAGAGCGCATTTCCCAGCGATCTAGACTCAGAACGTGTGAACGAACCTCGCCCGCCGAACGTTGAGCAACGCATGAGTGCTGCGACGGTCGGGGACGAGGGC
>JBKBVY010000092.1:0-11959 GCA_046289335.1 Roseateles sp. | reverse complement strand
GCGCAATGCGTGCCGGCCCAGGCCAGCCGCACGCCGGCCGTGGCCAGGCCGTCGATGCGCAGCCAGGTGATGAGCCGCGCGGCCAGCGCCTCGTCGGTGAGCTGGGGCGGCAGCGCGCCGACGCCGGCCTCCAGCGGCTCGGCCTCGGCCCAGGTGCCGATGGCGCTGGCCTGCCCCGGCAGCGTGACCTGCAGGATGCCGGCCTGCTCGGGGAAGCCCTGGGGCGCGGCGGCGTCCAGCCGCAGGTAGTCGCCCGGCGTGCCGCCGCCCTGGTCGTCGGACTTCGGTGCGAAGGCGCGCAGCGCCGGCGGCGGCGTGGCCGGCCGGCCGGGCTGGATGCGGGCCTGGGTCTCGGGTGGCTGCGGCACCAGGCCGATGGACAGCGTGCGGCCGGCCAGTTGCTCGCGCGCGTTGGCCTTGTCGGCTGCGGTGGCCTTGGGTGCGGCCAGCAGCGCGATCCACAGCGCGCCGTCCACCGTCTCGGCGCCGATGTCGATGGCCTGGGCCAGGTCGGCCAGCTGCACGCTGTCGTAGAGGACGGGCTCGACGGCGGCGTCCAGCGTGGAGAGGTCGCGGCCGGTGGCCTCGTAGAGCTGGCGGTAGTAGTCCAGCACGGCGGGGTCGGGCGTGCCGACGGCGCGCTTGAAGACGACCAGGCCGGTGACGGGCGGCAGGTCCAGGCCGGTGTCGGTCAGGAAGGGCATGGCACCGGCCAGCAGCGGCAGGCCGGAGGGCAGCGTGAGGGTCTTGCGCTCGCCGGCCTCGTTGGCGAACTGCACCAGCGCGCGGGCCGGCTGCGCCGGGCGCAGGCCGATGCCCAGCAGCTGCAGGAACTTCAGGCGGTTGCGTTCGGGGATGAGGTTGGCGCGGTAGAGCAGGCTCTCGGCCATGAAGGCGAAGAGCTCGACGAGGGTGACGCCGGGGTCGCTGGGGCCGGTGTGCGTCCATTCGGGCGCATGCACGGCGGCCAGCGCCAGCGTGTCGCGCACCAGCGCGGCGTGGTCGCGGTCGTCGATGGCGGGGAGCTGGATGGGCATTTGATGTTCACCTTCCCTGGACGGGGATGGAGAGGGACATGCGGCCGGGCTGGGCGGTGGCGACGAGGGTGAAGCTCAGCTCGGCGATGGCGGCTTCGGGGTCGCCGGGGTCGGCTTGCACGCGGATGGCCTCGACCTGGACGCGGGGCTCCCATTTCGCGAGCTGGCGGCGGATGACTTCCTCGATGGCGCGCCAGGTGGTCGTGGTGTTGGGCTCGAACAGAAAGCGTTCCAGGCCCGCGCCGAAGTCGGGGCGGCGCAGGCGTTCGCCCTGGGCGGTGAGCAGCAGGATGCGGATGGACTCGCGCACATTGGCCTCGCCCTCGCTCCACGCGAGGCGGCCTTCGGGCGTCAGGCGCAGCGGGAAGGCCAGGCCTTTGCCGTAGAGGGCGGCTTCGTCTCTCATTGGCGGTGCTCCTGGTTGCTATTGCGGAGCGAGCTGCTGATCGGGAGATTGCCGGGAGTCCCACCCGGCAATCTCCCGAGAAGCACCCCGCTCCCCAAACGCATGAATCGTCACGGCTTCTTCCCCTTCAACCCCGGCACGGGAAAGCACACCATCAAAAACGGCAGCCACCGGAAGATCAGATCCAGCAGCGTCGCAATGACGATCAACAGCACAAAGGCCACGATCGTGATGATGGGAATCGACAGCGAGCAAATCGTGCCGAAGCTGCTGGCGCCCGAGCCGCCGCAGGGCCCGGCGTCGGGCACCGACAAGTCCTTGTGGAAGGGCCAGGGCAGCACCGACAACACCAGGTCGCCAAAGCCCAGCCGCCGCACCCGCTTCATCTGCCCGCACAGCAGGTCGCTCATGATGAAAGCACTGTTCTTGCCGTACTTGCGCAAGCCCCCCGGTGACGTGTCGAACGGCAGAGCGATGCGCAACGGCCGCAGCGGCGCGTCCACGTCGAAGAAGCCCGCCAGTTCGAACACCTCGCTGCGCTCGGACATGACGGCCGGATGCAGCGGCCCGCAGTCGCAGCGCTGGTGCACGAAGCGCAGCACATAGCGCGGCGGTCCGGTGTCGGCCGCCAGCGTGGCCTGCAGCTCGGCGGCCAGCCGCGCGGCATCGGGCGCCTGAGGCTGCGCAGCACCGACCTTGCCGGTGGCCACCGCCTCGTCGATGGCCGCGGCCACCGCGTTGTAGAGCGTCTCCAGCCGCCGGTTGGCCACGTCCTGCGGATCGCCGTTGTCACCGGCGCCCACCGTGGGCCAGGGGTTGAAGGGGCCCGCCAGGCTGGGCCCGGCGGCCGTCGCCACCGCGAGCGGAAAGCTGAACGGCGCCCAGCCCGTGCCGGCCGGGAAGGCCTGCTCCGTGGCATCCAGCGCCGCGCCCACACCGGGCTTGCCAATCTCGCGCAAGGCCTCGCGCAGGTTGACCGCGGCCGTCTTGGCCAGCACGCGCACGTCCAGCGACAGCGCGCTGTCGACCGCAGCGCGCTCGGCCGCGCCCCAGACCGCCTCGGACAGCCGGTTCAGCAAGGCCTGCGCCTGCGTGGCCGACGCCGTGCCCGTGACCAGGCCCGCATGCACCTGGGGCAGCGTGGCGGCCAGCCATTCCTCCATGTCCTGCAGCTGACGCCAGCTGGCCTCCTGCAGCTGGTCGTTCAGCCGCGCCAGCGTGGCGGCGCTGGCGTCCGCCTGGCCGCTGCTGTCCCAGGGCTTGTTCGTGAGCTCGGCGGCGGTCGCGTCGCGGGCGGCACGGGCGCGCTCGATGAGGCCTTGCCAGGGCGCGATGAGCTTCATGCGCGCGCTGGCCTTGAGCGTGTCGGCCAGGCCGGGCGGCGTGGGCGGCGCCAGCGTCGCAAAGCGGAAGTCGTCATGCCGGGCCGCCGGCACCAGGCCGGCCAGCAGCCGGCGCGGCTGGCCGCCGGGCGCCGTGTAGGCCAGCGGGAAGACCGGCAGCCACTCCTCGCCCGGCAGCGGCCGGCCCGGGTCGGCCACCGCATGCCAGCGGCCCGGCTGGCCCGGCGCCTTCACGAAGGCGGCCTCGCCGCCGCCCTGCAGCAGGCGGCGCAGCAGCATGCCGCTCTTGTCGCCGCCCGCGGTCGTGCGCGTGGGCAGGCCCGGCAGCTCGCAGACGAGATGGGCCGCGGCCACATAGAAGCGCTGGTGCACGGGCTGGAACAGCTTCAGCGGCAAGGTTGTCGGCGGTGGCGCGGGCGGCGTCTCACGCTTGAAGCCCAGCAGCGAGCGCTGGCGGATGAGCGCTCTGGCCGTGGCGGACTTCGGCGCCTCCATCGCCGGTGCCGGCGTCGGCGCAGCCAGCTGCTGCCAGGACTCCGGGCGGGCGATGTAGTCGGGCAGCGTCTGCGGCGCATCGGCCAGCATGGCCAGCAGGCGGTCCATGAAATCGTCGCTGTCGAAGCGCAGCAGCGTGGGCGCGCCATCGACGGGCGCGGCAACGAAGCTTCTCGCGCCAACCCACCTCAACACATGCGAGGCGCTCATAGGATGTTCCCCGCCCCGGGCGTGTAGGTCGCCGCGATGATGGTGTTGGTGATGACGGTGTCGGCCTGCACCACACCCGAGAAGCGCGACATGCCGGCGTCCACCTGCACCATGCCGGCCGACACCGCCACCTGGCTGGCGTTGACCGTCACCTTGGCCGAGGCGGTGACGGTGATACCGGCCGTCTCCAGCTTGACGCTGTTGCCGTTGCTGTCCTCGATGGTCACCGCGCCCGGGCCGTCCTTCAGCGTGAGCTTGCAGCCGCCGGGGGTTTCGAGCTGCAGGCGCTCCTGGCCCTGGCTGTCGTCCAGCGTGACGACGACGCCGTTGCGGCTCTTGATGACCTTGAGGTTGTTCTGCGCGCTGGCGGACTCGGGCGGCGCGTCCTGGCCGTTCCACAGGCCGCCGACGATGAAGGGCCAGCGCGGGTCGCCGCCCTGGAAGACCAGCAGCACCTCGTCGCCCACCTCGGGCATGAACCAGCTGCCGCGGTCGTTGCCGGCGAACAGCGTGGCCATGCGCGCCCAGGCCTCGTAGCGCTGGCCGCCGGCGTCGGGCGCCCAGGGCAAGGCGATCTTCACTCGGCCGTGGCCCTCGGGGTCCACCAGGTCCACCACCTCGCCGACATGGCAGCCATACCAGCGCCCGCCCCAGCCCTGCGGATGGCGGTCGGCGTAGAGCGCCTCGGCGGGTGACAGGTCAAACAGGCTCATGGCGCGCGTCCGATCCAGGGCCGCTCGGCGACGAACTCGGTGCGCAGCCCCTCGGCCATGTCGAAGCGGTGCGTGACCTCGGCAAGCGAATACTTGCCGCTGAACAGCGGGCCCAGGCCGGTCAGGTCCACGCTGGCGCCGCAGCGCAGCCGCGCATCCGGCTGGGCCACGCCGTGGCCCACGACGAAGCGGCGGTTGATCTGGCGCAGCCAGGCCTCGGCGAGCTGCCGCGCCTCGTCGGCCGAGCCGGGGTGCAGATGGGCCACCGTGTCGGGCCGCGCGCCCAGCTTGCTTTCCAGCAGCGCCGCGCCGGCCTCGCCGTCGCCGGTCTCGCTGCCCAGCAGGCTGCTGGCGCGCGCCGTCTCGCGGATGGCCTGTTTGTCGGCCACGCTCCAGCCGGCCACGCTGAGCTCCGTGCGCTGCAAGGCCAGGTCGGCGCGCACGTCCAGGCTCATCAGCTTGCCGCCGTAGTCCAGCGCCAGCGTGCTGCCGCCGCGGCGCTTGCGGGCGGCCAGGTGCAGCGTGCTGCCGTCCAGCCAGACCTCGGCCTCGCAGCGCCGCGCCTGCTCGCGCAGAAAGGCCAGGTCGCTCTGGTTGACCTGGGCCAGCAGCGGCAGCGTGGGCGCATCGACATCGACGGCCGCCGTGAGGCCATGGTCGCTGGCGATGCGCTGAGCGGCATCGGCCAGCGAGGCCTGGTCGAAGCTGCGGCTGCGGCGCGCCATGCGCAGGTCTTGCAGCCGGTCCTCCAGTTGCACCACCAGCTGGGCCTCGCCGACACCGGCCTTGGGAAAGCGCGCCTGCAGCGCCATCACGCGGCCGCTGAACAGCAGATCGGGGCCCAGCTTGACGGCCAGCGTCTTGCCGAATTCCAGGCGGTCGCGGCCGAACAGCGTGTAGCCCGGCGCGCCATCGCGCGTGCCCCAGTTGCCAAAGGCCAGCTGGGCCTGCGCCAAGCCGTCGATGCGCTCGCGGATCTCCAGCGCCTGCAGCGCGGCGGCCAGGTCGGACGCAACCTGGCCCTCGACCTCCACCGTGGGCCGGCCGCTGCTGAGGGGGATGGAGGCGTCGGGCATGGCTCAGTGCGTGTAGGAGCGCAGCTGCAGCTCGCGCGCAGCAGAGGCCAGGCGGCGCGCGCGGGCGAGCTGCTCCAGGTCAGGCTCGGGTGGCGGTGGCGCGGGCGCGGCGGTGGCTGCGGCGCCCGGCGCGGCAGGTGCCACGGGCGCGGGGCTGATCTCGAACTCGTGGATGGCGACGGGCATGGCTCAACCGCTGACGATGCGCGGCCGGGTGGCCGAAAGGTCGATGAGCTGGCCCGCCGGCATGGCGCGCGGGTTCTCGATGCCGTTGGCCAGCGCCACGGCCTGCCAGCCGCCGCCCTGGAAGGCCGCGCCGGCACCCAGCCCCGCAGCCAGGCCTGCACTGCCACCACCGCCGCCACCGGCGCCGCTGCCGGCACCGGACGAAGGCGCAGCGCCCGCGGCCTTGGCGGCGTCCTGCAGGGCTTGCAGCGACTGCCCACCGCCAGCCGGCCACAGCGGGCGGGCGCCGGGCACGCTGCCGTCGCCGCTGAAGGCGGGCACGAGGATCTCCTGCTGCACCATGTTCAGCGTGATGCTGGCGCGCAGCGCCTCGCCCTTGGCCGAGAAGAACTCGACGCTCTCCTCCATGCTCTCGACGATGCCGTCGAACAGGAAGTTGCCCCACGAGAAGCGCAGCCCGGGCGGCGTGCGTTGCGAGGTGTCGCGCGCGCCGGCCGGGGCCGGCTTGGGGCGGATGAAGTACAGCACCTGGGCGGTGATGCGGCGCACGTCGTCGACGATGAAGGGCGCGCTGGTGGCGGCGGACGCGTCGAACCACAGCTGCACGGCCAGCTTGGTGGTGCCGGTGCCGACGAACTGGCGCGCCGCGCTGCCCTGGCTCTGGTTGCCGCCACCCCCGCCGCCACCGGAGGCATTCGGCTGCTCCTTGACCTGGTTGGCATAGGACAGCTTCAGCGACTCGGGGTTGAACTGCACCGTCAGCGTCTTGCCGCCGGGCATGACGTCGCTGAGGTCGTCCTTCAGCTCGATGAGCTTGGCATGCTGGATCTCCAACTCAGGCATTGGACTTGTCCTCCCAACGGAAGGCCTCGTAAGCCACTTGAATTTCCTCCACCGCCACGTTGCCGTCGCGCGCGTTCAGCGTCGGCGCCTTGAGCTTGATGGGCAGGCAGCGCGACAGCACGAAGCGGCCCCACTCGCTCTTGTCGTGACGCAGCACGCTGATCGTGATGCCGGCGCGCAGCGCGGGGTTGGCCAGTGAGCGGTCGAACCATTTCCAGAGGTCGGTGCCGGTCGTGACGCCGCGCTTGAGCGTCAGCTGGCCGAATGCGACCGGCCCGGCCAGGCGGTGCACGCGGTTGGGGTTGCCGCCCTCCTTCAGCGTCTTGACCTCATGGTTGATCTCCAGGCCGTCGCAGTCGGAGAAGGACGCGCCGGCCAGCGGCTTGCTGTCGCCGTCGGGCAGGATCTCGACGACGAAGTTCAGCGCGGCAAAGGGTTGCCATTGCTCCGCCATCACCGCTCCTCGATCACCAGTTGCTCGCCGCTGCGGCGCAGGTGCAGCGTCAGGAAGCGCAGCGGCCGCGACGGCGCCACCTGGATCAGCAGGCTGCATTCGCCGCGCTCGATCTCGCGCAGCGCCTCCGCGCCCGAAGCGGTCTTGAGCAGATAGGACGAGCGGGCGTCCACACCGCGGAAGGCGCCGCGCTGCATCAGCCGCTGCAGCAGCGCGTCGAAGGAGCGCTCCAGGCCACGACGCAGCGTCAGGTCGTTGGGTTCGAAGACGAAGCGCTGGCCTTCGCGGCGGCACAGCCGGCGCAGCAGGATGAACAGGCGGCGCACGCCGAGGGCGCTCCAGTCGGCCTCCAGCGACAGCGTCTGGCCGCGCACCGCCGCGATGCCATCGGCGCGCAGCACCAGCGGGTTGGCGCCCAGCGCCTCGATGACCTCGGGCGTCTGCAGCTCGCCGGCCAAGGCGAGCGCCGTGCCCAGCGGCTCGGCGCCCGGCGCGCCCCAGGCGCCGTGCCGGCGGCTGCGGCGGGCCAGCAGGCCCATCAGCGCGCCGGCGGGCGGGTGGCGGCGCAGGCGGTCGTCGGCGTCGCGCTGCAGCAGCCAGGGATGGTGAATGGCCACGAAGCTGGCCGCGCTGGCGGCCTGCGCGGTGTCGACCCGCTGGCCCTCGGCCCGCAGCGCGGCGACGTGGGCGGCGATGCGGTCGCGGCCCCAGTCCAGCGGCAGCGACAGCAGCGCGAAGTGCTCGCGCGACGCGGCACACAGCGCCAGCAGCGCCGCATGGACGGGCGTGGCCGCGTCCACAGCGGCGGCCTGGGGCAACGCCCGCCAGCCGGTGGCCCGCAGGTCCAGCTCGACGACAGCGCTCCACGCGCCGGTCAGCCCGCCACGGTGGGCGCGGGCGCGCAGCCACCAGGCACCGGCGCCCAGGCGCAGGCTCAGCTCGGCGGCGGGCGCGGCGTTGGCCACCACACGCAGGTCGGAAAAATCGGGCTGGCCGGCCAGCTGTACCTCCAGGCCTTGCGCCGCGCCGCCGTCGGCCGGGTCGGCGCGCAGGCGCAGCGTGAACTCGCGGTCGGCCGGCAGCACGGCGGGCAGCGCGGCGGCGGCCGGCAGGAAGTCGATGCGCGGTGGCTGCGGCGGCACGGGCGGTGGCGGCGCGCAGTCGTCGAAGGTCGTCGGTGGGCAGGTGCAGACCGGGTCGGGCGTGGTCGTCACCGTCACATCGCGGCCCGGCAGCGGGTCGGTCTTGAACCAGCCGGGGTGGACGGCATCGGGCACCAGCACCCAGCTGGCCTCGGCCGCGCAGGCATCGTCGCGGCCCAGCGCGCCGTGCAAGCCCCGCAGCCGCCGCGGCTCGGCGCCGAAGAACCGCAGCTCGTCGGCCCAGGCCATCAGCGCGCGGCCGCGCAGGCCGTCGTTCCAGGCCGGGTCGGTGAACAGCGCGCTGCCGAAGGCCTGCAGGCCGTTGCGCTCGATCGCGTCCCCTGGCCCGGGCCGGGCGGGCTGCCAGCGGTCGAACTGCTCCGTCATGCCGACCGGCAGCAGCAGCCAGTCGCCGCCGGGCACCGCCCCGTCGCCATCCACGCCGCACAGCGGCCAGCCGCTCGGGTCGGCGCCGACGTCGTACAGGGTGTCGGCATCCGGCGCCCACCAGGGCAGGCTGGCGGCACCGGGCGCCAGGCCGCAGCCGTCCAGGTTCAGCCCGGGCCGGCCCGGCTCGCGCAGCGCCAGGTCCACCTGCACGAGTTCGACGAGCCAGGTGTCGGCCGTGATGGGCAGGGGCTTGCCCGTGACGGGATGAAGCGGCGCCGCGACGCCCTGGGGCCAGACCCAGCCGGTGGCCAGCAAGGCGTCGTCGAGCCGCGCGTCCGCCGGCACGCGCTGCCAGCCAGGTAGACCCGGCAGCCCGGGCCAGCGCACGCGCAACAGGTCACCGCGCCGCACGGGGTCGCCGCGATGCAGCGCCTGGCTGCGCACGCGGGCGGACAGCGTCAGCCGGTCGGCCCAGCTGCCCACGCTGTTGGCGCGCAGCTCGAAGTCGCTGCCGTCGAGTTGCCAGTTCTCGCCGCTGCGCGTTGCCAGGCGCAGGCCCGGCACGCTGAAGCGCGGCGCGCTGGCCGAGTCGGCGGCCACGCGGATCACATGGCAGCGCCGCCCGCCGCCGGCGAAGAAGGCGTCCACGGCGGACGGCAGGTGGGCCACCAGGCGCTCGGACGGCTCGTCGCCGGCCTGCACCAGGTCCAGCGCGCCGCCGAAGACCGCGCCATAGGCCGCGCCACTGTCCAGCGCCACCGGCCGGTGCCGCGGGCCGCGCGCCGCGAAGCCGACGAACACCGGCACGTCCATGACCGGCATGCCGTCGCCGCTGGGCGTCGGGTCATCGACGATCTGGACGCCCAGGGCCATGGCTCACTCCATCTCCAGCCGTTCATAGGAGAGCGTCAGCTCCTCCATCGCCACGTCCGTGCCCTTGGCGTTGAAGGGGCCGGAGACGTGTTTCATGATGCGTGCGTTGATGAGGCGCCAGGTCTGCACGGTCTGCGTGCGGTCTTCGCTCTTGAGCTCGATGGTGACGGTACGCAGGCCGTTGTTGGCTCCGTTGCGCACGTCGTCCAGCCATTTGTAGAGGTCCAGCGAGCCGATGACGCCGCGCTTCATCGTCACGTCGGTGGCCTTGTTCAGGCCGGCCGTCTTGATGACGTTGTTGAAGGCGTAGTTGCCCGGGCGGTATTCGGTGATGGTGACTTCCATGCCGATGCCGCTGACCTCCTGGAAGCCGGCCTGGGGCGTGTTGGTCACCCCGTCGCCGAGGTTGACGTGGAAGTTGAACTGGACGTAGGGGCGTTCACGAACGACGGCCATGGTGGGCTCCTGTTCAGGACTTTTGGTCGGCCGTCCATTGGCCAATGCGGAAGATGACGAACTCCGCCGGGCGCAGCGGTGCGACGCCGATCAGGCAGACCAGCCGCCCGTTGTCGAGGTCGTTCTGCGTCATCGTGGAGCGGTCGCAGCGCACGAAGAAGGCCTTCTCGGGCTTGTCGCCCAGCAGCGCGCCGCTGGCCCATTCGTTGACGAGGAAGTCGCGGATGGTGGCGCGCACGTTGGCCCACAGCGCCTCGCCGTTGGGCTCGAACACGGCCCACTGCGTGCCCTTGTCGATGCTGCGCTCCAGGTAGGCGAAGTAGCGCCGCAGGTTGACGTACTTCCACTCGGGGTCGGAGCTGATGGTGCGTGCGCCCCACAGCCGGTTGCCGCGTCCCTCGAAGAAGCGGAAGGCGTTGATGCCCTCGGGGTTGAGCACCTCCTGCTGGGCGGTGTTGATCTGCGTCTCGAAGCCGATGGCGCCGCGCACGACCTCGTTGGCCGGCGCCTTGTAGACGGCGCGCTCGGTGTCGTTGCGCGCGTAGATGCCGGCCACGAAGCCGGACGGCGGCAGGTTCAGCGGCTGGCGCGTGACGGGGTCGAACACCGTCACCCAGGGGTAGTAGAGCGCCGCGTACTTGCTGTCCAGCTTGGCCTTGAGCTTGCGCACGTCGGCGATCTTCATGCCCTCGTGCGAGTCCAGCACGGCGATGCGATAGCGCATCTTCTCGGCATGCGCGATGAGCAGGTTGGTGATGGCGGCCACGTCCTCGGGGCGGTCGCTGGCGCGCCAGGTGGAGCCGGGCGCGGCGACGATGGAGATGTCCTCCAGCGCCTCGAACTGCTTGAGGCCGGTGGCGTAGTCCTGCGTCGGGTCGGCGCGGCCCTCGTACTCGGTGCGGCCCGGCAGCAGGCCGTCGTTGCCGCCGGCCAGCCAGGCCACCGCCGTCAGGCCGCGCTCGAACTTCTTGCGCAGCGCGGCCAGCTCGTTCTGCGCGGCGTCGTCCCATTCGAGCTGGGTGATCTTCAGGTCCAGGCCGGTACCCAGTGCGTCCAGCGCCTTCAGCAGGTCGCTGCCGTTGTCGATCAGGTTGGTGGCCGGCGCGCTGCCGTTGAGCAGCACGATGGGCAGGCCGGCGCTGCCAGGGCCGCTGAGCGAGAACAAGTCGAAGATGCCGTCCGGCACGCCGGCCGTCTTGTGCGCAGGCTCCAGTGCCAGGCCGCTCCAGGCGCCCAGTGGCTGGCCTTCGGCGGTCAGCACCTCCAGGCTCAGGCCCACCGGGCGGATGGCGTCGCCGCTTCCAGGCGTGAGCGTCAGGGCGAAGTCGGCCAGCGAGAAGGTCGTCGTGCCGGCCGCCACGCCGGCGGGCGCCACGCCTGCCGTGAAGCTCCAGACGCCGGCCACGCTCTTGCGGGCGACGTAGAGCGGCAGGTCGGCGATGCCGCGCACGGCCGCAGGCGGATTGGCGCCAGCGGCCGGCGCATTCAGCACCGCGGCGGCGGTGGAGATCCACACCACGTCGCCATCGGCGAGGTTGGCGAGCGTCGGCGTCAAGGTCGGCCCGCCGCCCGGGTCGGGCAAGGCGCCCAGCACATTGGGGCCCAGCTTGACGGTGAAGCGCAGCTGCAGGTTGCCGTAGGCGCCGGGGTAGCGGGCGACGATGCGGAACTGGTCGGTGCCGCCACCCACCAGCAGGCGCGCATGGCCGTCGGCATAGGGCGCGGCGCCGAAGGCGGCGGCCAGGTCCGACGGATAGCTGCCGCTGCGCGGGCGGAACACCCGGCTCACGTAGAGCCGCTTGCCGCCTTCCTCGAAGAAGGCGCGCGCGGCCTGCCAGAGGTAGTTGGGGCCGGTGGTGGCGCCGGCCGCGCCGAAGGCGAGCTGGTTGCCGTCGCCGTAGCTGCGCTCGAACTCGGTCAGGCTCGTGAGGAGGTCCGGCGCCTCGGTAACCGGGCCGTAGCGGCAGGAGCCGATGAAGCCGGTGGTCGTGGTGCTGACGCCTTCGATGGACTTCGAGCGGAAGGACACCTCCTCGACGAAGACACCGGGCGCAAGATATTCGGGCATGACGGTCTCCTAGATGGGCGCGAGGCGCAGTTCACGCCGGGCGGGGGGCAGGCCAAGCGTGGCGAGCACGAGGGGCTCGCCGGTGACGAAGGCGGGCGGCAGATAGGCGTCGTCGGCCGCGGCATCGGCCAGCGCGCGCACCTCGGGCTGGGCGGCAAAGGCCAGCACGTCGGGCGCGCCCAGGGCCTGAGCGGCGGCGGCCAGCGCGGGGTCGGCAAACACGCGCAGCTGCGCCGCCGGCCCCGGCGGCGAACCGGGCCGGTCGGG
>JBKBVY010000091.1:0-11989 GCA_046289335.1 Roseateles sp. | reverse complement strand
CACCATCGGGAACACCGGGACCCCGGCGGCCTGGAGGCGCTCGAGGCAGGCGTCGAGATCGGCCTCATCGACGCTGAAGGCGACGTGGTTCATCGAGCCGACGGCGGTCTTGGCCTCAGCCGGAAAGGCCTTCACCGACGCCACGCCCGGCGCGCTGCCGACCGCCGCCGTGCAGGCGCCGCTGCACAGCGCCGCGTTCGCACCCGAGCTGGGCACCCGCGTGAGCCTGCTGGCGGTGGACGGCGTGCAGCGCGCCGAGCTGCAGCTCAACCCGGCCGAGATGGGCCCGGTGGCCGTGCAGATCGTGCTGGACGGCAGCCAGACCCAGGTCTCCTTCCATGCCCAGCACGCCGAGACCCGCCAGGCGCTGGAGCAGAGCCTGCCGGAGCTGGCTGCTGCGCTGCAGGGCCAGGGGCTGACGCTGTCGGGTGGCGGCGTGTTCCAGCAGTCGCCGCGGGATGCCGAGCCCGGCGCACGTGACGCCGCCCCGCCCCTCACCTCAGGCGGCAACGGCCGCGCCGCGGACGCCGGATGGGTGAACGATGTCACGGCCGCCGCTTCCCAGCGCCGCAGCGTGGGTCTGCTCGACGCATTTGCCTGAGCCTGAAGTGGAAATAGCCACGCCCGGCGCGAGCTAATCAAGGCATCCCCGCAGACCCCCGGGTCAATAATCGGCGCAAATTGCCCGCCCCTTGCGGCGGGGGAGCCCAAGGAGTTTTCATGGCGACTGCGCCTGCTGCCGAAGCGGCCGCACCCCAGGGGGGCGGCAAGAAAAAGCTGATCATGATCCTGGCGGCCGTACTGTTGCTGGTGCTGGTGGGCGGCGGCGCGGCCTTGCTGCTGCTGAAGAAGAAGCCCGCCGACGAGGGTGAGGACGGCACCGAAACGGCCGAGGTGGCGCCCAAGGTCAAGGCCAAGCCCAAGGCCGACCACCCGCCCACCTTCGTGCCGCTGGACCCCTTCACGGTCAACCTGGCCGACAAGGACGTGGACCGCTTCGCGCAGGTGGGCGTCACGCTGGAGATGGATGACCCCAAGTTCGCCGAGCAGATCAAGGCCTACATGCCGGCCATCCGCAGCAACGTGCTGATGGTGCTGTCGCACAAGACGGCCGCCGAGCTGCTCAGCCGCGAGGGCAAGGAAAAGCTCGCCAGGGAGATCATGCGCGAGTCCGTGCGTCCCATGGGCATCGAGCTGGAAGACGAGGACGAGGAACCGCCCGCCGACGCGCCCAAGAAGAAGCGCAAGAAGAAGGTGCAGGTCGAGAGTCCCGTCACCCAGGTCCACTTCTCCAACTTCATCGTGCAGTAGCCGCGCAATGAATCAACAGATTCTTTCGCAAGACGAAGTCGATGCCCTGCTCCAGGGCATCACCGGCGAGAGCCAGAAGCTCGAGCCGGAAGAGGAGCAGGTCGGTGGCATCCGCGAGTACAACCTCGCCAGCCAGGAACGCATCGTCCGTGGGCGCATGCCCACGATGGAGATCATCAACGAGCGCTTCGCGCGCAACATCCGCGTCGGCCTGTTCAACTTCATCCGCAAGAGCCCGGAAGTCGCCATCGGCGGCATCAAGGTGCAGAAGTACAGCGCCTTCCTGCGCGAGATCGTCGTCCCCACCAACTTCAACATCGTGTCGGTGAAGCCGCTGCGCGGCAGCGGGCTCATCGTCTGCGACCCGACGCTGGTGTTCGCCGTCATCGACAGCCTGTTCGGCGGCATCGGCAAGTTCCATGCGCGCATCGAGGGCCGCGACTTCTCGCCCACCGAGCAGCGCGTCATCACGCGCATCGTGGAAGTCATCCTGCAGGAGTACCACAAGGCCTGGAAGGGCATCTATCCGCTGGAGCTGGAGTACCAGCGCTCGGAGATGCAACCGCAGTTCGCCAACATCGCCACCCCCAGCGAGATCGTCGTCTCCACGTCGTTCACACTGGAGATCGGCGAGACCAGCGGCACCATCTACTTCTGCATTCCCTACTCCACGCTGGAGCCCATCCGCGACGTGCTGTACTCCACGACGGTGGGCGACTCCTCCGAGCCCGACCGCCGCTGGGTGAACCTGCTCAAGACGCAGATCCAGTCCGCCGAAGTGGAACTGGTGGCCGAGCTGGGCACCGCGCCGGCCACGGTGGAACAACTGCTGGCGTTCAAGCCGGGCGACTTCATCGAACTGGATCTCGAACCACTGATCCAGACCAAGGTGGACGGCGTGCCCGTCTTCCAGTGCCACTACGGCACCTCCAACGGCCGCTACGCCCTCAAGATCGACAAGATGCTGACCAGCTCTCAGGAGAGCTGGCTGGGAGCCAAACATGAGCCCTGACACCCCCAGCCAAGAAGAACAGGACGCCATGGCGGCCGAATGGGCCGCGGCGCTGGCCGAAGCCTCGGCCGCCGCGCCCGCCGCCAGCGAGGTCGTCTCCGAAGTGGCGCCTGAGCAGGTGTCCACGCCCAGCTTCGCCAACTTCACGCCCACCACCGCCGGCGGGCCGACCGGCGACATCAACATGATCCTGGACATCCCCGTCCAGCTCACCGTTGAACTGGGCCGCACCCGCATCCCCATCAAGAACATCCTGCAGCTGGCCCAGGGCTCGGTCGTCGAGCTGGACGCGCTGGCCGGCGAGCCCATGGACGTGCTGGTCAACGGCTACCTGATCGCCCAGGGCGAGGTGGTGGTGGTGAACGACAAGTTCGGCATCCGGCTGACCGACATCGTCACGCCGTCCGAGCGCATGCGCCGCCTGTCCAAATCCGCGTAACCAGACCACCCCCTACCGGCTTCGCCGGCCCCCTCAAGGGGGCAACCTCGAGCGCCCGGCAAAGCCGGATCGCCGAGGTCCGCGCGAGGGCGCTGCGTCTGCGGCGGCAGCAGTCCGCGGACTAGGCTGGATTTGGGCGGCCATTTGAGGCGTTCAAGCCCTCAAGTCGCTCCGCAGAATGCCGAGGCATGAATGCTTCCGGCCTGCTCCCCTTTCTCTGGTTCCTCGCCATCGTCGCGCTGATCCCGGTGGCGCTGTGGCTGCTCAAGCGCACGCCCATGGGCGGCGCGGCGGCAGCGGGGGTGTTGCGGGTCGTCGCCCAACTGCCGGTCTCCACCAACCAGCGGCTGCTGGTGGTCGAGGTGGGTCAGGGTGAGGACCGACGCTGGCTGGTGCTGGGCGCCACCGCGCAGAACATCGCCACGCTGCACGTGATGCCGCCGCAGGCAGAGCCGGTCGCGCCAGCCAGCTTCGCGAAGCTGCTCAGCAAGGAACGCAAGGATGCGTAAGCTCATCGGCCTCGCACTGCTGCTGGCCGCAGGCGGCGCGCTGGCCCAGGCCCAGACGCCGCCGGCCACGCTGCCCTTGCTGGTGGGCCAGGGCGCGGGCGGCGGCAGCTATTCGGTGCCCATCCAGACGCTGCTGTTCTTCACGGCCCTGGGTTTTCTGCCCGCGGTCATCCTGATGATGACGGCCTTCACCCGCATCGCCATCGTGCTGAGCCTGATGCGCCAGGCGCTGGGCACGCAGGCCGCGCCGCCCAACCAGGTCATCATCGGCCTCTCGCTGTTCCTGACCTTCTTCGTCATGAGCCCCACGCTGGACAAGGTGTATGCCGACGCCTGGCAGCCCTACAGCGCCGGCAGCATCCCCTTCGACGAGGCCTTGAAGCGCGCCGAGGTGCCCATGCGCGGCTTCATGCTCAAGCAGACGCGCCAGGCCGACGTGGCGCTGTTCTCGCGGCTGGCCAAGCTGGACCCGTCCGTCAAGGCCGAGGACGTGCCCTTCAAGGTGCTGGTGCCGGCCTTCGTCACCAGCGAGCTGAAGAGCGCCTTCCAGATCGCCTTCCTGATCTTCATCCCCTTCCTGGTCATCGACATGATCGTGGCCAGCGTGCTGATGAGCCTGGGCATGATGATGCTGTCGCCGGTGCTCGTCGCCCTGCCCTTCAAGCTGATGCTGTTCGTGCTGGCGGACGGCTGGAATCTGCTGCTCGGCTCCTTGGCTGCTTCATTCGTGACTTGATATGGATGCTCAACAGGTTTTCACCTTCGGCCAGCAAGGCCTGTACATGCTGATGCTGGTGGCCGCACCGGTGCTGCTGGTCGTGCTGCTGGTCGGCGTGGTCATCAGCGTGATCCAGGCGGCCACGCAGATCAACGAGGCCACGCTGTCCTTCGTGCCCAAGGTCGTCGCCGCCGTGCTGACGCTGGCCATCGCCGGGCCCTGGATGATGACCACGCTGGTCGAGTACATCCAGCGCACGCTGATGACCATCCCCTCCGTCGTGGGCTGAATCCATCGCCATGTTCAGCGTCACCGAGGCCCAGTTGCTGGCCTGGCTGAACCCGCTGCTGTGGCCCTTCATCCGCACGCTGGCGCTGTTCGCCGGCATGCCCACCTTCAGCCAGCGCAACGTGCCGCTGCGGCTGCGCATCGGCCTGGCGCTCTTCATCTCGGTGGCGGCCCAGCCGTCGCTGCCCGAGATGCCCATCACGCCGCTGGACTCGCCGCCGATGCTGACGCTGCTGATCGCCCAGCAGCTGCTGATCGGCCTGGCCATGGGCTTCGCGGTGCGCATCGTGTTCGCCGCGCTGGAGTTCGCCGGCGAGATCATCGGACTGCAGATGGGCCTGAACTTCGCCGGCTTCTTCGACCCCGCCACCGGCACCCAGGGCACGGCCAGCGCCCGCTTCTTCGGCAGCATGGTGGCCTTCCTGTTCATCGCGATCAACGGCCACCTGCTGCTGATCAACGCTCTGATCCAGAGCTTCCACGCCTTCCCGGTGGGCACCGAGCCCTTTGCCTTCCTGCGCGTGGCGCAGCCTCAGCAATGGGGCGCGGAGATCTTCAGCATCGGCCTGTGGATCGCGCTGCCGCTGATCACGATGCTGATGTTCGTGAACCTGGTGCTGGGCGTGATCTCGCGCGTGGCGCCGCAGATCGGCGTGTTCTCGGTGGGCTTCCCACTGACCGTCAGCGTGGGCCTGATCGGCATGGTGGCCACGCTGCCGCTGATGCAGACGCCGTTCACGGTGGCGCTGGAGCGGCTGCTGGCGGCGTTCAGCTGATCAGGCCTCCCGCAGCGCCGTCGTCACCGGCAGGCTGGCCGCCCGCACCGCCGGGAACAGCCCGCCGACGAAGCCGATGGCCAGCGCCCACTTGATGCCTTCCCACAGGAGCTGCGGCGACACGGCCAGGTTGAAGCTGAGCTTGCCCACCGAGCCGGCCGCCATCGTGGACGCCTCGAAGCCATTGAACAGCAGCCAGGCCAGCACGCCGCCGATCAGCCCGCCGAGCAGCGCCAGCAGCGTGGTCTCCAGCATCACGGCCACCACGACCGGCAGGCCGCGGAAACCGATGGCGCGCAGCGTCGCGATCTCGCGGGCACGCGCTGCCACCGCGGCGAACATGGTGTTCAGCGCGCCGAACACCGCGCCCACGGCCATGATGGCGCCCACGGTGATGCCGATGATGCGCAGGATCTTGGTCATCTGCTCGCTCTGCTTGGCAAAGAAGTCCAGCGTGGTGCTGGCCGTGACCTTGAGCTGCGGATTGCCCTCCAGCGCGGCCTTGAAGTCCTTGAACGCGGCGGCACCGGCGAGCTTGACCGTTGCCGAGTTGCGGCCGCTGCCGCGCTGGTAGCTGTCGTTGACGACGTTGGCATCGGCCCACAGCTCGGACTCCATCGCATCGCCCGACGCGAACACGCCCACCACGGTCCAGGGCTGGTTGCCCAGCTTGAGCGTCGCGCCGACCTGCAGCCCCTCGAACTGCCGCGCGGCGCCCTTGCCGACGACCAGCTCACGCAGCCCGGGCCGGAACATGCGCCCCTCCGTGACCTTCATGTGCGGCCGCACCGCAAAGGCCGCCGGGCTGACGCCGCGCACCTGCGCACTGCCCTCGTCGCCATGGCGGCTGCCCTTGACCGGCAGGTTGGCCGCCACCACGGTCTCGGCCGACACGATGGGCTGGCCCTGATCGTCACGGGCGATGCCGGGAGCCTGCTCGATCTGCACCAGGTCTTCGCGCGTCAGCGCCGAGGTGACCTCGGCGGCCGACGCGCCGCGCAGCACGATGGCGGTATCGGTGCTGCCGGAGTTGCGCAGCGTCTGCGCATAGCCCTCGGCCATGGCCAGCAAGGCCACCAGCACGCCCACCACGCCGGCAATGCCCACCACGATGACGGCCGACGACCCCAGCCGCTGGCCCAGCGTGCTGATGCCCACCGCCGCCACCGAGCGCGCCTGCGCGCCGCTGCGCGTGAGGCCCAGCCACAGCACCAGCAACACGACCAGCGCCAGCGCGCCCGCCCAGGGCAGCAGCACCCAGGCGACCAGCACGGCCAGCGTCAGCAGGAAGAGGCCCAGGTTCTTCAGGAAATTCATCGTCATGCCCTCCCGGCCAGCGCGTCAGTGATGTTCAGTCGCATGGCGTTCAAGGCCGGCAGCGCGCCCACCAGCAGGCCGAACAGCAGCATCAGCCCGACGCCCGTCGCCCAGCTCGCCAGACCCGCGGCGGGCAGGTTCAGCGCGCCGTTGCTGGCCGCGCCCAATGCCGGCCCGACGACGCTGGCCAGCCCGAGGCCCAGCACGCCGCCGATGACCAGCAGCAGCACCGCCTCGGCCAGCACCATGGCCAGCACGCTGCCGCCAGAAAAGCCCAGCGTCTTCAGCACCGCAATCTCGCCGGTGCGCTCGCGCACGGCCTGCATCATGGTGTTGCCGGCCAGCAGCAGGAGCGTGAAGAAGACGGCGCCCATGATGGAGGTGACGATGAGGTTGATGTCGGCCAGCTGCTTCATCCAGGCCGCCGTGGCGGCCTGCTCGGTCAGCGTGCGGGTCTCGTGGTCGGAGTTGGCCGAGATGGCGTCGATGGCCTTGGCCACGCGGTCGGCCTGGTTCACGTCGGTCACGCGCGTGACGTACCAGCCGACCTGGCCGCGGTTCCAGGGCGTGGTGTCGTCGAAGTACTTCCAGTTCAGCAGGAACACCTGGTCGAACCAGCCGGCCGTCTTCTTGTCGCTGACCTTGATCAGCCCCACGATCTTGAACGGCCAGTTCTGGCTGCCGTTCTTGTCCGGAAAGATGGTGGACTGCATGGGCACCTGGTCGCCCACCTTCCAGCCGAAGCGCCTGGCCAGGCCCTCGCCCACCAGCGCGCCGTCCTTGGTCTCGGCGAAGGCACGGCGGTGCTCGGCCGAGACCTCCATCTCCGGGTAGATGTCCAGGTAGTTGGGCGCCACTGCGAAGCTGAAGACCTGGTTCTCGGGCTTCTGGTAAGCGCCGCCGAACCAGTTGGCGAAGGTGGTGTCCTTGACGCCGTCGATCTGCGCGATGCGCCCGCCCAGCGACATGGGCAGCAGCTGGATGAAGCTGAGCTTGGCACTGGTCTGCAGCCGCTGTGCGCCGTTGGCGCTCTGGCCAGCCTGGTCGAAGCCCACGCGCACCGCGTCCAGCAGCCCGAACAGCAGGAAGGCGGTGATGATGGAAACCAGGGTCAGCAAGGTCCTGAGCTTGCGCCGGAACAGCGCGGCCCAGATGAGGTGGAGGTATTTCATCGCGCTCCCCTCAGGCCGCGGCGGCCTCGGTCACCAGCGTGCCCTTGTCCAGGTGCAACGTGCGGCTGGCGCGGCTGGCGGCCTTGGGGTCGTGGGTGACCATGACGATGGTCTTGCCATGCTCGCGGTTGAGCGCCTGCAGCAGCGTCAGCACGTCCTCGGCACTCTGCCGGTCCAGGTCGCCAGTGGGTTCGTCGCAGACCAGCAGCATGGGGTCGGACACGATGGCCCGCGCGATGGACACGCGCTGCTGCTGGCCGCCGGACAGCTCGGTGGGCTTGTGCGCGGCGCGGTCCGCCAGGCCCACCAGCTGCAGCGCGATGGCCGCGCGCTTCCTGCGCTCGGACGCCGACAGCTTGGTCAGCAGCAGCGGCAGCTCGACGTTCTTCTGCGCCGACAGCATGGGCATCAAGTTGTAGAACTGGAACACGAAGCCCACCTTGGCCGCCCGCCACTTCGCCAGTGCCGCGCCACCGAGCTGGTCGATGCGCTCGCCGCCCACCGTGATGGACCCGCCAGTGGGCGCGTCCAGCCCGCCCATCAGGTTCAGCAAGGTGGTCTTGCCCGAGCCCGAGGGCCCCATCAGCGCCAGGAAGTCGCCCTGCGCCACGTCGAGGTCGATGCTGTGCAGCACCTCCACCTTCTGCTTGCCGCGGGTGTAGACCTTGGACAGGTCGCGGATCGCTATCAATGCACTCATGCTCAGTCCTTGCTCACGATGGTGGAACCCGGCTTCAGTTCGGCGGGCGGCGCGACGACCACGGTCTCGCCGGCCTTCACGCCCGCCGTGGCCAGCTTGAACTTGCCGACGTCGGCACCCAGCTGCACCGCCCGCTGCTGCGCCTTGCCGTCGCTGACGACGAACACGACCTGCGCGCCGTCGCGCTCGGCCAGCGCCTGCGGCGGCAGCAGCACGCCCGGCACCGGCTGCGCGTCGGGCCGGGGCGCGGTGGCCAGGAAGCTCACGCGCACGCCCATGTCGGGCACCACGCGATCGTCCTTCTGCTCCAGCGCCACGCGCACCTTGACGGTCGCCTTGCCGCGGTCGGCGCTGGGGATGACGGCCACCACGCGGGCGGGGATCCTCCAGTCCGGATAGGCGTCCAGCACAGCCTCGCAAGGCATGTCGGGCCGGACCTGGGCGATGTAGGCCTCGTTGACGTCGACGCTGACCTCCAGCGAGTCCATGTCGACGATGGTGCCCACGCCGGTGCGCGTGAAGCCGCCGCCGGCCGACAGCGGCGAGATGATCTCGCCCACCTGCGCGGCCCGCGCGGTGACGACGCCGTCGAACGGAGCGCGCACGGTGGCGTAGTCGAAGTTGACGCGTGCCTGCCGGGCCTGGGCCTGGGCGGCCTCCACCTGCCGCTGCGCCGCCTCCAGCTGCGCCGCCACCGACTTCACCGCCGTCGCCGCCTGCTCGCGCGACTGGCGCGTGGTCATCCCGGCCGCATCCAGCTCGGCCTGGCGGCGCTCGTCGGCACGCGCCTGGTCCAGCTGGGCGCGCAGCTGGCCCAGCTGAGCCTCGGCGGTGCGCACCTGGGCTTCGGCCGCGGCCAGACCGGCGCGCAGGCCGGTGTCGTCCAGCCGCGCCAGCACCTGGCCCTTGCGCACCTTGAAGCCCTCGTCGATGAGCACCTCGGTCAGCGTGCCGGTGATCTGCGCCGACACGGTGGCCATGCGCCGTGCCGTCACATAGCCGGTGGCCTGCAGCACCGCGTTGGCGGCAGCGCCCTGGCCGTTGGCACGCACCGTGACGGTCTGCACCGCCACGGGCTTGTGGTTGGCCAGGTACCACCAGGCCCAGCCCGCGCTGCCAGCCAGCAGCAGCACGGCCACGCCCGCAGCCCAGGCCAGCCGCGGCACACGATCGCCGCGTTCCTCGCGCTGCGCGCCGTCGATGCGCAGCTCCTTCAACAGTCCGGTATCGATGGCACGCTCCCTGGAAGATGACGCGCGACCACGGCCTCCCCATCGAGCCCGCCGCGCCAAAAAGCTGTGGCATTGTGCACAGATAGCGTTATCAGGCCACCCTACCTCCGACGGGTAGACAGCCGGGCCGGCGAATCGACAGCCCGCGGTGATGAACGGCGGCGCAGGCCCGTCAGCTGGCGACCAGGCCGTTGCGGATGGCGTAGACGGTCAGCTCGGAGTTGTTGGTCAGGCCCAGCTTCTCCAGCACGCGGGCGCGGTAGACGCTGACGGTCTTGGGGCTGAGCATCAGCTCCTCGGCGATGTCCGACAGCCGCTTGCCGGAGGCGATCATCACCAGCGTCTGCAGTTCGCGGTCGGACAGCTTGTGGTGGGCCTGCTCGGCCACCGGCGCGGTCAGGCTCTCGACCAGCATCTGCGCGATCTCGGGCGTCACGTACTTGCGGCCCTGGGCCACCGTGCGCACGGCCTGCACCAGCGAGGCCGGGTCGCCGCCCTTGTTGACGTAGCCGTAGGCGCCCGCGCGCAGCGCGCGGATGGCGTACTGGTCCTCGGGGTACATGGAGACGATGAGCGTGCGCACGGCCGCCCCCTCGTCCTTGAGCACATGCAGCACGTCCAGGCCCGAGCGGCCGGGCATGTTGATGTCCAGCACCAGCACGTCGCAGGGGTTGTCGCGGCCCAGTTGGTGCAGCAGGCCGCGCAGCTCGGTGTAGTCGCCGGCCTCGCCGATGACCTCGATGTCGCCGCTGTCGGCCAGCGTGTCGCGGATGCCGCGGCGGATCAGGCCGTGGTCGTCGCAGAGGATGACGCGGATCACAGGCGACCCCAGATGGACTCGCTGGTGGCGTCGCCGAAGTCGGTGGCGTCGTCCAGCGCGTCGATGGCGTCCGGGTCCAGCGGCACGGTCAGGATGAGGCTGGTGCCGCTGCCGGGCGTGCTGGAGAGGTCCACCCAGCCGCCCACGGTCGCCGCACGCTCATGCAGGCCGCGGATGCCGAAGGAGCGCTCCTTGGCCAGGTCGGCCGGCGCGATGCCGCGGCCGTTGTCGCGGATCTCCAGCGTCAGCACGCCGGAGTCCTGGCTCAGCTCGATGTCCACCCGGCTGGCCTGCGCATGCTTGGACACGTTGGTCAGTGCCTCCTGGGCCGTGCGGTAGGCCACCAGCGGCACGCCGGACGGCAGGGCCAGGCGCTCCTCGCCGACGCGCAGCGCGGCCTCGATGCCCGTGCGGCGCTCGAAGCGCGCCGCCATCCACTGCAGCGCCGCCACTAGGCCCTGCTCCAGGATGGCCGGCCGCAGGTTGTGCATGATGCGCTGGCTGGCCTCGATGGCCGAGTTGACCGTCTCCAGCGCCGCAGCGACACGGGCACGCACCTCGGGCTCCTGGGCGTGGCGGTCTATCCAGGCCAGGTCGAACTTGATGGCCGTGAGGGACCCGCCCACGTCGTCATGGATCTCGCGGGCGATGGCCGCGCGCTCCAGCTCCACGCTGGTCTGCAGGTGGCCGGCCAGCTGGTGCAGCCGCTGCTTGGACTTGACCAGCTCCTCGTCGGCCGCCACGCGGGCACGCTCGCTCTCGGCGGCGTCGATGGCATGCAGCAGCGCCGGGGCGAGCCGCGCCAGGTTGTTCTTCAGCAGGTAGTCCGCCGCGCCGTTGCGCATGGCGGCCACCGCCATGTCCTCGCCGATCTCGCCGGAGATCAGGATGAAGGGCACGCGCGAGCCGCGCTCCTTCAGCGCGTCCAGCACCTGCAGGCCCGAGAAGCCCGGCAGGTTGTAGTCGGACAGGATGGCGTCCCAGGGCCGGTCCAGCGCCGCCAGCACCTGGGGCAGGCTGTCCAGCCGGGTCAGCTCCACGCGCAGGCCGGCGCGGCCCAGCTCGGCCAGGATGAGCTGGTGATCGAGTTCGGCGTCCTCGACATGCAGCACCCGCAGGACCCGCGCTGCCTGATCCATACCTGAAATCGTCATGGGAGCGCAGTATGCCGCGGCGGGCGGACGCCACACTCAAGCCACGTCAGAGCGGTAATACCGCGCGTTCTCGTCCCATCTCAAGGTCGACAACTGCCGAAAAGCGATCGAACATGCCATGATGCATTCGCCCTGATGGCATCCACAGGGCTCACGACAAGAAGCGGTATCCCCTCGCGGAGACACGATGCAGACAGACACTTCAACCGCAGCCGATGGCATGGATGGCGTCATGGCCCCCCTGCCCTTGCTGGCGGCTGCGGAACTGCAGGATCACCTGATGACGGTGACCAACGACCTCGAACGCCTTCAGCGTCTGCTCGACGACGCCGGCGAGGCCTTGTCCACCCATTTCTACAGTGCCTCCAACCAGGTCATGACGCTGCTCAGCAACAGCGACGGCAGCCAGGCCTCCGAGGGTCTCAAGCAGATCATGCAAGACATTGCCGGCGCCATCACGGCCCTGCAGTTTCAGGACATGGCCACACAGCTGATCGCCCACACCAGCCAGCGCCTGCGCAACTGTGCCGACCAGCTGGCC
>JBKBVY010000090.1:0-12157 GCA_046289335.1 Roseateles sp. | reverse complement strand
GCGCCGCAGGTGGCGGTGGCGGCCACGCCTGCCGCAGAGGACGGCGCGCACACGGTGACCAGGCCGCAGCCCCGGCCCATGGCCTGGCCGCCGGCGCTGGCCGTCGCGCCGGTCGCCGTGCCGACGCCGTCGCCGGCCATGGCGACCACCCAGCCCCTGCCCACGCGAGCGGCCGACGTGCCGGTGCTGGCGCAGGAGCCGACGCTGGCCGACGAGCTGCTGGACCTGCGGCAGCAGGTGGACTTTCTGCAGCTGCTGGGTCAGCAGGACGCGGCGGCCGACCTGCTGGCGGCTCGGCTGAAGCGCAGCGACCTCGGCGCCATGCCGCTGCTGATGCTGATGGAGATGTGCCAGCAGCGCGGCGAGCCCGAGGCCTTTGCCGAGCTGGCCGGGCAGTTCGAGCGCCAGATCGGCGCACCGGCACCGGACTGGGCGCAGAGTCTGGCCCGCGGCCGCGGGCTGGACGCCTGCACCAGCGTCATCGCGCACCTGCAGGTGGTCTGGTCCGATCCGGCGGCGGCCATGCAGATGCTGCAGGACTTGATCGCGCGCGGCGGTGGCCCGGGTGTGCAGCAGTTCGAGCTGCCGGCCTACGGCGACCTGCTGATGCTCTACGGCGTGGCCCGCGACCTGTTCGAGACCGCGCAGCGCAGCGATGGCGTGGACTTCATGCTGCCGCTGGATTCGCAGTTCGGCGAAACGCGCTGACGCCCCGGCGGCCTGCCGTTACAGCGCGAAGTCGTCGGCCTCGCCGTTCATCGCGCGCTCGATGAACTTGCGCGACAGCCGCTCCGACAGCAGCTCGGCGAAGCTGTAGACGTAGTTGCGCAGGTAGGCGCCGCGCTTGAAGGCGATGCGCGTCACGTTGCTGCCCAGCAGCGGGCCCAGCGGCCGTGCGACGAGGTCGCTGCCGGGCGGTTCCTCGCGCATGGCCATCTCGGCCACGATGCCCACGCCCATGCCCAGCCGCACATAGGTCTTGATGACGTCCGAGTCGATGGCCTCCAGCACGATGTTGGGCGTCAGGTGGCGGGCCGCGAAGGCCTTGTCGATGCGGGTGCGGCCGGTGAAGCTGGGGTGGTAGGACACCAGCGGCTCGCCGGCCAGCTGCTCCAGGCTGATGCGCTCGCTCATCGCCAGCGGATGGTCGCGCGGCACCACCATGACGTGCTGCCACTCGTAGCAGGGCAGGGTGACCAGCTCGGCGTACTGGGCCAGCGACTCGGTGGCCAGGCCCAGGTCGGCGGTCTCGTCGATGAGCATGCGGGCGACCTGGTCGGGGCTGCCCTGGTGCAGGCTGATGCGCAGGTTGGGCAGCTGCTTGCGCAGCTGGGCCACCGGCGCCGGCAGCACGTAGCGGGCCTGGGTGTGCGTGGTGGCGATGGAGAAGGTGCCGCTGTCCTGGCGCGAGTACTCCTCGCCGATGCGCTTCAGGTTGCCGACCTCGCGCATGATGATCTCGATGCAGGCCAGCACCTGCTGGCCCGGCTCGGTGATGCTGCGCAGCCGCTTGCCATGGCGCGAAAAGATGTCGATGCCCAGCTCCTCCTCCAGCTCCAGGATGGCCTTGGACACGCCGGGCTGCGAGGTGAACAGCGCCTTGGCCGTCTCGGTGAGGTTGAGGTTGCGGCGGGCGGCTTCCTGGACGAAGCGGAACTGGTGCAGGTTCATGCGAGCGGGGTCAGGCAGGCTTGGGCGATGGCGTTCAGCACGGCGTCCTGCTCGCCCAGCGGCGCATGCAGCCGCCATTCGACCGCGGCGCCATGTTGTTCGCGCAGGCGGTCCAGCAGCACCGGCACGTCGCGGCGCACATGGCCACCGGTGCCGAGGAACAGCGGCATCACGTGCACGCGGGTGCAGCCGGCGGCCACCAGCTCGCGGGCGGCCGCCTCCATGTCGGGCGTCATGAACTCGAGATAGGCCATGGCCAGCGGCACGCCGGGGCGGGCCTCGCGCAGCCGCGCCGAGATGATGTCGAACGGGCGCGCCCAGGCCGGATCGCGGGCGCCGTGGGCAAAGAGCAGCAGGCCGTCCATCAGCGCCTGCCCGGCCGCCCGAAAGGCGCTGAAGCCCCCGCGGGGGGCAGCGAACGAAGTGAGCATGGGGGCTTCATGACGTCAGCGGTATCTCACGAGCCAGGTCAATGCGGCCATCGACAGGCCCAGGTAGATCAGGCTGGGGGTGGCGGCCACGGCCCAGGGGGTCCAGTTCTTCAGCATGCCCAGGTGGCCTGCCACGTTGTTCAGCAGCACGAAGCTGATGCCCAGCATGATGCCGCCGAACACCTTGATGCTGATGCCGCCCGAGCGGCCGTGCAGGTAGGCGAAGGGCAGGGCCAGTGCCACCATGACGAAGCAGGCGAAGGGGTAGAAGGCCTTGCGCCAGAACTGGATGTTGTGGGCCTGGGCCGACTGCTCCTGGGCCGACAGGTGGGCCGTGTAGCGGAACAGCTCCAGCGTGGACATGGACATGGCCGGCAGCACGGCCGCCGCGATGACGCCCGCATGCAGCGAGCTTTGCCAGGCCAACTGGTCGAACTGCTGCTCGCTGACGACCACGGCGCCCACGCTGGCCTCGGCGCCGGCGGGGCCGGCGTTCCAGATCGTGCGCCGCACGCCTTGCAGCTGCCAACTCCCCTGGCTGCCCACGTCGGCGGTGACGGCCTCGGTGCGCGACAGCAGCCGGCCCTGGGCGTCGAACTCGAAGATGCGCACGTCTTCCAGCCGCCCGTCGCTGCCCACGCGGCCGACCTTGACCGAGTAGCTGCGCTCTTCGCCGTCGACCTGGCGGTGGTCCTTCAGCCAGGCGCCGCGCCGGCCGGCGCCGGGGTCGCGGCCGAAGCTGGCGCTCAGGCTGTCGCGTTCGCGCTCGAAGCGCGGCGCGACGTAGTCGCCGACGATGAAGGTCAGCAGGGCGAACACGGCGGCCAGGCCGGCCAGCAGGCCCAGCGCACGCGCCGGGCCCAGGCCGCCGGTGCGCAGGATGGTGAACTCGCTGCTCTGCGCCAGCCGGGCCAGGGCCAGGATGGCGCCGATCAGCACCGCGATCGGGAACAGCTCGTAGAAATGGCCCGGCAGCTCCATCAGCGCCAGCACGGCCGCCTTGCCGGCACCGGCGCCGATGCGGCTCATTCGCTCCAGCTCGTCGACGAAGTCGATGAAGAAGAACAGCGACAGGAAGGCTGCCGCGACCAGCAGCACGGAGCCCACGATGTCCTTGTAGAGCAGGCGTCGCACGGTCCTCATGCCGCCGCTCCCAGGGCGCGGCGGCGCAGGCAGAAACGGTTGCCGTTGTCGCGCAGCCAGATGACGGCGAGCGAGAGCAGCAGGGCGCCGCCGTGTAGTGTCACCAGGGCCTTGGGCAGCGACACGCGACCGTTGCCGACCCAGGCCTGCGACAGGTTGATGAGGTTGAAGTAGACGATGAAGGCCAGCAGCGCGAACAGCAGGTTCCAGTTGCTGGCACGGCGCGGGTTGGAGGCCGACAGGCCCACGCCCAGCAACGCCATGTTGACGGCTCCCAGGATCATGCCGAAGCGCCAGGCCAGCTCGCCGTGGTTCTTGGCGGTGGGCGTGCGCAGCAGGTCCAGCGTGGGCAGGGCCTTGGGCGGGAGCTGGTTGGCGCCGGACAGTACCTGGGTGTCGGTCATGACCTTGTACTGCTCGAAGCGCGCCAGGCTCTTCTCGCCGGTGCGCGCATCGGTTTCGTTGCGCTGGCCATGGTCCAGCACGAGGTAGCGGTCGTCACCCTCCATCGAGAGCCGGCCGCGCGACGCGGTGGTCACCGATTCGCGGTCGTTCTGGCTGCCGAGGATGAAGACGTTGCGGCCGATGCTGGGGTCGTCGCCGTCGCGCTCGATGAAGAACACGCGGCTGCCATCGCGAGAGCTCTGGAACTGGCCCGGCGTGACGCGCGACAGGTCGCTGCGCTTCTGGTAGCGGTCCTTCAGCTCGGCGCTGTTCTGGTTGCTCCATGGCCAGACGACCAACTCCAGCACGATGATGGCCAGCAGCACGGGCCAGGCCATGCGCAGCACCGGCCGCACGAAACGCGACAGCGGCACGCCGCTGGCGAACCAGATGGTCATCTCCGACTCGCGGTACAGCCGGCCCAGCGTGAGGACGATGGCGACGAACAGCGACAGCGCCAGCATGGTGGCCAGGTGGGCGAGGGTGGCATAGCCCATCAGCAGCACCACGTCCTGCGGCGACACGTTGCCGCCGGCGGCCTGGCCCAGCGTGCGGATCAGCGTGGAAGTGAGCACGATGGTCAGGATGACCACCAGCGTGACGCCGAAGCTTTTGGCCAGCTCGGTGCGCGTCGATGAATCGAATAGCATCAGCTCTTTATCCGTTTTCGTTCATTATGGACTTCAAGATTCAATCGGCCGAGGTCGATGCGCTGGCCGGTACGGCCGCTGACGCGCTGGTGGTCGTGCTGGGCGGCGAGGCCCTGCCCAAGGAACTGGATGGCGCCGTCGCGCGGCATGTGCAGGCTGCCATCAAGCTGGGTGATTTCGCGCTCAAGGCCGGTCAGGCGCTGACGCTGACGCAGGCCGAAGGGGTCAAGGCGCCGCGGCTGGTGCTGGCTGCGAGCGGCAAGACGACGCTGGCGGCTGCGCGTGCGGCGCTGGCAGCGGCCCTGGCGCAGATCAAGTCGCGCGGCGCGGTGTCGGCCGCGGTGGCTTTCGTCGGCTTCGACGCCGAACTGACGGAGTCGCTGGCCGAGCAGACCGCGCTGGCCGCGACCGATGCCGTCTACGTCTACCGCCACACCAAGCCCAGCGCGCCTGCCGCGCCCAAGCTGGCCCGTGTGTCGCTGCTGGTGGGCAAGGCGGCGCTGAAGGCCGCCCGCGCCGGCCTGGCGCGCGGCGAGGCCATCGCCGCGGGTGTCGAGCTGGCCCGCGAGTGCGCCAACCGCCCCGGCAACCATGCGACGCCTACCTATCTGGGCCAGGTCGTGCAGGCCCTGGGCAAGACCCACGGCCTGAAGGTCGAGGTCATGGACAAGAAGGCCGTCGAGAAGCTGGGCATGGGCAGCTTCCTGGCCGTGGCCCAGGGCTCGGACGAGCCGCTGCGCTTCATCGTCGCCCGCTATGAAGGCGCGGCCAAGACGGTGGCGCCGGTGGTGCTGGTCGGCAAGGGCATCACCTTCGACACCGGCGGCATTTCGCTGAAGCCGGGTGCCGAGATGGACGAGATGAAGTTCGACATGGGCGGTGCGGCCAGCGTCATCGGCACGCTGCGCGCCGTGGCCGAGCTCAAGCCCAAGTTGAACCTCGTGATGATCGTGGCCGCCTGCGAGAACATGCCCAGCGGCCGCGCCATCAAGCCGGGCGACGTGGTCACGTCCATGTCGGGCCAGACCATCGAGATCCTGAACACCGACGCCGAGGGCCGCCTCATCCTGTGCGACGCGCTGACCTATGCGGAGCGCTTCAAGCCGGCCGTGGTGGTGGATGTGGCGACGCTGACCGGCGCCTGCGTCATCGCGCTGGGCGGCGTGCGCAGCGGCATGTATGCGAGCGACGACGAGCTGGCTGCCGCGCTGACCGCCGCCGGCGATGCGGCGCTGGACCCCTGCTGGCGCATGCCGCTGGACGACGAGTACGCCGAAGGCCTGAAGAGCAACTTCGCCGATGTGCCCAACATCGCTGGCCGCGCGGGCGGCTCCATCACGGCGGCCAAGTTCCTTCAGCGTTTTGCCGGCAAGTACCGCTGGGGCCACCTGGACATCGCCGGGACCGCCTGGAAAGGCGGCGCGGCCAAGGGCGCGACCGGCCGGCCTGTCGGGCTGCTGACGCACTTCGTGCTGAGCCACGCCAAGTCAGCGTGACCCAGCAGGTCAGCTTCTACAGCGACGCGGCCGACCCGCTGCGCTTTGCGTGCCGTCTGGTGCGCAAGGCGCTGGCCACCGGCAAGCCGGTGGCGGTCTGCGTGGCTGACGCGCAGGCCGCAGCGCTGGACGCGTTGCTGTGGACGTTCGATCCGACCGAATTCATTCCCCACCGGCGTTGGACGGCCGCCACGGCCGCAGCGCCGGGCGAAGTGTTGCTGGTGCAGGATGCCGCGGCGCTGCCGCACCGCGGGCTGCTGCTGAATCTGGCCGAGGCCTTGCCCGGCGCCGCCTTCGAGTTCGAGCGTGTGCTGGAGGTGGTGGGGCGCGAGCCGGAACAGGTGCGCGCCGGGCGAGCCCGCTACCGTGCGTATCAGCAGTCCGGTGCGCGCCTGGATCACTTCACCGCCACCGGTTGACAGCTTAGCGTCCACGCTTTCCCGAATGAGTCCGCCCCCTGGAATTGGGGTATGTTCAGTTTGTTGAAAACTCAACAGCTGTTTGTCTTTACTCTCTTCCAAACTGGAGTTCATCCATGCAAGTCAAGCTGAATGTGGTAGTGGGTGCAGTGGCGGCTCTGCTCTGTGGCACAGCCATGTCGCAGGAAGTCGTCAAGATCGGTCACGTGGGTCCGACCAGCGGCCAGATCGCCCACCTGGGCAAGGACAACGAGCTGGGCGCTCGCATGGCCATCGAGGAGCTGAACGCCAAGGGCGTCACCATCGGCGGCAAGAAGGTCAAGCTGGAACTGCTGGCCGAAGACGACGCCGGTGATCCCAAGCAGGGCACCGCCGCCGCGCAGAAGCTGGTCGACGCCAAGGTGAACGGCGTGGTGGGCCACCTGAACTCGGGCACGTCCATCCCGGCCTCCAAGGTCTACAGCGACGCCGGCATCCCGCAGATTTCCCCCTCTGCCACCAATCCCAAGTTCACCCGCAACGGCTACAAGACCACGTTCCGCGTCGTGGCCGACGACGTGCACCTGGGCGGCACGCTGGGCCGCTACGCCGTCAAGGACCTGAAGGGCAAGTCCATTGCCGTCATCGACGACCGCACGGCCTACGGTCAGGGCGTGGCGGATGAGTTCGAGAAGGGCGTGAAGGGTGCCGGTGGCAAGGTCATCGGCCGCGAGTTCACGAACGACAAGGCCACGGACTTCACCGCCATCCTGACCTCGCTGAAGGGCAAGAAGCCCGACGTGGTCTTCTTCGGCGGCATGGACGCCGTGGCCGGCCCGATGCTGCGCCAGATGAAGCAGCTGGGCATCGACGCCAAGTTCCTGGGTGGCGACGGCATCTGCACGGGTGAGCTGCCCAAGCTGGCCGCAGGCACCATGGCCGACGGCCAGGTGGTGTGCGCCGAGGCCGGCGGCGTCGAGGGCGAAGCCAAGAAGGGGCTGGACGAGTTCAAGACCAAGTTCAAGGCCAAGTTCAACACCGACGTGCAGATCTACGCCCCCTACGTCTATGACGCGGTCAACGTGATGGTGGCCGCCATGGTCAAGGCGGGTTCTGCCGAGCCCGCGAAGTACCTGCCGGTGCTGGCCAAGACCTCGGGCTACAAGGGCGTGACGGGCACCATCGCCTTCGACGAGAAGGGCGACATCAAGAACGGTGCGCTGACGCTGTACACCTACAAGTCGGACGCCAAGAAGGAACAGAAGAAGGAACAGATCGCCGTCGTGCGCTGATCCGCTGCCTGCCGCGCGAAACGCCCGCCCCACGGCGGGCGTTTTTTCTTGGTGCGCAGGTATCGATGCGCGCCAGGCATCGGCGGCCAATATCTTCCGCGCATCCGGACGGTGCAATATTCACGCCATTGGGGAAATGCCTCTTCCCGGTGCGAATGCCGCGAAAACACGCTTCATGCGAATTCAAACCCGCTGCCGTGGCCTTTCGCACGCTTTGCCGCCGAGGCGCAGTGTGCCGTCATGCTGGTGTCGTTCGCTTTCGGTTCTACTGCCGCCCGTCGCGAGCGCGGCCACCGCAGACCTGTCGGCACGGCTGTCGTGAGAGGCGGATTCAAGGGGCAAGCACCCTCTAAACGGGGGGCTTTCAAGGCGTGGGGCGAAAGGCATGATGCCGGCGCGATCAAGACGGGTGTCTGGTGTGGGGCGGGACGTCAAGCCGCAGCACTCCTCGACCGTTGCCATCTCCGGTGGGTGCTCTGCGCGGCTGGGCAGGCGTTGGATTGGCGATGCAAAGGCGGTAATGGCTGTGGACGAATGGAATATCGATACTGATCCAGTATCCGTTGATCAAGAGCAGCCTCAGATTGCGCCGGGCAGGAATGATCGGGGATGTGCATGATTCGAATATTCAATCACTATCTGCACAAGCAAACGCTGCTGCAGGTCTTCTTCGACCTCGGGTTGATCGTGTTCGCGGTCATCGCCGTCGTCCTGAGCCAAGGCGAGTCGGCGCAGACGGTGCTCCCCTTCGCGGCATCGCATGGCTTGTCGCTGGCCGGTTGCATGTTCGTGATCAATTCGGCGACGGGCTTCTACCAGCACGTGCACAACCGCTCCATCACCGAGTCCTGCGCCCGCGCGCTGTTCGGTCTGCTGTTCGGCCTGCCGTTGGCTTATGCGATCTTCAGCCTGGTGCCGTCGAGCACCAACCGTGACCTGCTGACGCTGGTGGCGATGGCGGCCGTGGCGGCCGTCATGGTGCACCGCGTCTATGCAGCGCATTCGGGTGCCCAGGCGCGCATGCGCAGTCGCATCCTGATCTTCGGCGTGGGCCCCGCTGCGCGCGCCGTTGGCAACACGCTGCGGGCGTCGGATCCGCATGCCCAGATCGTCGGTTACTACGCGGGCCCCAACGAGGACCAGCACGAGGTGCCACAGGCCGAGATCATCAATGACGGCGCCACGTTGACCGAGGCCGCCTTGAAGCACAACGTCGACGAGATCGTTGTCGCGCTGAGCGAGCGTCGTGGCGGCAGCATGCCGCTGCGGCAACTGCTGGACTGCAAGCTGTCCGGCGTGCGCGTCGTCGACATCGCGACGCACTTCGAGAAGACGCTGGCCCAGATCAACATCAAGCACGTCAATGCCGGTTGGCTGGTGTTCGGCGACGGCTTCAGCCAGGGCATGTTCCGGGCTGCGATCAAGCGTGTCTGCGATGTGGTGTTTGCCGCGCTGATCCTGGCCGTGTCCTGGCCGGTCATGCTGATTACCGCGCTGGCAATTCGCATCGAGTCGCGCGGGCCGGTGTTGTACCGCCAGGAACGAGTCGGTCTCAACGGCGTGCCCTTCAAGGTCATCAAGTTCCGCAGCATGCGCACCGATGCCGAGAAGGATGGCAAGCCGCGCTGGGCCACCAAGAACGACGACCGCGTGACGCGCGTCGGCCGGTTCATCCGCAAGGTGCGCATCGATGAATTGCCTCAGCTGTTCAACGTGCTGTGGGGCGAGATGAGCATGGTCGGCCCGCGGCCGGAGCGCCAGTTCTTCGTGGATGAGCTGATCAGCAAGATTCCCTATTACGCCGTACGCCACAGCGTGAAGCCGGGCGTGACGGGCTGGGCGCAGGTGCGCTACGAGTACGGCTCGACGATCGAGGATTCGGTCGAGAAGCTGCAGTACGACCTCTACTACGTCAAGAACCACTCCCTGTTCCTCGATCTGCTCATCATGCTGGAAACGGTGGCGGTGGTGCTGACCGGCAAGGGCGCTCGCTGACCGCCGCATTCCCGCTTGGCATGACTGCCGGTGCCGGGGCGTCGCAGGGCGTGGTTGAATTTCGCATGCCCCCAACGGACCTGGACTCTTCCTCCGGCGCAGTGGCCGAGACGCTGGCGTCCATCATCTCCCTCAGCAGCCTGAGCGATGTGATCTGCAGCGCCGCCTACGGGCTGTTCGCGCTGTACTTCGCGCAGCGTCTGATGCGTGGCCGCATGCCCGTATCGGCACTGGCGCTGGTGTTCCTGGCTGCGCTGGTGGCCAGCGCCGCCTGGGCCGGTGTCGCGTTGGTGGATGCCCAGCGCCATTGGTCGGATCGGCTGCCGCCCTGGGTGATCGCGGGGCTGGACCTGGCGCGCTTCGCGCTATGGTTCACCTTCCTGCTGATGCTGATGCCATCAGGGCGGCACAGAGGCGGCCTGGCCTGGGCGAGGCCCGTGGCGGCCTTGGCCGTGTTGGCGCGTCTGGCCTTGATCATTGCCGCGGAGACGCGGCCGGTTGGGGTGCTCGCGCGGCTCGAAGCGCTGTCGGCGCTGGTGCTGGCGGTGCTGGGGTTGGTGCTGGTCGAGCAGATGCTGCGCAATGCCAGCGCCGATGCGCGCTGGAACGCCAAACCCGTGGCGTTGGGCTTGGGCGCGATCTTCGTCTTCGATCTCTTCATCGGCTCCCAGGCCGCGTTGTTCCAACGGTTGGATGGCGATGCGGCCAGCGTGCGGGGGCTGGTCCATGCGGCGGCCGTGCCCTTGCTGTACGTGGCGTCCCGGCGGCATGGGGACTGGCTGGTCAAGCTGCATGTGTCGCGCGCCGCGGTCTTCCACTCGGCGGCCCTGCTGCTGGTGGGTGGCTATCTGCTGATGGTCGCCGCGGTGGGCTACTACGTGCGCTACACCGGGGGGCACTGGGGCAGGGCATTGTCGGTGGCGTTGGTGTTCGTGGCGTTGGTGGGGCTGGCGCTGCTGGTGGCCTCGGGGGCCATGCGTGCCCGACTGCGGGTCTACATCAGCAAGAATTTCTTCAGCTATCGCTACGACTACCGGGAGGAGTGGCTGCGCTTCACGCAGTTGCTGGCGAGTAGCGTGGAACCCCAGCACACCGCCGAAACAGTGGTGCGCGCTCTGGCCAACCTGGTCGAAAGCCCCAGCGGCATGCTGTGGCTTCAGCGCTCGGCCGGTGCGGACTTCATCCAGGCTGCCCGCTGGAATCTGCCGGCGCAAGGCGGCTCGGAGCCGCGCGATGGCCCGCTGGGTCGTTTCTGGCAGGAGCGGGCCTGGATCATCGACCTGGACGAATGGCGCGCAGACCGCGCGGCCTATCCGGGGCTGGATCTGCCGGACTGGCTGGCCCGGGAGTCGCGCTGCTGGCTGGTCGTGCCGCTGCTGGTGCGCGAGGTCTTGATCGGTTTCGTCGTGCTGGGCCGGCCGCGCACGGTCGTGGAACTGAACTGGGAGGTGCGTGACCTGCTGCGCACGGCGGCGAGCCAGGCCTCGGGCTACCTCGCGCAGGCTCAGGCCACGGAAGCCCTGCTGGAGGCGCGCAAGTTTGACGCGTTCAACCGCATGTCGGCCTTCGTCGTGCACGACCTCAAGAACATCGTCACGCAGCTGTCGCTGATGATGAAGAACGCCAAGCGCTTGCGCGACAACCCCGAGTTCCAGCAGGACATGCTGGACACCGTCGAGAACTCGCTGGAGAAGATGCGCCAGCTGATGCTGCAACTGCGTGAAGGCGACAAGCCGCATGGCGTGACCAGCGGCGTGGACCTGGAGCAGATCGCGCGGCGTCTGGCGGCGGCCGCGTCGAGCAAGGGCCGGGTGCTGGAGCTGGACCTGCAGCCCGGTGTCAGCACGCGCGGCCATGCGGAGCGTGTGGAGCGTGTGCTGGGCCACGTGGTGCAGAACGCGTTCGACGCCACGCCGCCGGGCGGGCGTGTCTGCCTGACGCTGGATGCCGAGGGCAGTCAGGCCCGCGTTCGCGTGGAGGACAGCGGCTGCGGCATGAGCGAGGATTTCATTCAGAATCGCCTCTTCAAGCCGTTCCAGACCACCAAGGCCAGTGGCATGGGCATAGGCGCTCACGAAAGCTATCAATACGTGCAGGAACTGGGAGGCAGGATCAGCGTGCAGAGCGAACTCAACCGGGGCACCACGGTGACCCTGCTGCTGCCCTTGTTCCATGCCCAGGCGGGCGAGCCGCTGGCTGCGCTGGACGCCCGATGAGCACGCCCCGTCATGCCCCCTTGTTGATCGTCGAGGACGACCTGGCGCTGCAGAAGCAGCTCAAGTGGTCGCTGGATCGCTTCGAATCGGCGACCGCCGACGACGTGGCCAGTGCAGTGCTGCAGTTCAGGCGGCACAACCCGGCCGTCGTCACCATGGACTTGGGCCTGCCGCCGGACCGCGACGCCGTCTCCGAGGGCTTCAAGTGCCTGGAGAAGCTGCTGGAGCTCGATCCCGCGGTCAAAGTCATCGTGCTGACGGGCCAGAACGACCAGGAGAACGCCCTGCGCGCCATCCGCATGGGGGCCTATGACTTTCTGGCCAAGCCGGTGGATCCGGACGTGCTGGCGCTGACGGTCGAGCGCGCCTATCGCCTCTACGAGCTGCAGCAGGAGAACCGCCGCCTGCAGATGCAGCAGAG
>JBKBVY010000089.1:0-12165 GCA_046289335.1 Roseateles sp. | reverse complement strand
AACAGACTCGCCTGGGCCTGTTCGCCCTCGCCCCCGACCGTCGCAGCACTCATGCGTTGCTCAACGCTCGGCGGGCGAGGTTCGTTCACACGTTCTGAGCTCAGCCTAGGAACGGCAGTCGGGCGCGCAGCGCTGTTCACCGAAGTGATGAACTTCCCTTCAGCACTCAACTCTTTGACGCCACGAAACCTTCGAGGCGTAGCAAGCCGTCAACTGCCGTTTCTAGGCTCAGCCGCCCTGGCGCAGCGCCAGCGACTGGCAGGCCGCCTCGGCCAGCAGCCGGCCGGTGCGGCCCGCGTCGGGGAACAGCGCCCGTCCCATGCGCACGCCCAGGTAGGCCCGGCGGTCGTCCACGCCGTAGGCGCCGGTCAAGGCCTGCTGCAGGCGCTGCTCGACCAGCTCGGCCGTCGCGTCGCCGGCCGCCTGCAGCAGCACCGCGAAACCCAGGCCGGCCACCTGCACCACCTCGTCCGTGCCGCGTACCCGGTTGCGCAGCCGCAGCCCGGCGGCGCGCATCAGCTCCGCATCCGGTGCCGCGCCCGGCTGAGGCCCGCCCAGCAGTTCCATCTCTATCCACAGCAGCGTCATCACCCCGCCGGCGCGACGGCACAGCGCCAGGCGGCGCGACAGATGCGTGTCCAGCGCATCCATCGAGCCCACCCAGGGCACGAGGTTGGTGTGGCTGCCGCGCATGGTGGCGGCGTCTTCGTTGGCGGCTACAGGGGCGGTGGGGAAGGGTGACAAGGGACAGCTCCAGCGAACGAAATCCGCGGCGGCCCGCGCCGCCACATGACCTGAGGTGAGGGCTTGCCGGCGTCGTGGCCCCGGCTTGGCCGGCCTCCCTGGCGCGCGGCCGACAAGCCCTCCACCTCCAGAACGGGCTGCGGCGCGCCAACCCGACATCGCGGGACGAAAAAACTTCCGGCACCGGGTGGCCGCCCGTGCTTTTCAGTGCCTGGGCGCCCGGACCTGCCGTTAGAGTGCGGCCGGTGCAAGACATCACCCAACTGCTGAGTGCCGCGCAAGCCGGTGATCGCGCCGCCGCCGACCAGGTGGTGGCCCAGCTCTATGGGGACTTGCGCCGGCTGGCCCGGCGCCACATGCGCAGCAGCGGCAACCTGACGCTGCTGGACACCACGGCGCTGGTGCACGAGGCCTGGCTGCGCCTGGCCGGCGGCGGCCATGCCTTCCCCGATCGGCGCCACTTCCTGGCCTACGCCGCCCGGGCCATGCGCAGCGTGGTCATCGACCTGGTGCGCTCACGCCTGGCCGAGCGCCACGGCGGCGGCCAGTCGCTGCTGACGCTCAACACCGCCATCGCCGAGCAGACGCCCCAGGGCGAGGACCACATCCTGCGCGTGCACGAGGCGCTGGACGAGCTGGCCCGGCTGGAGCCGCGGCCGGCCCAGGTGGTGGAGATGCGCTTCTTCGGCGGCATGCTGGAGCAGGAGATCGCCGAGGCGCTGGGCGTCACCGAGCGCACCGTGCAGCGCGACTGGCAGAAGGCGCGGCTGTTCCTGGCCATGAGCCTGCGGCAATGACCGTGGGGCAAGCGCATGGATGAACGCGACAGGCAACGCTGGCTGGCGCTCAGCCCGCTGTTGGACGAACTGCTGGACCTGGACCAGCCCGCCCGCGAGCAGCGCCTGGAGGCGCTGGACGCCGACACCGCCGACCAGCTGCGCGCGCTGCTGGCGCGTGACGCCGAGCTGCAGGCCCAGGGCTTCATGGGCCAGGGGGCCGCGGAGCAACTGAAGCTGGGCGCCACACCGGCCATGGAGGAACTGCCCGACCTCAGCGGCCAGCTGCTGGGTCCCTACCGGCTGGAACGCGAGCTGGGCCAGGGCGGCATGGGTGCCGTCTGGCTGGCCAGCCGCGCAGACGGCCGCTTCGACGGCCAGGTGGCGGTCAAGTTCCTGAAGGCCGGCGTGTTCGGCAGCGGTGACGCCGGCCGCTTCGCGCGCGAGGGCCGCATCCTGGCTCGGCTGTCCCATCCGCACATCGCGCGGCTGCTGGATGCCGGCATCTACCAGGAGCTGCAGCCTTACCTGGTGCTGGAGTACGTGGACGGCCAGCCCATCGACGCCTACTGCCGCGACTGCGGCCTGGATCTGCAGGCCCGCATCGGGCTGTTCCTGGACGTGCTGGCCGCCGTGGCCCATGCCCATGCGCGGCTGATCCTGCACCGCGACTTGAAGCCCAGCAACATCCTCGTCACGCCGGCCGGCGAGGTGAAGCTGCTGGACTTCGGCATCGCCAAGCTGCTGGACGACGCGGCCGACGCCACCGAGCTGACCCGGCGCGCCGGCAATGCCTACACGCCGCAGTACGCCGCGCCCGAGCAGGTGCAGCAGGCCGACGTGACCACCGCCACCGACGTCTACGCTTTGGGCGTGCTGCTGTACCAGCTGCTGGGCGGCGGCCACCCCACGGCCGGCGACACCCGGACCGAGCTGGACCGGCTCAAGGCCATCGTCGAGCTGCAGCCGCGGCCCCTGTCCGAAGCGGCAGCCGCCCGGCCGGGCGAGCCCATGGCCCGTCACGCCCGCGAGCTGCGCGGCGACCTGGACACCATCGTCGCCAAGGCGCTCAAGAAAGCCCCGGCCGAGCGCTATGCCAACGCCCAGGCGCTGGCGGACGACCTGCGCCGCTGGCTGGCCCACGAGCCCATCGCGGCGCGGCCGGACAGCCGCTGGTATGTGGCCGGGCGCTTCGTGCGGCGGCATCGGCTGGCGGTGACGGCCGGGTCCGTGGCCGTGCTGGCGCTGGTGTCGCTCGCCACGGTCAGCACGCTGCAGGCCCGCCGCGCCGAGGCCGCGGAGCAGCAGGCCGAGCAGCGGCGCCAGCAGTCCGACGAGTTGCTGGCCTACATGCTGGGCGACTTCGCCGACAAACTGCGGCCCATCGGCAAGCTGGAGCTGCTGGACAGCATTGGCGGGCGGGCGCTGGAACATCTGGCGGTGGACGCGCCGGTGCACGCCAGCGAGCGGCTGAACCGGGCCAAGGCCTTGACCGTCATCGGCGAGGTGCGGGTCACGCGTCGCGAGCTGGACAAGGCGCTGGAGCCGCTGTCGGCTGCGCGTGAGCTGCTGGCCGGCGATCCGCCGGAGTCCGGGCTGACCGCAGCCTGGCGCAAGGCGCAGGGCGCGGCGGCGTTCTGGGCCGGGCAGGTACACCACCTGCAGCGCGACTTCAGCGCTGCCCGCCAGCAGTGGGAAGCCTACCGAGAAGCCTGCCAGGCTTGGCTGGCCCATGCGCCGCATGACCGCGAGGCGCTCCTGGAACTGTCTTATGCGCTGACCAACCTGGGTGGCGTGGCGTTGGAGGAGGGGCGGGTGGCGGATGCGGCGCAGGCGTTCGGTGAATCGGTCGGCTTGAAGCGCCGTGCGCTGCAGGGCCTGCCGGACGACAAGCGCCACGAGGCGCTGTCGGAGCTGGCCAGCAGCCTGAGCTGGCTCGGCCAGACGCAACTGTGGCTGGGTGAGCTGCAGGCTTCGGTGGGCACCTTCCATGCGGCGCTGGAGACGCTGATGCCGCTGCGCCGGGCCCAGCCCGATGACGCGCCCTCGACCAACCGGGAAGCCATCTTGCACCGCTGGCTGGGGGAGGCGCTGTTCATGTCGGGTCGGTCTGATGAGGCGGGCGCGGCGTTGCGCGTCGCGCAGGCGAGGTTTGGCGAGCTGGTCGCGCGGGATCCATCGAATCGGACCTGGTCCTCGGAAGCCTTGGTCACCGAGCTGCTGGCGCTGGAAGTGACGCCACCGCAGCCCGCGGCGCTGCATGCCCGGCTGCAACCTCTGGGCCTGCAGCTCGATCAACTGGAGCAGGCGAGCGGCGCCGCCGGCCGCGTGCGCCGGCTGCCGGATCGGGCTCGCTGGGCGCTGTTGATGTGGCGCACGGCGCCGCCGGCCGGGCGGCCTGCCGCCGTTGCAGCCGTCGAGGCTGTGCGCGAGGCCCTGCGCGAGGCGCTGCGGCCTCGCCCCGGTCAGATTCGCCTGGCCCGCGCGTTGGCGCGCCTGGACATCGCGTTGCTGGAGGCGGCCGTCCCTGGCCAACCCGCCTGTGAACAGGCGCGGCAAGACCTGGCGCTGCTGCGCGAGCTGGCAGGTCGCGACCCGTTGGTCAGTGAGCTGGCCCGAGCTGCGCAGCCCTGCATGAAGACGCCAGAGGCCGCGGCCGTGGCAAATGCCCGTACTGTGGCGGCTGCGGCGCCTTGAGGTGGCGGATGCCGTCTCACATGGCTGTTAGGGTGGCGGCCCCTGTCACCCGATGCCTTCTGACATGACCACGACCTACTACGTGAAAGCCCAGCCCGCAGGTCAGTTCGCCGCCTGCAGCTACTTCAGTGATCCGCAGTGCACGCAGCCGGTGGCGGCCAATGCGCTGGTCGTGCCGCCGGACACGCCGGCCTGCCAGATTGCCGAGGCGGATGGGTCGGAGCTGACCCTGCTGGGCGCCAGCTACAAGACGCTGGGGCATGCTCCCGTGATGACCAATCACAACTTCGCCGCGGCCGTCTCCGGCGCGGTCAGCATCGCCATGCCCACCACCATGACGGTGACCAAGGGGGTGGTGTTGATCTTCTCGACCCGAGACACCGTGGCCACGCTCTACCCGAGCGCAGATCCCCAGATCACCAACGGCGACCAGTGAGTGATTCAGGCCAGGCGCTGTGAGCGCTTGCGCAAGAAATCCGCCGCCAGCCCCACATCGCCGCCCACGCGCTCGCCGATGTAGAGCTCCTGGCGGCGCTCCGTGATCTGCGCGCGCAGCCGGTTGGCCATGATGTCCAGCGGGCGCATGCCGCCGGCTTCCGCGCGTTCGATGGCCACGCGCAGCTGGTGCATCTGCAGGTTGTGCAGCAGCGCCGTCTGCGCCTGCACGACGCGGATGCGGCCCTGCACCAGGTGTTCGCACAGGCCCAGCCAGGCGCGCACCGCGTCGGCCGGGCCGCCGATCACCTTCTCGGGCGCTTCGCCCGCCGCCAGCAGCAGGCTCTCCAGCTTCTGCCGGTCGCCGCGCTCGTAGGCGTCGTTGACGACGGTCATGCGCTGCTCGCAGACCTCGCGCTCCGGCCCCTGCGGCGCCAGGTCGGGATGGAAGCGCTTGGCTGCACGCCGGTACAGCGTCTTCAGCGTGGGCGGCGGCAGGTCCATCGTGGGGCCGGTGGGCTCGGGCGGCAGCGGCGTGGCCGCGGGCAAGGCCGGAATCTCGGGCCAGGCCTTGGCCCGCGGCGGTGCCGGCACGGGCACGTCCACGCCCTGGCGCTTCAAGGTCTCGGACAGCAGCGCGGTGGCCTGGTGCAGCTGGGCCTCCAGCTCGTCGAGCTCGCGCATCAGCGGGCCCAGCGCCTCCAGGTAGCGCTGCCGGAAGCCCAGCAGCTTGGCGCGGGCGCCGTCGTGGTCGGCCTCCAGCACGGCCAGGTAGCGCTGCAGTTCCTGCAATTGCTCGCGTCGCCGCGTCAACTCGTGTCGGGTGATCGCCATGCTTGCCATGGGCCGTGATTCTGCCGTGTGCCACCCATGAAAAACGGCCCGCGAGCGGGCCGTTTGACCGGTGTTTACCAGGCTTTACTGAGAGGCTGCCGAGGCCACCGCCTCCGGCAGGCTGGCGGTGGCGGCGGGCGCCGCTACCGAACTGGCCTGCGCGGCCGGCGCCGCGTCGGGCGCCTGGCTGCCCGCGGTAATGGGCAGCAGCGGCACGATGAGCAGCGCGACGATGTTGATGATCTTGATCAAGGGGTTCACGGCCGGGCCGGCGGTGTCCTTGTAGGGGTCGCCCACGGTGTCGCCGGTGACGGCGGCCTTGTGCGCCTCCGAGCCCTTCTTGTGCAGCACGCCGTCGCTGTCGGTGAAGCCTTCCTCGATGAGCTTCTTGGCGTTGTCCCAGGCGCCGCCGCCGGTGCACATGGAGATGCCGACGAACAGGCCGGTGACGATGGTGCCCATCAGCAGCCCGCCCAGCGCCGCCGGGCCCAGCAGCAGGCCCACGACGATGGGCGCAACCACCGGCAGCAGCGACGGCACGATCATCTCCTTGATGGCTGCGGTGGTGAGCATGTCCACGGCCGCGCCGTAGTCGGGCTTGCGCCGCCCGGCCATGATGGCGCCGTCGGCGAACTGCTTGCGTACCTCCACGACCACTGCGCCGGCCGCGCGGCCCACGGCCTCCATGGCCATGGCGCCGAACAGGTAGGGGATGAGGCCGCCGATGAACAGGCCCAGGATGACCTTGGGGTCGGACAGGTCGAAGCTGATGTGGGCGCCGCGCGCTTCCAGCGCGTGGGTGTAGTCGGCAAAAAGCACCAGCGCCGCCAGGCCGGCGGAGCCGATGGCATAGCCCTTGGTGACGGCCTTGGTGGTGTTGCCCACGGCGTCCAGCGGGTCGGTCACGGCACGCACGCTGGCGGGCAGCTCGGCCATCTCGGCGATGCCGCCGGCGTTGTCGGTGATGGGACCGTAGGCGTCCAGCGCGACGATGATGCCGGCCATGCTGAGCATGGACGTGGCCGCGATGGCGATGCCGTACAGGCCCGCCAGCGCGTAGGCCGACCAGATGGCCGCGCAGACGAACAGCACCGGCCAGGCGGTGGACTTCATCGACACGCCCAGACCGGCGATGACGTTGGTGCCATGGCCGGTGGTGGAGGCCTGGGCCACATGCTGCACCGGGTGGTACTGCGTGCCGGTGTAGTACTCGGTGATCCAGACCATGGCGGCCGTCAGCACCAGGCCCACCAAGCAGGCGCCGAACAGCGCCATGGCGTTGGTGGTCGCACCGCCGGCCAGCTGCACCTCGCCGGGGAACAAGGCGCGGGTCACGAAGAAGAAGGCGATCAGGCTCAGCGCGCCGGCCACGATCAGGCCCTTGTACAGCGCCGGCATCACGTTGGTCATGCCGTCGCTGGCCTTGACGAACAGGCAGCCGATGATGGAGGCCATGATGGACACGCCACCCAGTGCCAGCGGGTAGATGACGCCGGCCTTGGCCCCGTCGCCCACCACCATCAGCGCGCCCAGCGCCATCGCGGCGATCAGCGTCACCGCATAGGTCTCGAACAGGTCGGCCGCCATGCCGGCGCAGTCGCCGACGTTGTCGCCCACGTTGTCGGCAATGACGGCCGGGTTGCGCGGGTCGTCCTCGGGGATGCCGGCCTCGACCTTGCCGACCAGGTCGGCGCCCACGTCGGCGCCCTTGGTGAAGATGCCGCCGCCCAGGCGGGCGAAGATGGAGATCAGCGAGGAGCCGAAGGCCAGACCCAGCATGGGCTTGAGCGCCGCGCTGTCATGCCCGCCGCCGATGGCCAGGTAGAAGCCGCCCACGCCCAGCAGGCCCAGGCCCACCACCAGCATGCCGGTGATGGCGCCGCCCTTGAAGGCCACGTCCAGCGCCGGGCCTATGCCCTTGGTGGCCGCCTGTGCGGTGCGGACATTGGCGCGCACCGAGATGTTCATGCCGATGAAGCCGCAGATGCCCGACAGCACCGCGCCGAGCACGAAGCCCGCGGCCGTCGTCAGGCCCAGGCCCGGCACCACCGCAATGGCGATGGCCAGCACCACGCCGACGATGGCGATGGTGCGGTACTGCCGCCCCAGGTAGGCCGCCGCGCCCTGCTGGATCGCCGCGGCAATCTCCTGCATGCGGGCATTGCCCGCGTCCTGGCTCAGGATCCAGCTTCGTTGAATGAAGCCATAAGCAACAGCCGCGAGGCCGCAGGCCAGCGCGAAATACAGCGCCATCTCCGTCGACATGTATTCGTCTCCTCAGGTGCGTGTGTGAAGCGGTGATTCCCGGGTGCGGGAATGTGCGGCGGAGCTTAAGTGCGGGCCCTGCGGCGTAAGGGGAGCGTTTACCCATAAAACTAGAATGCGGGTTTTCCAGCCCCTAAGAACGACGACCATGAGCCTGCACAACGTGTCCCCCGGCGCCAAGGCGCCCGACGAGTTCAACGTCATCATCGAGATCCCGATGAATGCCGACCCGATCAAGTACGAGGTCGACAAGGAGAGCGGCGCGCTGTTCGTCGATCGCTTCCTGACCACGCCGATGTACTACCCGTGCAACTACGGCTACATCCCGCGCACGCTGGCCGACGACGGCGACCCGGTGGACGTGCTGGTCATCACCCCCTTCGCACTGCAGCCGGGCGTGGTCGTGACCTGCCGGGCCCTGGGCGTGCTGATGATGGACGACGAGGCCGGCGGTGACGCCAAGCTGCTGGCCGTGCCGACCAGCAAGATCCTGCCCATGTACGACCACTGGCAGAAGATCGAGGACGTGAACCCGATGCGCCTGTCGGCCATCCAGCACTTCTTCGAGCACTACAAGGACTTGGAGAAGGGCAAGTGGGTCAAGGTCAAGGGCTGGGAAGGCCCCGACGCCGCCAAGAAGGAAATCACCGACGGCCTGGCGAACTACGCCAAGGCCTGATCAGGCCTCCCGCCCCTCGAAAGACGCCGCATCTGCGGCGTCTTTTTTCTTGTAGGGCGCGTGCTCGTTGAGCTCGCTCAGATAGCCCGTCATCGCCTCGCCCTCGCGGGCCAGGAAGTCGTTCACCGCATCGGCGAACGCCGGATGCGCCAGCCAGTGGCTGGACGCGGTGGGCGTGGGCAGCAGGCCGCGCGCCATCTTGTGCTCGCCCTGGGCGCCGCCTTCGAAGCGCTGGTAGCCGTGGGCGATGCACCAGGCCAGCGGCTGGTAGTAGCAGGCGTCGAAGTGCAGGCAGGCAATGGGCTCGACCGCGCCCCAGTAGCGGCCGAAGGCGGCGCGGCGCTCGGGGTCCAGCGCGATCAGCGACGCGGCGACGCGCTGCCCCTCGCGCCGGGCGACGAACATCAGCCAGTGCTGCGGCATGTCGCTGGCCATGCGCGCGAAGAAGTCGCGGCTCAGGTAGGGCGTGCTGTGGTGCTCGCGGTAGGTCTGCTGGTAGCAGAGGTAGAAGAAGTCCCAGTCGTCAGCCGTGATGGCCAGCCCCTCGCGGGCCTCGAAGGTGACGCCCGCCTCGCGCACGCGGCGCTGCTCCTGCTGGATCTTCTTGCGCTTGTCGCGCTGCAGCCGGGCCAGGAAGGCAGTGAAGTCCACGTCGCCCGCGGCGGTCCAGTGGAACTGCACGCCGGAGCGCGCCATGCAGCCGGCCGCCGCCAGCGCGGCCTGGTCGGCCTCGTCGCCGAACAGCACGTGCAGCGACGAGGCCTGCGTCTGTTGAGCCAGCGCGAGCAGCCCCTGCGCCAGCAGGGCCCGCGCGTCGTCGTCCACGGCCAGCAGCCGGCTGCCCGGCACCGGCGTGAACGGCACGGCCACCAGCAGCTTGGGGTAGTACGCCAGGCCGTGCCGGTGGTAGGCGTCGGCCCAGGCCCAGTCGAACACGTACTCGCCGTAGCTGTGCCGCTTCAGATAGGCCGGACAGGCCGCCAGCAGCTGCTCGCCGTGCCAGAGCGACACGAACTGCGGCTGCCAGCCGGTCCGGGCGACGGCAGAGCCGGAGTCGTGCAGGGCCTGCAGGTACTCGTGGCGCATGAAGGGCGTGGGATGCGCTGATGCCGCAAGCAGGCGGTTCCAGGCGTCGCAGGGCAGATCGGCAGGCGAGTCGTGGACGCGGAGTGCGGGCATGGCGGCGTATTGGAATGCAGGCCGGGAACGCAGGGCTAGACTGGGGTTTTGCCGATGCCCCTCATGCGTTTCGACAACCTTTACAGCCATGATTTCGCGCGCCTCGCCGTGGGCCTGCCCCTGTGCCGTGTGGCCGACCCGGCATTCAACGCCGGGCAGACGGTGGCGCTGTTGAAGCAGGCGGCAGCCGAAGACGTGGCTGTGATCGCGTTTCCGGAGCTGGGGCTGTCCAGCTACAGCTGCGACGATCTCTTTCACCAGCGCGCGCTGCTCGATGCCTGCGAAACGGGGCTGGCCGAGGTGCTGGGGGCCACGGCGGAACTGCCCATCGTGGCCGTCGTGGGCATGCCGCTGCGGGTGGAGCAGCGTCTGTTCAACTGCGCCGTCGTGCTGCAGCGCGGCCGCATCCTCGGCGTGGTTCCCAAGACCTTCCTGCCCAACTATGGCGAGTTCTACGAGGCGCGCCAGTTCTGTTCGGGTGAGGAGGCCACGGTCGGCACCGTGACTTTGCTGGGCCAGCAGGTGCCCTTTGGCAGCCGTCAGATCTTCACGGCTGAGGACCTGCCGCTGCTGCGCCTGCATGTGGAGATCTGCGAGGACGTGTGGACGCCCATCCCGCCGTCGTCGTTCGCGGCGCTGGCGGGCGCGACGGTGCTGGTCAACCTGTCGGCGTCCAACGTCGTCATTGGCAAGGCCGGTTACCGGCGTCAGCTGGTGTCGCAGCAGTCGGCGCGCTGCCTGGCGGCCTATGTCTACTCGTCGGCCGGCGCGGGCGAGTCGACGACCGACCTGGCCTGGGACGGCCAGGCCCTCATCTGCGAGAACGGTGAGCTTCTCGTCGAGTCTGAACGCTTCCAGCGCCGCTCGCAGTTGGTGACCGCGGACGTGGACCTGGAACGCCTGGCGCGCGAGCGCATGCGGCAGACGAGCTTTGGCGACTCCGTGCGCATGCATGCGGCGCAGGTGAACGCGTTCCGGCATGGGTCCTTCACGCTGGGCCTGGACCGCGACCGGCCGCTGGCGCTGCGGCGCCGCGTCGAGCGCTTCCCCTATGTGCCCGCGGACCATGACCGCCGCGACGAGCGCTGCCAGGAGGTCTACAACATCCAGGTCCAGGGTCTGACGCAGCGGCTGGCGTCCAGCGGCATCCAGAAGCTGGTCGTGGGCATCTCGGGCGGGCTGGATTCGACCCATGCACTGCTCGTGGCCGCGCGCGCGATGGACGCGCTGGGGCTGCCGCGCACGAACATCATCGGCGTGACCATGCCCGGCTTTGCGACCGGCGAGCGCACGCGCGCGCAGGCGCTGCGGTTGATGGCCACCGTCGGCTGCGAGGCGCGCGAGATCGACATCCGGCCCAGCTGCCTGCAGATGCTGGCCGACATCGGCCACCCGCACAGCGATGCCCATCCGGTCTACGACATCACCTTCGAGAACGTGCAGGCGGGCGAGCGCACCAGCCACCTGTTCCGGCTCGCCAACCTGATGGGGGGGCTGGTGCTGGGCACGGGCGATCTATCCGAGCTGGCGCTGGGCTGGTGCACCTACGGCGTGGGTGACCACATGTCGCACTACAACGTCAATGCCAGCGTGCCCAAGACGTTGATCCAGCATCTGGTGCGCTGGGTGGCAGAGACCGAACAGCTCGGTCCTGGCACCGACTCGCAGGTGCTGCTGGACATCCTGGGCACGGAGATCAGCCCGGAGCTGGTGCCCGGCAGCCTGCAGAGCACGGAGGCGGTGGTGGGCCCTTACGCGCTGCAGGACTTCAACCTGTTCTTCACGCTGCGCTACGGCTACGCGCCAACCAAGATCGCCTTCCTGGCACGGCACGCTTGGGGCGAGACCTACACGCTCTGCGAGATCAAGCGCGTACTGGGCATCTTCGTGAGGCGCTTTTTCAAGGGCAGCCAGTTCAAGCGCAGCTGCGTGCCCAATGCCCCCAAGGTCGGCAGCGGCGGCTCGCTGTCTCCGCGTGGCGACTGGCGCGCGCCCAGCGATTCCGAAGCCGTTGTCTGGTTGGCCGACGTGGACAGCATCCCGGATGAACGTGCTTAAATCAGCGCCAGACGAAACCAGGAGCCTCGCCCCATGAAGCAGATCACCGCCATCATCAAACCCTTCAAGCTCGACGAGGTCCGCGAGGCGCTGGCCGAGGTGGGCGCTTCGGGCCTGACGGTCACCGAGGTCAAGGGTTTCGGCCGCCAGAAGGGCCACACGGAGCTCTACCGCGGCGCCGAGTACGTCGTCGACTTCCTGCCCAAGGTCAAGGTCGAGGTGGTCGTCAAGGACGATGAGGTGGACCGCTGCATCGACGCCATCCTGAAGGCCGCCAAGACCGGCAAGATCGGCGACGGCAAGATCTTCGTGCAGACCATCGAGCAGGTGGTGCGCATCCGCACCGGCGAGACGGACGAAGCGGCGGTTTGATGTGCCCCTCGCCCAGTGGCGCGTGCTGGACGCCGCGCCACTGGTCGGTCCCCCGAGCAACTGTGTTCAAAGTCAAGCATTGGAAGGGTCTTGAACATGTTTGACGGCGGACCAGGCGGCTTGGTC
>JBKBVY010000088.1:0-12194 GCA_046289335.1 Roseateles sp. | reverse complement strand
CATTACCGATCATTAATAGTCTTAACATCGTATTAACCATGAGGCCGCCGGCCGCTACAGTCACGCGCCATGAACCTGCTGCTTGCCGAAGACGACCCCGTGCTGGCCGATGCGCTGCAGCAGCAGTTGTTGAACGCCGCGTTCAAGGTCGAGTGGGCCGAGAACGGCGCGGTGGCCGAGTACCTGCTGAAGAAGCAGGACTTCGACATCGCCATCCTGGACCTGGGCCTGCCGCTGGTGGACGGCCTCACCGTGCTGCGGCGCGTGCGCGAGGCCGGTCGCACGCTGCCCATCCTGGTGCTGACGGCGCTGGACGCGCTGGAGCACCGCGTGGCCGGGTTGCAGGCCGGCGCCGACGACTACCTGACCAAGCCCTTCGACTTCCCCGAGCTGGAGGCGCGGCTGCAGGCCCTGCTGCGCCGCAGCCGCCCCGCCACGCAGACCCAGCAACTGCGCCAGCTGACGCTGGACCGCGGCGCGCGCCGCGCCAGCGTGGCCGGCCAGGCGCTGGAGCTGAGCCCGCGCGAATGGGCGCTGCTGGAGCTGCTGGTGGCCGAGCGTGACCGCGTCGTCACCAAGGCGCAGATCGTGCAGGCCTGGAGCGGCGACGGCGAGGAGGCCAGCGGCGGCTCCATCGAGGTCTACATCCACCGCCTGCGCAAGAAGCTCGAAGGCTCGGGCCTGGCCGTGCGCACCGTGCGCGGCCTGGGCTATCTGCTCGAAGCCAGCGCGTCGTCGTGAAGCGCAGCCTGCACCGGCAACTGCTGCTGTGGCTGCTGTTGCCGCAGCTGGTGCTGTGGGGCGTGGCCGCGTTCGGCGCCTACCGCGTGGCCAGCCGCCATGCCGACGAGCTGGTGGACGCCAGCCTGCTGCAGGCCGCGCGCGCGCTGGCGCGGCAGATCCGGCCCACCGCCAGCGGCCTGTTCGTGGACCTGCCCCGGTCCGCGCAGGACATCCTGGCCGCCGACCCTGCGGATATGAACGACCGCGTCATCTACATGGTCAGCTCGCCGCCGGGCCAGCTGCTGCTGGGTGATGCGCGCATGCCCGCGCCGCCTGGCAACCCGCGGCTCAACGAGCCGGTGTTCTTCGACACGGCCGTGCCGGAGGCGATGCGCGTCGTGTCGCTGGACCTGCACCTGGGCGCCGCCGGCGCGGCCGATGCGCTGCTGCGCGTGCAGATCGCCCGCGCCAGCGCGCCGCGCGAGCTGCTGGCGCGGCGCATGCTGCTGGACACGGCGCTGCCGCTGTCGCTGCTGATCGCACTGATGACCATGGGCGTGTGGGCCGGCATCCGCCGCGGCCTGCGGCCGCTGGCCGAGCTGCAGGCGCAGATGCAGGGCCGCCGTGCCGACGCGCTGGACCCCGTGCAGCTGCAGGCCGCGCCGCCCGAGGTGGGCGCGCTGGCCGGCGCCGTCAACGAGCTGCTGGCCCAGGTGCAGCAGAACCTGGCCGCGCAGCGCCGCTTCATCAGCGACGCCGCCCACCAGCTGCGCACGCCGTTGGCGGGGCTGAAGAGCCAGACCGAGCTGGCGCTGCAGGAGGCCACCGACCCCGCGCTGCGCCAGCGCCTGCAGCGCGTGCTGATGAGCGCCGTGCGCGGCGCGCGGCTGGTGTCGCAGCTGCTGGTGCTGGCCCGCGCCGAGCCCGAGGCCGTCGCGGCCCAGGGCTGGGCGGCGGTGGACTGCGGCCAACTGGTGCAGGACGTGGCCGCCGAGCAGGTGCCCCGCGCGCTGGCCGCCGGCTGCGACCTCGGCGTGGACCTGCCCGACGAGCCGCTGCAGGTGCAGGGCGTGGCGCTGCTGCTGCGCGAGGCGCTGGTCAACCTGATCGACAACGCGGTGCGCTATGCCGGCCCCGGCGCCACCATCACCGTGCGCCTGCGCCGCGTGGGCGACGACCTGTGGCTGGACGTGGAGGACAACGGCCCCGGCCTGCCGCCCGAACTGCGCGAGCGCGCCTTCGAGCGCTTCGTGCGCGGCGCAGCGCATGGCGAGGGCTGCGGGCTGGGGCTGGCCATTGCGCGCGAGATTGCGGAGCGGCATGGCGGCAGCGCCCAGCTTCTGCCGGCGGCGCCGCGGGGGTGCATCGCGAGGTTGACGTTGCCGGCCGGGTGAATGGCCAATTACTGGGCGGTCTCAAATCCCAACTGCAACACTGGCGTAGCGGTCAGTGAAGTGGTGAGGAAGGAGATTCTTGCAGTGCCTGCATGATCGCCCGGAAACGCTGGATCGGGCTGTCCCAGCCCAGGCGGTTGCGAGGTCGGTTGTTGATCTCGTCGGCGATGAAGTCGAGTTGTTCCTGGCTGTGTACCGACAAGTCCGTGCCCTTGGGCAGGTACTGGCGGATCAGCCGATTGGTGTTCTCGCAGGCTGCCCGCTGCCAAGGGCTGTGCGGGTCGCAGAAGTAGACCTTCACCCCGGCCCTGCGCGTCAACTAGCTAGCGCAGCGAAGCACACCTCGACTCCCCAAGCTCGCCGGATCCCTCCCCCGCCCCGCCCAGCGCTATTGCCCCGCCGCCCCCTGCAGCACCAGCGCCTTGACCACCTCCGGCCGCGCCGGCGCAGCGCTTGCCGCCACCTGCGACTTGCCGGCCTTGAGCGCCACGCTGTCGGACACGATGTTGACGGCCTCGTTCAGGATGGCGTCGTTGGCGGCTTCGCCGGCCTTTTGGGCGGCGAGGTTGCGGGCGAGCTGGCGCTCGTTGAATTGCAGGCCGTCGTCCGCCAGCGTGCCGCCCGCGGCGGATGCGGCGCTGGCGGCGGCGGCGCCCAGCAGTGCCGCCAGACGCTTCTCCTGCGCGGCGCGCTCCTGGCGCCGCACGCCCTCGTTGAGCGAGATCACATTGGTCTTGCGCTGCGCCCTTGCCTTGGCGAGGTCCTCCACCAGGTCCTGGTAGTCCTTGTCCCGCTGCACGCGGCTGTCGTGCCAGGCCTGCAGGCGGGGCAGCAGGGGTTTCACGTCGCCCACGGCTTGGTGGGCGACGGCCGGGATGCGCGTGCCGGGCAGGGCGTTGCCGAAGCTGGACTCGCCGAAGGGGCTGTCGTCGCCCACCGCGGGGACGCGGATGTCGGGCGTCACGCCATGCAGCTGCGTCGTGCCGCCGTTCACGCGGAAGAACTGCGCAATGGTCAGCTTCAGGTCGCCGAAGGTGGGCTTGGGGTTCCTGGCGATCTGGTCGAGCCGGGCGACGGTCTGGACCGTGCCTTTGCCGAAGCTGGGCTCGCCGATGATGAGGCCGCGGCCGTAGTCCTGGACTGCGGCGGCAAAGATCTCCGAGGCCGAGGCCGAGCCGCGGTTGATCAGCACCGCCAGCGGCCCCTGCCAGGCCAGCGCGGTGTTGGTGTTGGTGGCCACGGAGACCTCGCCCCTGGCATTGCGGGTCTGCACCACGGGCACCTTGCCGAGGAACAGGCCCGTCAGCTCGATCGCCTCGCGCAGCGAGCCGCCGCCGTTGTTGCGCAGGTCGATCAGCACGCCCTCCACCTGCTGGGCCTTCAGGTCCTCCAACAGCCGGGCCACGTCGCGCGCGGCGCTGCGGTAGTCCTTGTCGCCCTTCTGCATGGCTGCCACGTCCTCGTAGAACGAGGGCAGGGTGATCACGCCGACCCGGCGCTGGCCCTCGCCGGTCGTCACCGAGTAGACCTTGGCCTTGGCCGCGCTGTCCTGCATCTTGATGGTGTCGCGGACCAGGGCAATGGTCTTGGTCGGCGCGTCGGGCCCGCCGTCCGCGGGCAGGATGTCCAGCCGCACCGTGGACGCCGCCTTGCCGCGGATCAGGGCCACCACGTCGTCCAGGCGCCAGCCGACCACATCCTCCATAGCGCCCGACGGCCCCTGGCCGACGCCGACGATGCGATCGCCCACCTGCAGCTGGCCCGACACCATGGCCGGCCCGCCTGCCACCAGTTCGCGGATGGTGACGTGGCCGTCGTTCTCCATCAGCACCGCGCCTATGCCCACCAGCGACAGGCGCATCGCGATGTCGAAGTTCTCCGAGGCGCGCGGCCCCAGGTAGTTGGTGTGCGGCTCGATCGCCGTGGTGTAGGCGTTCATGAAGGCCTGGAAGGCATCCGCGCTGTTGATCTTGGCCAGCCGCTTGGCGTTGTTGTCGTAGCGCTTGTCCAGCAGCTTGCGGATGGTCGCGTCGTCCCGGCCGGCGAGCCGCAGGCGCAGCCAGTCGTTCTTCACGCGCTTGCGCCAGAGCTCCCGCGCCTCGGCTTCGGTCGCCGGCCAGGGCTGGTCCTTGCGGTCGATCATCAGCGTCTCGTGGCTCTCGAAGTCGAAGCCCTTGGCCAGCAGGCTGCGCGCGAAGGCCATGCGCTCGGCGGCGCGGCGCTCGTAGAGGTTGAAGATCGCGAACGGGGTGCGCAGGTCTTCGTTCAGGATGGCGTCGTCGAGCCGGGTGCGGTCGGCCGCCAGGCGGTCGATGTCGGACTGCAGGAAGTACAGCTTCTCGGGGTCGAGCAGCTTGAGGTACTGGTCGAACACCTGGCTGGACAGCGCGTCGTCCAGCGGCAGGGCCTTGTAGTGGTGGCGCGAGAGCAGGTCCGCCGCCAGGCGGGCCGCCTTGGCGTCCTGCGCGGCCGGTTCGAGCAGCGGCGGGTAGGCCAGCTCCGCATCGGCGGTGGCAAACGGCATCGCGGCCACCCAGGCCAGCACCCACCCCAACAGCTTGTGTCTCACTCTCATTCCTTCACGCGGTCCCGCTTGCGCATTTGCACGTCGGCATGGTGCCATGCCCGGGCATAGTCACCGTTTCGTCGATCACGCGGCCATCGCCGCAGCGCCGGACGCGCCGCCGGCTGCCCGTCGATCAGCCGACCTGCCCACCCCTCCCACGCGACAATCGCTCCCTCTCTCCGACCCGCGATTGCCACGATGACCACCCGCACCGTCTTCGGCGCCTGCCCCCACGACTGCCCCGACACCTGCGCGCTGCAGGTGACCGTCGAGAACGAACGCGTCATCAAGGTGCAAGGCCGCGCCGAGCATCCCAACACGCATGGCGCGCTGTGCACCAAGGTGTCGCGCTATCCGGAGCGCACCTACCACGCGGAGCGGGTGCTGCATCCGCTCAAGCGCGTCAGCAAGAAGACCGAGGCGCCGCGCTTCGAGCGGGTGAGCTGGGCCGAAGCCCTCGCGGACATCGCCGGCCGGCTGAAGGACATCGCCGCGCGCGATGCGCAGCGCATCCAGCCCTACAGCTATGCCGGCACCATGGGCCTGATCCAGGGCGAGGCCATGGCCGGGCGGCTGTGGAATGCGCTGGGTGCTGCGCGGCTGGACCGCACCATCTGCGCCAGCGCCGGCGGCGCGGGCCTGGCCGCCACCTACGGCCACAAGCTGGGCATGCACACGCGCAACTTCGCGGGCGCCAAGCTCATCGTCATCTGGGGCAGCAACAGCATCACGTCCAACCTGCATTTCTGGACCTATGCCAACCAGGCCAAGCGCGACGGCGCCAAGCTGATCTGCATCGACCCGCGCAGGACCGAGACGGCCGACAAATGCCACCAGCACATCGCCGTGCTGCCGGGCACCGACGGCGCGCTGGCGCTGGGCCTGATGCACGAGTTGATCGCGCACGACTGGCTGGACCACGACTACATCGACCGCTTCGTCGACGGCTGGGACGAACTGCGCGAGAAGGCACTCGCCTGGCCGCCGGAGCGCACCGCCGCCGTCTGCGGCATCAGCGCCGACGAGGTGCGTGGCCTGGCGCGCGACTACGGCACCACCACGCCCGCCGCCATCCGCCTGAACTACGGCATGCAGCGCGTGCGCGGCGGTGGCAATGCGGTGCGGCTGGTCGCGCTGCTGCCCTGCCTGACCGGCGCGTGGCGGCACGCCAGCGGCGGCCTGCTGCTGTCGGCCTCGGGCTGGTTTGCGCCCTACAAGAACCCGAACCTGGAGCGCCCCGACCTGCTGGCCGGGCGCACACCGCGCATGGTCAACATGAGCACCATCGGCGACGCGCTGCTGCAGGCCGACCCGCCCATCGAGGCGCTCATCGTCTACAACAGCAACCCGGTGGCGGTGGCGCCGGAGTCGCCCAAGGTGGTGAAGGGCTTCCAGCGCGAAGACCTGTTCACGGTGGTGCTGGAGCACTTCATGACCGACACGGCCGACCTGGCCGACTATGTGCTGCCCGCCACCACGCAGCTGGAACACCTGGACGTGCACGCCAGCTACGGCCACACCGACGTGCTCATCAACCATCCGGCCATCGCGCCGCTGGGCGAGGCCAAGCCCAACACGCAGATCTTCCGCGAGCTGGCTGCGGCGTTGGGCCTGACCGATCCGGCCTTCAGCGAGACCGACGAACAGCTGGCCGAGCAGGCCTTCACGTCCGACATCGACATGGCCGCGCTGCGCGAGCAGGGCTGGGTGCCGCTGCCCATTGCCGAGGCGCCGTTTGCCGAAGGAGGCTTCCGCACGCCCAACGGCCGCGCCCAGGCGGCCGGTGCGGACTATGTGCCCAACTACGAGAGTGCGCTGACCGCGCCCGAACTCGCCGCGCGCTATCCGCTGGCCATGATCTCGCCGCCCGCCCGCAACTTCCTGAACTCCAGCTTCGTCAACGTGAAGAGCCTGCGCGACATCGAGCGCGAGCCCATCATCGAGATGCATGCCGACGATGCCGCCGCACGCCGGCTGGCCGACGGCGCCCGCGTGGCCGCCTTCAACGACCGCGGCCGCTACGTCGCCACGCTGAAGATCAGCCCGCGCGCGCGGCCCGGTGTCGTCAACGGCCTGGGCATCTGGTGGCGCAAGCTGGGCGTGGACGGCACCAACGTCAACGAGGTGACCCACCAACGCCTGACCGACCTGGGCGAGGCGCCGGCGTTCTACGACTGCCTCGTCGAAGTGGAAGCTGCTTGATCCGGCGCCTGCTGCTGTCGGCCGCACTGCTGGCCCTGAGCGGCTGCAGCGCTGTCGGCCACTGGAGCCAGGCCGCTGGCGGCCACTTGGGGCTGGTGCGCGCCGCCCGGCCGGTGAGCGAATGGCTGGCCGATGCCGCCACGCCGGCCGAGCTGGCCGAGCGGCTGAAGCTCAGCCAGCAGATGCGCGACTTCGCGAGCAGCCGGCTGGCCCTGCCCGAGAACAACAGCTACCGCCGCTATGCCGACCTGAAGCGCGGCGCCGCGGTGTGGAACATCGTCGCCGCGCCCGAGTTCGGCCTGACGCTCAAGACCTGGTGCTACCCGCTGATGGGCTGCGCCGGCTACCAGGGCTGGTTCGACCTCGATGAGGCCAGGCGGCATGCCGAGGCGCTGAAGACCGCGGGCTGGGAGGTGCAGGTGCAGGCCATTCCCGCCTACTCCACGCTGGGCTGGAGCCGGCTGCTGGGCGGTGACCCGCTGCTCAACACCTTCATCCGCTACCCCGAGGGCGAGCTGGCCGCGATGATCTTCCACGAGCTGGCGCACCAGCGCGTCTACGTCAGCGACGACACCGGCTTCAACGAGGCCTATGCCAGCGCGGTGGAGCTGATCGGCGCGCGCCAGTGGCTGGCGGACAAGCCCGAGGCGCTGGCGGCCTTCGAGGCCGGGCGTGAGCGGCGGGCGCGCTTCCTGGCGCTGGCCCGCGAGGGGCGCGAGCGGCTGCAGGCCGTGTACGCCGGTCCTGCGGCTGCGCGTGCCGCGGCCAAGGCGGCGGTGATGGCCGAACTGCGCGAGCGCGCGCCGCGCGAAGCGCCGGGCTATGAGGCCTGGTTCCAGCGCGCCAACAACGCCAGCTTCGCCATCCTGGCGGCCTACGACGAGCTGGTGCCGGCCTTCCAGCGGCTGTTCGAGCGCGAGGGGCGGGACTGGGCGCGCTTCCATGAGGCGGTGGAGCGGTTGGCTGCGCTGTCGCGCGACGAGCGAAGGCTGGCGCTCCAAACGGCTTCGCAACCATAATGCAACCGTTTTGGATTCTCGGGAGCGGCCCATGCCCACCTCGCTGACGCTGAAGAACGTGCCCGATGCCGTCTACGAACGGCTGAAGGCGTCCGCCGAAGCCAACCGCCGCAGCCTGAACAGCGAGGCCATCGTTTGCCTGGAGTCGGTGTTGCTGCCCCGGCACACTGAGCCGGTTGAGCGTCTGGCGCGCGCTCGCGAGATTCGCGCGGCCTTGACCACCCGATTCACGCCTCAGGATATCGACGCAGCCAAGCGCGCGGGTCGCAAGTGATCGTCGTCGACACCAATGTCATCGCCTACTTCTACTTGCCAGGCGAGTTCTCGCTGGCCGCTGAAGCTCTGCTGCAGCGCGATCCCGAGTGGGCGGCGCCGCCGCTTTGGCGCAGCGAGTTCAGGAACATCCTGGCCGGCTACGTGCGTCGCAGCACGCTGAGCCTAGCTCAGGCGTATTCGATCCAGACCGAAGCCGAGGCGCTGCTCGAAGGCCGGGAGTTCGACGTGGACTCGCGCGACGTGTTCGAACTCGTGGGCAGCAGCGATTGCTCGGCCTACGACTGCGAGTTCGTCGCACTGGCCCAGCGGCTGGGCACGCGCCTGGTCACGATGGACAGGAAGCTGCTGAAGGCATTCCCGACGACCGCCGAGGCGCTGTTGTCCTGACCTTGAATCCGGAGCCTGCATGACGTTGAGGCTACGACGAGTCAAACCCGCTGACGCCGCCGCCATCGCCGAACAGTTTTCCGACCCGGACCTGTTCGGCGGCACGCTGCAGTGCCCTATCCCAACGAGGAGCTGTGGGCGCAGCGTTTCGCCGGCCAGAACCCGCCGGCACCCGGTTCCAACGAGCTCGTGCTGGTCGCGCTGCGGGACGAGCAGCCGGTGGGCCTGGCTGGCTTGCACCCCGTGGGGACGCATGTGCGCCGCCGCCATGTGATGAATCTGGGCATCACGGTGGCCAGGGCTGCCCAGGGCCAGGGCGTCGGTCAGGCGCTGATGACGGCGCTGCTGGACTATGCCGACAACTGGGCGCAGGTGCTGCGCATCGAGCTGACCGTGTTCCACGACAACCAGCGCGCCATCCGGCTCTACGAGCGGCACGGCTTTGCGCCCGAGGGGCGCATGCACGCCTATGCCTTGCGCAACGGCCGCTACGAAGACGTGCTGGCGATGGCGCGGCTGCATCCCAGCCAGCCGCTGGTGCGCCGCGACTGAAGGCCGCTCAGGGCAAGGCCTGGCCCCGCGCCGTCACATAGAGCCGATACCAGTCCTCCCGGCTCAGCTGGATCTTCGCCGCATCGGCGCAGGCGCGAATCCGATCGGCATTGCCGCTGCCGATGACCGGCTGGATGCCGGCCGGATGCCGCAGCAGCCAGGCCAGCAGCACCGCGTTGGCCGTCGTGCGGTGGGCCGCGGCGATCTCGTGCACGACCTGGGCCGCGGCCGAGGCCGACGGATCGTTGAACCGCCCCTGGGCCAGCGAGCCCCAGGCCTGCAGCTGCACGCCGTGCTGCTGCGCGTATTCCAGCGTGCCGGCCCAGGCCATCGTGCCGGGGCGCGTCGTGGCCTGCGGGTCGTTGAACGTGGTGCCGGCGTCGATGAAGTCCAGCTTGGCCAGGCTCATCTCCAGCTGGTTGGCCACCAGCGGCTCGGCCAGCGCCGTCTGCAGCCAGCGCATCTGGCCGGCATGCATGTTGGACACGCCCAGGTGGCTGACCTTGCCGGCGGCCTTCAGGCGGCCGAAGGCGTTGGCGACCTCGGCGGGCTCCATCAGCGCGTCGGGGCGGTGCAGCAGCAGGATGTCCAGGCGCTCCACGCCCAGGCGCTGCAGGATGCCGTCCACGCTGCGCTCGATGTGCTGGGCGCTGAAGTCGAAGCGGCCCACGTGGGCGTCGTCGGCGAAGCGGATGCCGCACTTGCTCTGCAGCCGGATGCGGCCGCGCAGGCCGGCGTCGCGCTTGAGCAGTTCGCCGAACACGGCCTCGGCCTTGCCGCGGCGGTAGATGTCGGCGTGGTCGAACAGCGTGATGCCGATGTCGAGTGCCGCCTCGACGGCCGCGTGCGCCTGGGCGATGTCGGCCTCGGTGACGGGGCCGCCGGCCCAGTCGCCGCCCAGGGCCATGCAGCCGTAGACCAGCGGGCTGGCGTCGCGGAGGTGGGTGTGCAGGGGCAGGGTGAAGTGCATGGATCGGGCGAAGGACGTGGGGCCCGAATCATCCTAGAAACGGCAGTCGGGCGCGCCCGCGGGGCTGCGGCCGGATACAGAGGGACCGAGGGCTTTGTTGTGCCTGCAGGAGTGCGGAGCGTCTCGCTCCGTTCAGGCGGGCGGTCAGGTCGGCTTCTGGCTTAGAGTGCGGCCACGACACAAGGAGAGCCGACGTGGCCGAGATCCGCATCCACCGAGAACACGACCTGGGCCTGACGAAGGCGCGCGAGATCGCCTGGCAATGGGCCGAGCAGGTCGAGGAGAAGTTCGACATGGCCTGCACGGTGCACGAGGGCGAGGACGAGGACACCGTGGCCTTCGAGCGCTCTGGCGTGAAAGGCGAGCTGACCGTCACGGCCGAGCGCTTCGAGCTGGTCGCGCAGCTGGGTTTCCTGCTGGGTGCGTTCAAGGGCAGCATCGAGGCCGAGATCCAGAAGGAGCTGGACGCGCTGCTGGCCCCCAAGAAGAAGGCGCCGGCCAAAAAGAAACCGGCCTGAGGGCCGGTTCTGCCGTGGCGGCCGGGCCGCTTACTTCAGGCTTTCGATGAGGTCGATGTACTGCTGCATGGCCTCTTCCTGCGAGGTGCCCTTCAGCTCGTTCCAGGCGTCCCACTTGGCGCGGCCGACCATGTCGGTGAAGCCGGGGCGCTTGTCCTGCACGTCGCCCTGGCTGCCCTGCTTGTACAGCGCATAGATCTTCAGCAGCGTCATGTTGTCGGGCCGCTCGGGCAGGTTCTTGGAATCGGCGACGGCGGCTTCGAATTGGTCTTTCAGGCTCACGGGGTTCTCCAGGCTGATCCGAGGGGTTCGACTTGGTCACAATCGAACGACAGGGCGCGCCGAGTTTAGGCGCGCCGCCAACCCTTCCGAGGAGACGCATGGGCCAGAGCAGCGAACGCATGTCCAAGGTGGATACCGCCTGGCTGCGCATGGACACCGAGGCCAACCTGATGATGATCGTGGGCGTGTGGTCCATCCGCCCGGGCATCACGCTGAGCAGCCTGCGCACGCGCGTGGCCGAGCGGCTGCTGCAGTACCCGCGCTTCCGGCAGAAGGTGGTCGAGGACACCTTCGGCGGCGCGCAGTGGGTGCTGGACCGTGACTTCGACATCGCCCACCACGTCATCGCCGAGGTGCCGCTGCCGCTGCGTGGCCAGAGCAACGACGCGGTGCTGCGCGAGCGCGTGGCCGAGCTGTGCAGCCAGCCGCTGGATCCGGCCCGGCCGCTGTGGCAGATGCAGCTGGTGGAGGACATGAGCGACGGCAGCAGCGCGCTGATCTGCCGCATCCACCACTGCATTGCCGACGGCATCGCGCTGATCGCGGTGATGCTGTCCATCACCGATGGCGGCAAGGCGCCGCCCAAGCGCGCGGCCAGGGCCGAGCGCGACGAGCCCGACTGGCTGCTGGACGCCTTCCTGCGCCCCATGAGCAACATGACCGTCAAGGCCATCGGCCTGGCCGGCAAGGGCATGTCCAAGGGCGTGGACGTGGTGATGAGCGGCACCACGCCGATGGACTCCTCGCTGGAGATGGCCCGCATGGGCTATCAGGCGGTGTCCGACGTGGCGGCCTTTGCGCTGATGCCGGACGACTCGCCCACGCGGCTCAAGGGCAAGCCGGGCACGAGGAAGACGGTGGCCTGGGACGACAGCCTGGCGCTGGACGACGTGAAGGCGGTCGGCAAGGCGCTGGGCGCGTCCATCAACGACGTGCTGCTGGCCTGCGCGGCGGGCGCCATCGGCCGCTATCTCGCCGACCGCGGCGAGGACCCGACGGCCAAGGAGATCCGCGCGATGGTGCCGGTCAACCTGCGTCCGCTGGAGCAGGCCTGGCAGCTGGGCAACCGCTTCGGGCTGGTGCCGCTGGTGCTGCCCATCGGCATCGCCAACCCGGTCGAGCGGCTGTTCGCCGTGCGCGCCCGCATGAGCGAGCTCAAGGGCAGCTTCCAGCCGGTGATGGCCTTCGGGCTGCTGTCGGTGGCCGGACTGCTGATCAAGCCGGTCCAGCACGCCATGCTGAACATCTTCGCGAAGAAGGCCACCGCGGTCATGACCAACGTGCCCGGCCCGGCCGAGGCGCTGA
>JBKBVY010000008.1:0-36509 GCA_046289335.1 Roseateles sp. | reverse complement strand
CCTGGGGCAGGGAGCGCCCCGATGCTCCCGCGCTCGATGACGGCCAGCGGCAGATCAACTGGGGAGCGCTTTCCGATCAGGTCGACCGCATCGCCGCGCAGCTGCTCGCCGACGGCCTCCAGCGCGGCCAGGCGCTGGCGGGCGGCGTCCAGGAAGGCGGCACGCTGTGCCGGCGCGACCTGGGCGGCCGCCCGTGCGAGCGCCTGGGCCGTGTCCACCAGCCGCGCCAGCGCGACCCGGTAGTCGCGCGGGCTGCTGCGCTTGAGTGGCGCCACCCAGCTCTGGCCGGCCAGCAGGCGGTCGGCGGTGAAGGCGTCGATGGCGGGGTCGCCGGAGAGCTGGTCCGGCGCGGCCAACGCTGCCGGGCCCAGCGCCGAGGCCAGGCTGTGGCTGGTGGTGATGCGCGGCTGCCAGCCGCCGCGGGCCAGGAAGGCGCGCCGCGCCGGCGCGATCTGCTGCGCGAACGGCAGCAGCAGCACGGCATCGCGCAGCGGCGCGCCCTGCGCCGCCAGCCACTCGGCGCTGACGGCCGCCACGCGGCGCCAGAAGGCATCGATGTCTTCCCCGGCCACGAGGCCGAGCTTCAAGTCTTGCAAGAAAGGCCTCCCGCCCTGATGTCCACCCCTGCCACGGCGACCCTGGCGGCCGTCCGGGGATAGTGGCTATGTCACAATGATTTTGCCCATTCGGACGGCGCGGTCAGTGGCGACCGCCAACCTTTTGAGGCCAAGGAACCCTCTCATGAGCAGCGAATTGATCAAGCATGTTTCCGACGCGTCGTTCGAAGCCGACGTGATCCAGTCCGGCAAGCCGGTTCTCGTGGACTACTGGGCCGAATGGTGCGGTCCGTGCAAGATGATCGCGCCCATCCTGGACGAGGTGGCCAGCGGCTACGGTGACAAGCTGCAGGTCGCCAAGATGAACGTGGACGAGAACCGCGAAGTGCCGGCCAAGTTCGGCATCCGCGGCATCCCGACGCTGATGCTGTTCAAGGACGGCCAGCTCGCCGCCACCAAGGTCGGCGCCCTGTCCAAGGCCCAGTTGACCGCCTTCCTCGACGCGAACCTATAATCGCGTCCAACTGCTGCAGCGCTCTGTGGCGCCTCCCGGTGCCATCGCTGCAGCAGCCAAAGCCAACACGCCCCGGGTTCCAGGACGGAATCCAGCCAGCGTGGCCTCGGCTCCCCCTCCCCCACTTCCTGAATCCGCATCGTTCGCTGTTTGAGCGATCCGCTTTTCGGTCCTTTTCCGGGGCGGCCGAGACAACGCCGCAAGCGCCTTGGCTGGCGTCGCGGTACCTGACGGGTGTTCACCCATGCATCTTTCCGAACTCAAAGCCCTTCACGTCTCCGCCCTCATCAAGATGGGCGAGGAGTTGGAGATCGACAACGTCACCCGCCTGCGCAAGCAGGAGCTGATGTTCGCCATCATGAAGAAGCGCGCCAAGGCCGGCGAGCAGGTCTTCGGCGATGGCGTCCTCGAAGTGCTGCCGGACGGCTTCGGCTTCCTGCGCTCCATCGAGGCCAGCTACATGGCGTCGACCGACGACATCTACCTGTCGCCCAGCCAGATCCGCCGCTTCAACCTGCACACCGGTGACCTGGTGGAAGGCGAGGTGCGCGTGCCCAAGGACGGCGAGCGCTATTTCGCGCTCGTGAAGGTCGACCGCGTGAACGGCCAGACGCCCGAGGAGAGCAAGAACAAGATCATGTTCGAGAACCTGACGCCCTTGTTCCCCAAGGAGCAGTTCAGGCTCGAACGTGAAGGCTACAAGGGCGAGGAGAACATCACCGGTCGCATCATCGACCTGATCTCGCCCATCGGCAAAGGCCAGCGCGCCCTCATCGTCGCCCAGCCCAAGACCGGCAAGACGGAGATGATGAAGAGCATCGCCCATGCTCTCGTGGCCAACCACCCGGACTGCCACCTCATCGTGCTGCTCGTCGACGAGCGCCCCGAGGAAGTGACCGAGATGCTGCGCACCGTGCGCGGCGAGGTCATCAGCTCCACCTTCGACGAGCCGGCGGCTCGCCACGTGCAGGTAGCCGAGATGGTCATCGAGCGCGCCAAGCGCCTGGTGGAGCTGAAGAAGGACGTCATCATCCTTTTGGACTCCATCACGCGACTGGCCCGCGCGTACAACAACGTGCTGCCCAGCTCCGGCAAGGTGCTGACCGGCGGTGTCGACGCCAACGCGCTGCAGCGCCCCAAGCGCTTCTTCGGCGCGGCGCGCAACATCGAGGAAGGCGGCTCGCTGACCATCATCGGCACGGCGCTCATCGACACCGGCTCCAAGATGGACGAGGTGATCTACGAGGAGTTCAAGGGCACCGGCAACTGCGAGATCCACCTGGATCGCCGCATGGCCGAGAAGCGGGTCTACCCGTCCATCCTGATCAACAAGTCCGGCACGCGCCGCGAGGAGTTGCTGCTCAAGCCCGAGATCCTGCAGAAGAGCTGGATCCTGCGCAAACTCCTCTACAACATGGATGAGATCGAGGCGATGGAGTTCATCCTCGACAAGATGAAGGCGTCGAAGAACAACCTGGACTTCTTCGACATGATGCGGCGCGGCGGGTAACTTCAGCCCCAGAACTAGCCACACCGCCGGGAAGCCCGCTACAATGCCGGGTTTTCCGCCCAGACACCCCGGAAAGTGCGCCCAAGGCATTGAGCGTGGCTCCCGAAAGACCTAAGAGGTTCCCATGAAAGAAGGCATTCACCCCAACTACCGCGACGTCGTCTTTGTCGACCTGTCCAACGGCTTCCAGTTCGTGACGCGTTCCACCGTCCAGACCAAGGAAACCATCGAGATCGACGGCAAGACCCTGCCGCTGGTGAAGCTGGAAACCACCAGCGAGTCGCATCCCTTCTACACGGGCACGCAGAAGAGCGTGGACAACCTGGGCGGCCGCGTCGAGAAGTTCCGCAACAAGTTCGCTCGCGTCGGCATCAAGAAGTGATGCGGCGGCGGCTGTTTCGCCGCACCAACGTCAAAGGGCAGCCTTCGCTGCCCTTTTTCTTTGCCCCTCGCCAAATGGCGGCATGATGCCGGCCGCCTCCATCGAACTTCGCGCGTGAACCTCCCGACCCCCGCCATCGTCGCCGAGCGTGGTGCCGAGCGCCTGCCCCGGCTGCTGCTGCTGCTGCTGTGCGCGGCCTATGTCATCCCCGGCATCTTCGGCCGCGACCCCTGGCGCAATGCCGACCTGACGGCCTTCGGCTTCATGGCCAGCATCGCCCACGGCGATGCGCCCTGGTGGCAGCCGGCCATTGCCGGCATTCCCGCCGAGGGCGGCCCGCTGCCCTACTGGCTGGGCGCGCTGGCCATCAAGGCCCTGCCCTTCCTGGACCAGCCGGTCGCTGCCCGGCTGCCCTATGCGCTGGTGCTGGTGGGCGTGCTGGTGGCGGTCTGGTACGCCTGCTTCCATCTGGCGCGCACCGAGGCCGCCCAGCCGGTGGCATTCGCTTTCGGCGGCGAGGCCCAGGCCGTGGACTACGCGCGTGCGCTGGCCGACGGCGCGCTGCTGGCGCTGATGGCCACGCTGGGCCTGCTGCGCCTGGGCCATGAGACCACGCCCGAACTGCTGCAGCTGCTGGCGGCATCGGTCTACCTGTATGGCCTGGCGGCGGCGCCGTTCCGCCACCGGAGTTCACGGGCCGCCGTGCTGCTGGCCCTGCCGGTGCTGGCGGCCAGCGGCGCACCCGCCGTGGCCTGTGCCCTGGGCCTGCTGGGCGTGCTGCTGAACCACCGTTCGGCCTACGACGAGGCCAAGAGCCTGCGGCTGTGGCTGCTGGGCTCGCTGGTGCTGGCCGTGCTGGCGGCCTGGGTGTTCCGCGGCTGGGCCTGGCGGGTCGTGCCGACGCTGGACGTCGGCTCGCTGCTGCGGCTGCTGGCCTGGTTCTGCTGGCCGGCCGGGCCGCTGGCGCTGTGGACCCTGTGGCGCTGGCGCCATCACGGGCTGCGCCGCCACATTGCCGTGCCGGCCATCGCGATGCTGGTGCCGCTGATCGCCTGTGTCGCGATGGACGGCTCGGACAGCGCGCTGCTGCTGGCGCTGCCGCCCATGGCCATCCTCGCCGCATTCGCGCTGCCGACGCTGAGCCGCAGCATCGCCGCCGCGGTGGACTGGTTCTGTCTGTTCATCTTCACGGCGCTGGCGCTGTTCGGCTGGCTCTACTACCTGTCCATGCACACCGGCTGGCCGGCGCGCCCGCTGGCCAACCTGAACAAGCTGGCCGAGGGCTTCGAACCCGAGTTCAGCCTGGTCGCGCTGGTGATGGCGGTGGCGGCCACAGGCGCCTGGCTGGCGCTGGTGCGCTGGCGCACGGCCCGGCACCGCCATGCGCTGTGGAAGAGCATGGCCTTGCCGGCCGGCGGCGTCGCGCTGGCCTGGCTGCTGGTCATGACGCTGCTGCTGCCGCCGCTGGACTATGCGCGCAGCCTGCAGCCGCTGGTGTCGCGCATCAAGGCCCGGCTGCCCGCCGATGCCCGCTGCCTGGCCGCACCCGGCCAGAGCCTGCCGACGCTGGCAGCGCTGGAGTGGCATGGCGGCTGGCAGGTGCAGGGCCGCGGGACGCTGGAGGACACACCCTGCCCGCATGCCGTGGTGTCCGCCGGCCAGCCGGTGCCGCGCGGCTGGCAGGTCATCGCCCAGGTGCGCCGACCCACGGACCGCAGCGGCAGCGCCGGCCTGGTGCTGCTGAAACGTCAGTAGCCGGCCACCGTGGCGGCGCCGAAGGCGGCCTCGTCGCCCAGCGCCGCGTCGCTGCTGTGGCGCACGCGGGCGGCCGGCAGCACGAGGCGGAAGCGCGAGCCCTTGCCCAGCTCGCTCTGGATGAGCAGCTCGCCGCCATGCCGCTGCATCACATGCTTGACGATGGACAGGCCCAGGCCCGTGCCGCCGGTGTCGCGCGAGCGGCTGCCATCGACGCGGTAGAAGCGCTCCGTCAGCCGCGGGATGTGTTCGCGCGCGATGCCCGGGCCGTCGTCGATGACGGTCAGCTCGCCGCTGCCGTCTTCCAGCTGCCGCCAGACCAGGTCGATGCAGCCGCCTTCGGGCGTGTAGCGCACGGCGTTGCTGACGAGGTTGGCCACCGCGCTGAGCAGTTCGCTCTCGACACCGGCCACCTCGACGCCGGTGTGCGGCTTGAGCTGCAGCTTGTGGCGACCCGCCGACAAGACTTCCGCATCGGCGGCGACGCGCAGCAGCAGGCCGTCCAGGCTCACCCAGCGGTCCGACGCCGGCCGCGGGCTACCCTCCAGCTGGGCCAGCGTCAGCAGATCGGCCACCAGCGTCTGCATGCGCTGGGTCTGCTGGCTCATCAGCGTCAGCACGCGTTCGCGCTCGACCTCGGTCAGGCGCAGCTGCTGCATGGTTTCGATGAAGCCGGCCAGCACGGTCAGCGGCGTGCGGATCTCGTGCGACACGTTGGCGACGAAGTCGCGCCGCATGCCCTCGTTGCGCACGCGCTCGGTGATGTCCAGCGACAGCACCAGCCGCCGGCCCTCGCCGTACTCGCGCACGACGATGGACAAGGTGCCCGGCCCACGGCCGTTGCCCAGGATCAGCGGCTCGGCATAACGCCCGGCCTGCAGGTAGGCGACGAAGGCTGGCGCCCGCACGAGGTTGGTGATGCGCTGGCGCAGGTCACGCTTGGGGTCCAGCGCGAAATGGTCGGCGGCCACCCGGTTGCACCACAGGATGTGCTCCTGGGCATCCAGCATCAGCACGCCGTTGGGCGAGGCCTCGATGGCCGAGAGGAACTGCTCCAGCGCCAGCCGCTCGCGGCTGATGGTGTTCTCGCGGTCGCGCACCGCGCGCTCGATGCGGTAGCCCAGTTCGCCCCACAGGCCGGTGTCGCGCGGCGCGTTGTCCAGCTGCTTGCCGCGCAGCCATTCCAGCAGGCGGTAGCCGCGCAGCGCATCGACCAGCAGCGGCAGGCACACGCCGGTGGTCACGCCCAGCCCCAGCCCCAGCGCGTCGACACCGGTCAGCGCGCGGACCGCCGCACCGACGACGAAGCCCAGCAGCACGGCCGCCAGGGCCAGCAGGAGTCGCGGCAGGAACCAGGCCATGTCGTCGCCGCAGCCGTCCTCAGGCGGAGAGCGCGCTGCTCTGCTGCGTCAGCCGGTAGCCCGCGCCGCGCACGGTCTCGATCATGCGCGCGCACTGCACGCGCTCCAGCGCCTCGCGCAGCCGCTTGACGTGGACGTCGATGGTGCGCTCCTCGATGAAGACATGGTCGCCCCAGACGCGGTCCAGCAGTTGCGAGCGGCTGTGCACGCGCTCCGGATGGGTCATCAGGAAATGCAGCAGGCGGAACTCGGTGGGGCCCAGCTTGACCTCCACGCCGTCGCGGCTGACGCGGCGGGTGCCCGGGTCCAGCAGCAGCGGGCCGACCTCCACCACGCTGTCCAGCGCTTCGGGCGCCTTGCGGCGCAACACGGCGCGGATGCGGGCCAGCAGCTCGTTGGTGGAGAAGGGCTTGGTGACGTAGTCGTCGGCGCCGGCATCCAGCCCGGCGATCTTGTCGCCCTCGTCGGCACGCGCCGTCAGCATGATGATGGGCAGCTCCTTGGTGCGCGCGCTGCCACGCCATTGCCTGGCCAGCGCCACGCCGCTCTGGCCCGGCAACATCCAGTCCAGCACCACCAGGTCGGGCAGCACGCGGTCCACCTCGTACTGCGCCTGGCTGGCGCTGCCCGCCAGCGTGACCTCGAAACCGGCATGGCGCAGATTGATGGAGATCAGCTCGGCAATGGCCGATTCGTCTTCCACCACCAGGATTCGACTCATTCGTTCGCCCCCTCAACGGACCATGGTCTCGACGATCTCGGGCGTGTTGTGGCGCACGTCCATGCCCTTGACCACGTAAATCACCACCTCGGCCAGGTTTTTGGCATGGTCACCCACGCGCTCGATGGCCTTGGCAACGAACACCAGGTCGATGGACGAGGAGATGGTGCGCGGGTCTTCCATCATGTAGGTGATGAGCTTGCGCAGCAGGCCGTCGAATTCCTTGTCGATCTCGTCGTCGTGCTTGAGCACGTCCAGCGCGCGCTCCACGTCCAGCCGGGCGAAGGAATCCAGCGCCTTGCGCAGCTGGCCGGTCGCCAGCTCGGCCTCGAAACTCAGATCCGACATCGGCACGCGCATGCGGCTGGACACCCCGCTGGAGACCAGTCGTTGCACGGTGCGCGCAATACGCGCCGCCTCGTCGCCCACGCGCTCCAGGTTGGCGATGGTCTTGGACACGGCGATCAGCAGCCGCAGGTCGCGGGCCGTGGGCTGGCGGCGCGCGATGATGGTGGAGAGATCGCGGTCGATCTCGATCTCCATCGCGTTGACCCGGCCTTCGCGGGCCAGCACCTCGTCGGCCGACTCGGCCGAGAAGTCGCTCAGCGCCTGCACGGCCTGGGCCACCTGGGCTTCCACCAGGCCGCCCATCTCCAGCACGCGGGTCGAGATCGCGCTGAGTTCGGCGTCGAACTGGGTCGAAAGATGCTTGTCCGTCATGCCGTCCTCCTTGATCAGCCGAAACGGCCGGTGATGTAGTCCTCGGTGTCCTTGCGCTTGGGCTTCATGAACAGCTCGGCCGTGGGGCCGAACTCGATCAGGTCGCCCAGGTACATGTACGCCGTGTAGTCCGAGCAACGCGCGGCCTGCTGCATGTTGTGGGTCACGATGGCCACGGTGTAGTCGCTCTTGAGCTCGTGGATGAGCTCTTCGATCTTGCCGGTGGAGATCGGGTCCAGCGCCGAGCAGGGTTCGTCCAGCAGCAGGACTTCCGGCTTGATGGCGATGCCGCGGGCAATGCACAGGCGCTGCTGCTGGCCGCCGGAGAGGCCGGCGCCGCTCTGGTTGAGCTTGTCCTTGACCTCGGTCCACAGGGCCGCCTTCTTCAGCGCCCATTCCACGCGCTCGTCCATCTCCACGCGCGGCAGCGTCTCGAACAGGCGCACGCCGAAGGCGATGTTGTCGTAGATGGACATCGGGAAGGGCGTGGGCTTCTGGAACACCATGCCGACCTTGGCGCGGATCAGCGAGACGTCGTCCTTGCTGGACAGGATGTCCTCGCCATCCAGCAGGATCTGGCCCTCGGCGCGCTGCTCGGGATAGAGCTCGAACATGCGGTTGAGCGTGCGCAGCAGCGTGCTCTTGCCGCAGCCCGACGGGCCGATGAAGGCGGTGACCTTCTTCTCGGGGATGTCGAGGTTGATGTTCTTCAGCGCGTGGAAGCTGCCGTAGTAGAAGTTCAGGTTGCGCACCGAGAGCTTGGCACGCTCGCTCAACGAGGTTTCGATCTTGGCGTCCATGAGATCGGGTCCTTAGTGTTTGTTCTTGAAGAGCACGCGGGCCAGGATGTTCAGCAGCAGCACGCCCACCGTGATCAGGAAGACGCCGGCCCAGGCCAGCTTCTGCCAGTTCTCATAGGGGCTCATCGCGAACTTGAAGATGGTGACCGGCAGGCTGGCCATGGGCGCGCTGAGGTCGCTGGTCCAGAACTGGTTGGACAGCGCGGTGAACAGCAGCGGCGCGGTTTCGCCCGACACCCGGGCCAGCGCCAGCAGGATGCCGGTGATGACGCCGGCGCGGGCCGCCTTCAGCGTGATGTCGACGATGACCTTCCACTTGGGCGTGCCCAGTGCATAGGCGGCCTCGCGCAAGGCGTTGGGCACCAGGCTCAGCATGTTCTCGGTCGTGCGGATGACGACCGGGATCACCAGCAGCGCCAGCGCCAGCATGCCGGCCATGCCGGAGAAGCTCTTCAGCTTGGCCACCACCACGGCGTAGACGAACAGGCCCACGACGATGGACGGGGCCGACAGCAGGATGTCGTTGATGAAGCGCACCGCCGCGCCCAGCCAGGTCTTCTGGCCGTACTCGGCGAGATAAACGCCGGCCAGGATGCCCACCGGCGTGCCCACCAGCGTCGCCAGCCCCACCATGACGAAGCTGCCGAAGATGGCATTGGCCAGGCCGCCGCCCTCGCCTTGCGGCGGCGGCGTCATCTCGGTGAAGGTGGCGAGGTTCAGGCCACCGATGCCGAGATAGATGGTCTCGAACAGGATCCAGATCAGCCAGAACACGCCGAAGGCCATGGCGCCCAGGGACAGCGTCAGCGCGACGGCATTGGTGCGCTTGCGCTTGTGGTGCATCGCCAGGCGGCGGGCGTCGAGTGAGGTGCTCATGAACGCGCTCCTTCGTTCTTCTTCAGCCGGATCAGCAGCAGCTTGGAGATGCTCAGCACGACGAAGGTGATGAGGAACAGCACCAGGCCCAGATACATCAGCGAGGCCTGGTGCAGGCCCTCGCTGGCCTCGGCGAACTCGTTGGCCAGCGTGGAGGTGATGCTGTTGGCCGCCTCGAAGACGGACAGCGAGTTCAGCTGATTCATGTTGCCGATGACGAAGGTCACCGCCATCGTCTCGCCTAGCGCCCGCCCCAGGCCCAGCATGATGCCGCCCACCACGCCGGTCTTGGTGTAGGGCAGCACCACCTTGGAGACAACCTCCCAGGTCGTGGCGCCCAGCCCGTAGGCGGACTCCTTCAGCATGGGCGGCGTGACCTCGAACACGTCACGCATCACCGATGCGATGAAGGGAATGATCATGATCGCCAGGATGATGCCGGCGGACAGGATGCCGATGCCCACCGGCGGGCCGGTGAACAAGGCGCCGATGTAGGGCACACCGGAGAACGCGGCCTGCAAAGGCTGCTGCACATAGGTGGCCAGGATGGGGCCGAACACCAGCAGGCCCCACATGCCGTAGACGATGGACGGCACGGCGGCCAGCAGTTCGATGGCAATGCCCAGCGGGCGCTTGAGCCAGCTGGGCGACAGCTCGGTCAGGAAGATGGCGATGCCGAAGCTGACCGGCACGGCAATGATCAGCGCGATGAACGAGCTGGCCAGCGTGCCGTAGATCATCACCAGGCCGCCGAATTTCTCCTGCACGGGATCCCATTCGGCGCTGGTCAGAAAGCCCAGGCCGAAGGCCTCCAGCGCCGGCGCGGCGCCGATGACCAGCGAGCCGAGGATGCCCACCATCAGCAGCAGCGTCAGCCACGCGGCGCCCTGCGACAACGCGGCGAACAGCGTGTCGGCCCAGGGGGCCACGCGGCGGCGCTGGGGTTGGGGGCTCAGCGGCGCACTGCGCTGCTGAGGCTCGCTCCGGTCGGCGCCGGCGCTGTCGGCAGGAAAGATGGCAGCCAAGAAACCTCCGCGGGTCGTATCCATGCGGGCGCATAAGAAGAGGCAAAGCCCGGCGAATGCCGGGCCCGCCTCAGCGCCCATTCATCACTTGTAGGCGATCGGCTTGCCGGCGCCGTCCTTGATCTCGGTGGCCCACTGCTTGCGCACCAGATCCTTCACGCTGGCGGGCAGCGGCACGTAGTCCAGTTCGTCGGCCATCTTGTCGCCATTCGCATAAACCCAGTCGAAGAACTTCAGCACGGCAGCGGCGCTGGCGGGCTTGTCCTGCGACTTGTACATGAGGATGTACGTCGGGTTCGTGATCGGCCATGCCTCCTTGCCCGGCTGGTCCGTCGTGATCTGGTAGAACGACTTGGCCCAGTCCGCACCGGCTGCCGCGGCCTTGAAGGCGGTGTCGCTCGGCGACGCGAACTGGCCGTCCTTGTTGCGCAGCAGCGTGTAAGTCATCTTGTTCTGCTTCACATAGGCGTACTCGACGTAGCCGATGGAGTTGGGCAGGCGCTGCACGAAGGCTGAGACACCCTCGTTACCCTTGCCACCAGCGCCGGTCGGCCAGTTCACCGCAGTGCCGTCGCCCACCTTGGTCTTCCATTCATCGCTGACCTTGGAAAGGTAGTTGGTGAAGACGAAGGTAGTTCCCGAGCCGTCGGCGCGGCGCACCACCGCGATGGCCGCATCAGGCAGGGGCACGCCAGGATTCAGCGCGGTCAGCGCCGCGTCGTTCCACTTCGTGATCTTGCCCAGGTAGATGTCAGCCAGGACCGAACCGGTCAGCTTGATCTGACCTGGAGCGATGCCCTTGATGTTGACGACCGGCACGACGCCGCCAATGACGGTGGGGAACTGCACCATGCCGTCCTTGGCCAGGTCCTCGTCCTTCAGCGGCATGTCGGACGCGCCGAAGTCCACCGTCTTGGCCTTGATCTGGCGGATGCCGGCGCCGGAGCCGACCGACTGGTAGTTGATGCGAACGCCGGTGGCCTTGTTGTAGGCATCGGCCCACTTGGCATAGATCGGGGCCGGGAAGGTCGCGCCGGCGCCGGTCACGTCCTGCGCAAAAGCCACTTGGGCGCCGACGAGGCCGGCAACGAGGGCGAGGGACTGGCTGACCTGGACAAAGTTCATTTGTGACACCTTAGGCTGGTGGAGTGACGATGCACGTCATGCTAGGGGGCGAATATGACGACTCCGTGACCATCCATTGCGATCAACATCCGCCGGGGCGCGCCCGGCCACTGCTGTGGAGGCCTGAGCAGCGCGACGTGACATTGTCACAAAGCCATCACCCGGTTGTCACATTGCCGATTCGGCGCCAGAAATGGCAAGGCCGCCTGTCGCAGGCGGCCACCGATGGCGGGGATGCACGCCTCAGGCCACGACCGCCTCCGCCAGGCGCTGAGCGCAGCGCTGGGCCATGCCGGCGTCCGACGCCTCGACCATGACGCGCAGCAGCGGCTCCGTGCCCGACGCCCGGATCAGCACGCGGCCGCGGTCGCCCAGTTCGGCCATCACCGCGCTCTGCTCGGCCGCCAGGCGGGGGTTGTTCTTCCAGTCCTGCTGGCCGGCCGCCAGGCGCACGTTGATCAGCGTCTGCGGGAACAGTTCGACGCCGGACAGCTGCTCGGCGATGCTGCGCCCGCTGCGGCAGACCGACTGCAGCACCAGCAGCGCGCTGACGATGCCGTCGCCCGTGGTGTGCTTGTCCAGCGCCAGCAGATGGCCCGAGCCCTCGCCGCCCAGCTGCCAGCCGCGGGCGGCCAACTCCTCCATCACGTAGCGGTCGCCCACTTTGGCGCGCACGAAGTCGACGTCGCGCGAGCGCAGCGCAACCTCCACCGCCATGTTGGTCATCAAGGTGCCCACGGCGCCCGGCACCCGTTGGCCCTGGGCCAGGCGGTCGGACACCATGACGTAGAGCAGTTCGTCCCCGTTGTAGAGCCGGCCGCTGGCATCCACCAGCTGCAGGCGGTCGGCGTCGCCGTCCAGCGCGATGCCGTAGTCCGCGCCATGCGCCTTGACCGCGTCGATCAGCGCACCCGGCGCCGTCGCGCCGAAACCGGCGTTGATGTTGAAACCGTCGGGCTTGCAGCCGATGGAGATGACCTCGGCACCCAGTTCGTGGAAGACGTCGGGGGCCACATGGTAGGCAGCACCGTGGGCGGCGTCGACCACCACCTTCAGCCCCTTGAGCGTCAGGTCGGACCCGAAACAGGCCTTGCAGAACTCGATGTAGCGGCCGCGCGCATCCTCCACGCGCTTGGCGCGGCCGAGACTGGCCGAATCCACCCACTGCGGCGACTCGTCCAGCGCCGCCTCGACCGCCAGCTCCCAGGCATCGGGCAGCTTCTCGCCCTTGGCGGAGAAGAACTTGATGCCGTTGTCGGCGAAGGGGTTGTGCGAGGCGCTGATGACCACGCCCAGGTCCTGGCGCAGCGCGCGGGTCAGGTAGGCGACGCCCGGCGTGGGCAGCGGGCCGGTCAGCAGCACGTTGACGCCGGCCGACGCGAAGCCCGCCTCCAGCGCCGACTCGATCATGTAGCCCGAAATGCGGGTGTCCTTGCCGATCAGCACGGTCGGCCGTACGCTGCTCTGGCGCAGCACGCGCCCCACCGCATGGCCCAGGCGCAGCATGAAGTCCGGCGTGATGGGCGCCTGTCCGACCGTGCCCCGAATGCCATCGGTTCCGAAATACTTGCGGCTCATCGAGCTTCCTTTTATGCAGTGGGCGTGATTTTCGCTGCATCGACGGCAGCCCAGACCTTGAGCGCGTCCACCGTCGCAGCGACATCGTGCACACGAATCACCTTCGCGCCGGCACTGACGGCGCGCAGTGCCGCGGCCAGGCTGGCCGGCAGGCGCTGGTCGACGGGCCGGCCGGTGATCTCGCCCAGCGTGCGCTTGCGCGACCAGCCCACCAGCAGCGGATAGCCCAGCCCGGCCAGGCGCTGCTGCCCGGCCAGCAGCTGGAGGTTGTGAACGGAAGTCTTCGCGAAGCCATAGCCCGGATCCAGCGCGATGGCATCGGCCGGGATGCCGGCGGCCAGCGCGGCCTGGGCCCGTTGCGCCAGGAAGTCCCCCACCTCGGCCACCACGTCGTCATAGGCGGCCAGGGCCATCATGGACGCCGGCTCGCCGCGCATGTGCATCAGACAGACGCCAGCGCCGCTGCCGGCCACGGCGGCCAGCGCGCCCGGTTGCTGCAGTGCCTGCACGTCGTTGATGACGTCGACGCCGGCATCCAGCGCGCGCCGCATCACCGCGGGCTTGTAGGTGTCCACCGAAACCGGCACGCCCAGCGTCACAGCCGCAGCCAGCACGTCGGCGATGCGGGCCCATTCGCTGGCCGCATCGACATGCGGCGCCCCCGGACGGGTGGACTCGCCGCCGATGTCCAGCAGGTCGGCGCCTTCGGCAATGAGCCGCTCGCAGTGGGCGATGGCGGCGCGGGTGTCGTCATGGCGGCCGCCGTCGGAGAAGGAGTCGGGCGTCACGTTGACGATGCCCATCACGCGCGGACGGCTGAGGTCGAGCCGGAAACGTCGGGTCTGCCAGTGCATGGGTTTCGCCATGAAAAAGGCCCGGCGGGAGGCCGGGCCAGTGGGGTCGGGAGGATCAGGCGGCGGCGGGGGCGCCGTCCGTGCTGACCGGTGGCGTGCCACCGCTCGGGCCGCTGGGCGCCGACGGCGTGTCGCCGGGGGCGCGCGGCGGGCGGCCGGCCATGATGTCCAGCACCTGGTCGCGGTCGATGGTTTCCCACTTCATCAGCGCATCGGTCATGGCCTCGACCTTGTCGCGATTCTCTTCCAGGATGCGGCGGGCCACGGCGTACTGCTCGTCCAGGATGCGGCGCATCTCGGCGTCGACCTTCTGCTGCGTGCTCTCGCTGATGTTGGCCGTCTTGGTCATGCTGCGGCCGAGGAAGACCTCGCCCTCGTTCTCGGCATAGACCATGGGGCCCAGCACCTCGCTCATGCCGTAGCGCGTGACCATGTCGCGGGCGATGCGGGTGGCGCGCTCGTAGTCGTTGGAGGCACCGGTGGAGATGTCCTTCAGGAACAGCTCCTCAGCGACGCGGCCACCGAACAGGATGCTGATCTCGTTGAGCATCTGCTTGTAGTACTTGCTGTACTGGTCGCGCTCGGGCAGCTGCCAGGTCACGCCCAGGGCCCGGCCGCGCGGCATGACGGTGACCTTGTGGACGGGGTCGGTGCCTTCCAGCATCTCGGCGACGATGGCGTGGCCGGACTCGTGGTAGGCCGTGGCGCGCTTCTCGTCCTCGGTCATGACCATGCTCTTGCGCTCGGGGCCCATGTAGAGCTTGTCCTTGGCGCGCTCGAAGTCGATCATTTCCACCAGCCGGCCACCACGGCGCGCGGCGAACAGCGCGGCCTCGTTGACCAGATTGGCCAGGTCCGCACCGCTCATGCCGGGCGTGCCGCGGGCCAGGATGGACGCGTTGACGTCTTGGCCGATGGGCACCTTGCGCATGTGCACGTTCAGGATCTGCTCGCGACCACGGATGTCCGGCAGCGTCACATAGACCTGACGGTCGAAGCGGCCCGGGCGCAGCAGAGCCGGGTCCAGGATGTCGGGCCGGTTGGTGGCCGCGATGACGATGACGCCCAGGTTGGTGTCGAAGCCGTCCATCTCAACCAGCATCTGGTTCAGCGTCTGCTCGCGCTCGTCGTTGCCGCCGCCGAGACCCGCGCCACGATGGCGGCCCACCGCGTCGATTTCGTCGATGAAGATGATGCAGGGCGCGCTCTTCTTGGCCTGCTCGAACATGTCACGCACACGGGCCGCACCGACGCCGACGAACATTTCGACGAAGTCGGAGCCGGAGATCGTGAAGAACGGCACCTTGGCCTCGCCGGCGATGGACTTGGCCAGCAGCGTCTTGCCGGTGCCAGGGGGGCCCACCATCAGCACGCCGCGCGGGATGCGGCCGCCCAGCTTCTGAAACTTCTGCGGGTCCTTCAGGAAGTCGACCAGCTCCTTCACCTCTTCCTTGGCCTCGTCGCAGCCGGCCACGTCGGCGAAGGTGATGGTGTTGTTGTTCTCGTCCAGCATGCGGGCCTTGCTCTTGCCGAAGCTGAACGCCCCGCCCTTGCCGCCGCCCTGCATCTGGCGCATGAAGTAGACCCAGACGCCGATCAACAGCAGCATGGGCGTCCAGTTGATCAGCATGCTGATCAGGAAGCTCTGCTCCTCGCGCGGACGCACGTCGAACTTGACATTGTTGTTGCGCAGATCACCGATGAGGCCGCGGTCCAGGTAGGTGGCCGTCACGCGCAGCTTCTTGCCGTCGGTGGTCTCGGCCAGGATCTCGGCGCCGCTGGCGCCGCCCTCGGTCAGCGTGACCTGCTTGATGCGACGGGCCTGCACCTCATCGAGGAACTCCGAGTAACCGATCTGGTTGCCCGGCGCCGTCGCGCCGCCGAACTGCTTGACGACCGTGAACAGCACGAGGGCGATCACGATCCAGACGGCGAACTTCGAAAACCACTGATTGTTCACTGCGACTCCTTGGCCCTTGCACTGACCGTATTGCCACGTTCGAGCTCAGAACGATGGGGGCGATTTTAGGCGCTGCAAGGGGTAATCCCCTGACGGCAACGGAATTAACGGGGTTTCAAGCCGATACCGACCAAGAAAGTCTCGGACGAGCGGTCGCGCGAGGCCTTGGGCTTGAGGGCCTTGACGACCTTGAAATGCGCCTTGAAGAGGTCCACCAACTGACTGTAGCCACTGCCGTGGAAGACCTTGGCCACCAGCGCCCCCTCGGGCTTGAGGTGGGTGCTGGCGAAATCCACGGCCAGCTCGATGAGCCCGGCGATGCGCGCAGCATCGGTGGAGGCGATGCCCGACAGGTTGGGCGCCATGTCCGAGACCACCACGTCCACCGGACGGCCCGCCAGGGCCTGCTCCAACTGCGCCAGCACCGCCTCTTCCTGGAAGTCACCCTGGATGAACTGCACGCCCTCGATGGGCTCGAAGTCCAGCAGGTCCAGCGCAATGATGGTGCCGTTGAGCTGGCCCACCGCCGCACCGCCCTGCCCGGCCTCCTTGGGCGCGAAGCGGCGGCGCAGGTACTGGCTCCAAGCGCCCGGCGCGGCCCCGAGGTCGACGACCACCTGGCCCGGCCGGATCAGCTTGAGCTCCTCGTCGATCTCCTTGAGCTTGTAGGCCGCACGGGCACGGTAGCCTTCCTTCTGGGCCAGCTTCACATAGGGGTCGTTGACATGGTCGTTCAGCCACGCCTTGTTGACCTTCTTGCTTTTCGTCTGCGTTTTCATCGAGAACCGATAATAGGCGGATGCCTCAAATCAATCTGACCCCCGCCCAGCGCAAGGAAAAGCGCGCCGATGCCCATCACCTCGATCCGGTCGTGATGATTGGCGGGGAGGGGCTGACGCCCGCCGTCGTCAAGGAAACGGACGCGGCGCTGAAGTCTCACGGCCTCATCAAGATCCGCGTGCTGGGCGACGACCGCCAGGCCCGCGAAGCCATGCTGGCGCAGCTGTGCGACGAACTCAGCGCCGCGCCCATCCAGCACATCGGCAAGCTGCTGGTGCTGTGGCGCCCCATTCCCGAGAAGGCCAAGGTCGAGCGGGAAGATGCCAGGCCTGGTCCGCGCGTCGTCAAGATCGTGAAGTTCTCGAAGAACGGCAACAGCCGCCCGCAGGTCAGCAAGGTCAAGGTCATGGGCAATGAGCGCGTGACCCAGGGCGGCGAAATCAAGCGCGCCAAGAAACGCGTGGGCACCAGCGTCAAGAAGCGCGTCGCTGAGTGAGCCACGCCAGGGCCAGCACTGCCAGGCCCTTGACGCCGAACAGCGCCAATGAGGCCCCGTGCAGGGCCGCAAACGACGCGACGCCCGCGCCCGCGCGGGCCTGGCCCATCAGCGGCTGCAGGCCGTAGTAGCCGGCGATGGTGCAGAACAGCGCCACGGCCGGCAGCAGCAGGCGCAGCGAGAACTGGCTGCCGCCCTGCCCAGCCTCTGACGCATCGCGCGCCAGGCGCCGCTCCAGCACCATCAACACCAGGCCCAGCACGAGGCTGACCTGGGCCTCGACCGCAAACAGGCGGGCGACGTAGGCCCCGGCCTGCGCGCGCTCCAGCACCGCGAACGCGCTGGGCGCCGCCACCAGCGCGACACACAGCAAAAAGCCGCCCCACAGGGCGGCCAGCAGGGCTTGCAGCCTGGCGAGCATCACTCGTAGCGGACGTTGACGATCTCGTAGCGGCGCACGCCGCCGGGCGCCTGCACCTCGGCCACGTCGCCAGCCTCCTTGCCGATCAGCGCACGCGCGATGGGCGAGCTGATGGAAATGCGGCCCTGCTTGATGTCGGCCTCGTCGTCGCCGGTGATCTGGTAGGTGACGGCATTGCCGCTGTCCTCGTCCTCCAGATCCACCGTCGCGCCGAACACGACCCGGCCGCCGGCGTCCAGCGCCGCGGGGTCGATGATCTGCGCCGCGGCCAGCTTGCCCTCGATTTCGAGGATGCGGCCTTCGATGAAGCCCTGCTTGTCCTTGGCGGCGTCGTACTCGGCGTTCTCGCTCAGGTCGCCCTGGGCACGCGCCTCGGCAATCGCCTGGATGACCGCATGACGCTCCACGGTCTTGAGGCGGTGCAGCTCTTCCTTCAGCTTCTCGGCGCCGCGCTTGGTCAGGGGGATCGTGCTCATCTCAAACCTTGAAAGACAAAAGAGTTCCGCCGCTGCAACCCGGGCGTCCAGGCTGCGGCGGCGGAAATGATTGGCGGAAGTTTAAGCCAGCTCGGCGTGCAGTTCCTGCAGGGATTGCACGAGCAAACCGTCGCGGTGTTTCATGCCTTCGACCGCGGCCTCGCAGCCGGCCATGGTCGTGTAGTAGGTCACGCGGTTGGCCAGTGCGGCCTGGCGGATGTAGCGGCTGTCGGCAATCGCCGTGCGCGTCTCGTCCACCGTCGTGAAGACCAGCTGGATGTCACCGCCCTTGAGCGCATCGACGATGTGCGGGCGGCCGTCCTTGATCTTGTTGATCAGCTTGACCGGCACGCCGGCCTCGGCGATGGCGGCGGCCGTGCCCTTGGTCGCGACGATGCCGAAGCCCAGTTCGTGCAGGTCCTTGGCGATCGCGACGGCACGGGCCTTGTCGCTGTTCTTCACGGTGATCAGCACATTGCCCTGGCGCGGCAGGCGCGAGCCGGCGCCGATCTGGCTCTTCAGCATGGCCTCACCGAAGGTGCGGGCCGCGCCCATGACCTCGCCGGTGGAGCGCATCTCGGGGCTGAGGATGGGGTCCACGCCGGGGAACTTGTTGAACGGGAAGACGGCTTCCTTGACGCTGTAGTACGGCGGCACGACTTCGGCCGGCACGCGGCCCTTGCGGTCGCGCTGGTCCGACAGCTTCTGGCCGGCCATGCAGCGTGCGGCGATCTTGGCCAGCTGCTGGCCCGTGGCCTTGGACACATAGGGCACGGTGCGCGAGGCGCGCGGGTTCACTTCCAGCACATAGATCGTGCAGTGCTCCAGCCCCTTGGCGACGTCGCCCTGGATGGCGAACTGCACGTTCATCAGGCCCACGACCTTGAGCGCCTTGGCCATCGCAGCCGTCTGGCGGCGCAGCTCGTCCTGCACGTCGGCGGCCAGCGTGTAGGGCGGCAGCGAGCAGGCTGAGTCGCCGGAGTGGATGCCGGCGGCCTCGATGTGCTCCATGATGCCGCCGATCATCACGTCGGTGCCGTCGGAGATGCAGTCGACGTCCACCTCGACGGCGTCTTGCAGGAAGTGGTCCAGCAGCACGGGCGACTTCTCGCTGACGCGCACGGCTTCGCGCATATAGCGCTCCAGGTCCTTGTCGCCGTGCACGATCTCCATCGCGCGGCCGCCCAGCACGTAGCTGGGGCGCACGACCAGCGGATAGCCGATCTCGTTGGCCAGTTGAACCGCCTGCTCTTCGGTGCGCGCGGTGCGGTTGGGCGGCTGCTTCAGGCCCAGTTCGTGCAGCAGCTTCTGGAAGCGCTCGCGGTCCTCGGCGATGTCGATGGAATCGGGCGTCGTGCCGATGATGGGCACGCCGGCGCGCTCCAGGTCCAGCGCCAGCTTCAGCGGCGTCTGGCCGCCGTACTGCACGATGACGCCGGCCGGCTTTTCCTTGTCGACGATCTCCAGCACGTCTTCGAGCGTCACCGGCTCGAAGTAGAGGCGGTCGGAGGTGTCGTAGTCGGTCGAGACGGTCTCGGGGTTGCAGTTGACCATCAGCGTCTCGTAGCCGTCCTCGCGCATCGCGAGCGCGGCGTGCACGCAGCAGTAGTCGAACTCGATGCCCTGTCCGATGCGGTTCGGGCCACCGCCCAGCACCATGATCTTCTTCTTGTCCGTCGGCTGCGCCTCGCACTCGGCGCCCTCGCCTTCATAGGTCGAGTACATGTAGGCCGTCTGCGTCGCGAACTCGGCGGCGCAGGTGTCCACCCGCTTGTAGACCGGGCGCACGTTCAGCGCATGGCGACGGGCGCGCACCTGGTGCTGGTCCGTGCCCAGCAGCTTGGCCAGGCGCTTGTCGGAAAAGCCCTTGGTCTTCAGCAGGCGCAGCTCGGCCTCGGTCAACGACTCGATCGTGCGGCCCTTCAGCGCGCCCTCGATCTGCACCAGCTGCTCGATCTGAGCCAGGAACCACGGGTCGATGGCCGTCTCTTCGTGCACCTCGTCCAGCGTCATGCCGATGCGGAAGGCATCGGCCACGAAGAGGATGCGCTCGGGGCCGGCTTCGCCGATCTCCTGCACGATCTCCTCGCGGTCGGTCGAGCGCTCGGTCAGGCCGTCGATGCCGGTCTCCAGGCCGCGCAGCGCCTTCTGGAAGGACTCCTGGAAGGTGCGGCCCATGGCCATCACTTCGCCGACCGACTTCATCTGCGTCGTCAGGCGCGAATCCGCCATCGGGAACTTCTCGAAGGCGAAGCGCGGAATCTTGGTGACGACGTAGTCGATGCTGGGCTCGAACGACGCGGGCGTGGCGCCGCCGGTGATGTCGTTCTTCAGCTCGTCCAGCGTGTAGCCCACGGCCAGCTTGGCAGCGACCTTGGCGATGGGAAAGCCGGTGGCCTTGGACGCCAGCGCCGACGACCGCGACACGCGCGGGTTCATCTCGATGACGATCATGCGGCCGTTGGCTGGGTTGATCGAGAACTGCACGTTGGAGCCGCCCGTGTCCACGCCGATCTCGCGCAGCACGGCCAGCGAGGCATTGCGCAGCAGCTGGTACTCCTTGTCGGACAGCGTCTGGCTGGGCGCCACGGTGATGGAGTCACCGGTGTGGATGCCCATGGGGTCCAGGTTCTCGATGGAGCAGACGATGATGCAGTTGTCCGCCTTGTCGCGGACGACCTCCATCTCGTACTCCTTCCAGCCGATCAGGCTCTCCTCGATGAGGAGTTCGTTGGTGGGCGACAGGTCCAGGCCGCGCTTGCAGATGGTCTCGAATTCCTCGGGGTTGTAGGCAATGCCGCCACCGGTGCCGCCCAGCGTGAAGCTGGGGCGGATGACCATGGGGAAGCCGCTGCCGCCGATCTCGGCATGGATGCGCTTTTGCACCGCCCAGGCCTCTTCCAGCGAGTGCGCGATGCCCGACTTGGCCGAGTCCAGGCCGATCTTGGTCATCGCGTCCTTGAACTTCAGGCGGTCCTCGGCCTTCTCGATGGCGGTCTCGTTGGCGCCGATCATCTCGACGCCGTACTTGGCCAGCACGCCGTGCTTGTGCAGGTCCAGCGCACAGTTCAGCGCGGTCTGGCCGCCCATGGTCGGCAGGATGGCGTCGGGCCGCTCCTTGGCGATGATCTTCTCGACCACCTGCCAGGTGATGGGCTCGATGTAGGTGACGTCCGCGGTGTCCGGGTCCGTCATGATGGTCGCCGGATTGCTGTTGACCAGGATGACCTTGTAGCCCTCCTCGCGCAGCGCCTTGCAGGCCTGGGCGCCGGAGTAGTCGAACTCGCAGGCCTGGCCGATGATGATCGGGCCGGCGCCGATGATGAGGATGCTCTTGAGGTCTGTACGTTTTGGCATGGCTTGCGAGTGGGCTTAGAGCGTGGCCGTGGCCAGCTTGGCCCCGAACCCAACGAAAAGTGCGCCGACGCCGGCGTTGGCCGTGCTGGACAGGCGCCGGCGCGCGCGGAAGGCCGCAGCCAGACGGGCGCCGGCAAAGATCAGCGTCGAGAGATAGAGGAAGCTGAGCACCTGGATGATGGTGCCCAGGATCAGGAAGGTCAGTGCCGGATGCGGGTAGGCCGGATCGACGAACTGGATGAAGAAGGACAGCAGGAAGGCGATGGCCTTGGGGTTCAGCAGGCTGACGACCAGGGCTTTCCTGAACGGCTGACGGGCATCGACGACGCGCGGCGCTTCATCGGCGCGGGCGCCACCGCGCCAGGTGTCGACGGCGCCGCGCAGCAGCTGGATGCCGATCCAGCCCAGGTAGGCGGCACCCACCATCTTCACGACGAAGAAGATCTGCGGGCTGGCCATCAGCAGCGAGGCACCGCCGGCGGCCGCGGCCGTCATCAACACCGTGTCGCCCACGAACACGCCGCAAGCTGCCGCGTAGCCCATGCGCACGCCGCGCTGGGCCGCAACGGAAAGCACGTACAGCGAATTGGGGCCGGGCAGCAGGATGATGAACACCGCTGCCGCGAAGAAGGTGCCGAGGTCGGTGATGCCGAACATGCGAGGGCCCGCCTCAGGCTTTGCTCATCATCGCCACGAAGCGGTCGAACAGGTAGGCGATGTCGTGCGGGCCGGGGCTGGCTTCCGGATGGCCCTGGAAGCTGAAGGCCGGCTTGTCGGTGCGGGCGATGCCTTGCAGCGTGCCGTCGAACAGGCTGACATGCGTGGCGCGCAGGTTGGCGGGCAGGGTCTGCGCATCGACCGCGAAACCGTGGTTCTGGCTGGTGATGCCGACGCGGCCGGTGTCGAGATCCTTGACCGGATGGTTGGCGCCGTGGTGGCCGAACTTCATCTTGAAGGTCTTGGCGCCCGAGGCCAGCGCCAGGATCTGGTGACCCAGGCAGATGCCGAAAACGGGAATGCCGGACTCGATCAGCTGGGCCGTGGCCTTGATGGCGTAGTCGCAGGGCTCCGGGTCGCCGGGGCCGTTGGACAGGAAGACGCCGTCCGGCTCCAGATCGAACACGGCGCTGGCGGGCGTCTGCGCCGGCACGACGGTGACCTTGCAGCCGCGCTCGGCCAGCATGCGCAGGATGTTGTTCTTGACGCCGAAGTCATAGGCCACGACGTGGAACTTCGGGTGGGCCTGCGTGCCATAGCCGCTGCCCAGCTTCCATTCGGTCTGCGTCCAGGTCTGCGTCTCGGTACGGCTGACGACCTTGGCCAGGTCCAGGCCCGCCATGGCCGGCGCAGCCTTGGCAGCAGCAACCGCCGTGTCGATGTGCGCCTGCGTCAGTGCCTCACCGGCGGGCAGCGCCAGGATGCAGCCGTTCTGCGCGCCCTGGGTGCGCAGCACGCGAGTCAGGCGGCGGGTGTCCAGGCCGGCGATGGCCACCGTGCCCTGCTCGCGCAGGTAGGCGTCAAGCGTCTTGCCCGAGCGGAAGTTGGAGGCACGCAGCGGCAGGTCCTTGATGACCAGCCCGGCAGCGAAGACCTTGCTCGCCTCGACGTCCTCGTCGCTGATGCCGTAGCTGCCGATGTGCGGATAGGTCAGCGTGACGATCTGCCGGCAGTAGCTGGGGTCGGTCAGGATCTCCTGGTAGCCGGTCAGCGAGGTGTTGAACACGACCTCGCCGACGGTCTGGCCGGTGGCGCCGATGGACTGGCCTCGGAACACCGTCCCATCCGCCAGAGCCAGGATTGCTTGAGGGGGATGGAGCAGGTCGGTCAGCACAAAGGGTCTCCGCAAGTGGGGGCGCCTGCCCAGCATCAACCCGCCGTTGCAGGCGGATCAGCTTGAAGAAACCAGAGCGGTCTTGTGCCGGGCAGCGTGGGGTTCAGGTAAACCCATCGAGTATAGCCGACCCGGGTTAGTACGGAGGCTTCGTGACCCGGTCGTGACGGCTTAAAGCGCGGCGATGCCGGCCTTGGCGATTTCGGCATCCTCGCTGGACTTGACGCCACTGACGCCCACCGCGCCGACCACCTGGCCGTCCACGACGATGGGCACGCCACCCTCAAGCGTGCCGTACATGCCCGGCACGCTGAGGAAGGACATGCGGCCACCGTTGATCATGTCCTCATAGACTTTGGATTCGCGCCGCCCCAGCGCCGAGGTGTGCGCCTTGGCCGGTGCGAACAGCGCCGAGCTGGGCGAGGCGCCATCCAGGCGCTGCAGCCACAGCAGATGGCCGCCGGCATCGACGATGGCGATGGAGACGGCCCAGCCCTTGCTGAGCGCATGGGCCTCCGCGGCCGCGGCAATGCGTTTGACGTCGTCGAGTTCGAGCTGGAGTTGCTGTTTCATGACCTTGCTTTCAGAGGGACAGCCCCCAATGTAGCCGCCCATCGCCACCCTAGAATCACCGCGGTACTCATCGCTTTCTGGAGATCGTCATGAACGACAGCCTGCAAACCCAATACGGCTATGCCCATGGGGGCCTGGCCGCCGACCGGCAGCGCGTGCTGCGCAACACCTACTGGCTGCTGGCACTGTCCCTGGTGCCGACCGTGCTGGGCGCCTGGATCGGCGTGTCCACCGGCTTCATGGCCAAGATGGGCTTTGGCATCAGCACGCTGGTGTTCTTCATCGGCGCCTTCGGGCTGATGTTCGTTATCGAAAAGACGAAGAACAGCAGCATGGGCGTCGTGGCCCTCCTGGGCTTCACGTTCTTCATGGGCCTGATGCTGTCTCGGCTGGTGGCCCAGGTGCTGGGCTATCGCAACGGCGCCAGCCTCGTCATGACCGCCTTCGGCGGCACGGCAGCCATCTTCTTCACGATGGCCAGCCTGGCTACGGTCATCAAGCGCGATCTGACCGGCATGGGCAAGTTCCTGCTGGTCGGCGCCGTCATCCTTCTGGTGGCCGGCATCGCCAACATCTTCCTGCAGTCCTCTGCACTGATGCTGACCATCCTGGTGCTGATGCTGGGCGTGTTCTCGGCCTTCATGCTGTACGACATCAAGCGCGTGCTGGACGGCGGCGAGACCAACTACATCAGCGCCACGCTGGCCATCTACCTGGACATCTACAACGTGTTCCAGAGCCTGCTGTCGCTGCTGGGCATCTTCGGCGGCGAACGCGACTGACCCCGGGCACGTGCGCCAGGGCCAGCCTAGGCGCCTATTTGCCCGGCGTGTAGTTGCGCAGCACGAAGGGCGCGCTCAACCACAGGGGCTGACCGACCTGGCCGATCTGCACCGACAGCGCCACCGTCCCCGCCGGCTGGTCCACCTGGGCCGTGCCGGACAGCACCACCGGCTGCAGCTTGTTCGTCAGCACCGCCGAGCCTGACAGCAAGCCGGTATAGGGCGGCGCATTCAGCTGCAGCGACAGCGGCACCGTGGCCTGCGCAGCAGCGTCGTCGGTGTCCAATCGCGCCCACAGCAGCACCTGCAGCTTGTCGCCCTTGCGGATGTCGCCGGTAATGGGCGCCAGCGCGCCGATGTCCCAGGGATTGCTGCGCCTGCCCTGCAGCGCCACGCGCAGGCAGGTCTTGCCCGACGCCTCGCAGGCCACCTGCTGGGTGGACTGCCCCTCCCCGTAGACCGACCAGGCGCTCACCTTGTTGACGTTGATGAGGTAGTCCAGCGCGGGATCGCTGCTGCGCGTCGCGGCAGCCGCAGCCGGCGCGCCAGGTGACGGGATCAACGCGTTCAGGATGGGCTTGAACCAGCCATCAGTCTTCATGTCCCAGACGATGAAGTCCGAGTCGAACTGCCAGTAGCTCCAGCCGAACCCGCGCGCCTCGGCGGCCCGCGCGACGGCGGAGGTCCAGGCGACGCGATGCGCGAGCGCACCGGTTTCCAGCGCGCCGAACTCGCCCAGCAGGATGGGGCGGTTGTGCTTCTGTGCCCAGGCCCTGACCTTGTCGAAATCCTTCTTGATCTGCTCCTGCTCGGCCGGCGTGCCCCAGGTGATGCCGGAGGTGTTCTTGAACTCCTGCACCCAGGACGCGCCTTGGTGCGTGAACGGGAACGGCGAGTAGTAGTGGAAGGTGACGATCAGCTGGCGATCGGACTCGGGCAGCTTGAGGCTGTCGAGGTGGTCCATCGAGTTCCAGAACTTGGGGCCCACGACGACGCGGCGACGCGGGTTGGTCTCGCGGATGATCTGCAGGTTCTCGGCCAGCATGTCGTTCCAGACCGCATCGGCGTCGCCGTTGGGCTCGTTCAGGATCTCGAACAACACCGCGTCCGGCGCATCCTTGTAGCGCGGTGCCACCTGGCGCCAGAAGGTCTTGAGCTTGGCCCGGCAGCTGTCGATGGCCTTGGCGCAGTCCATGAAGTTGTGCTGGTCGATGATGACCTGCAACCCGGCGTTCAGCGCCGCCGCCAGCACCTCGTCCAGCGTCTTGAACCAGGCCGGCGACAGCCGCCCCTCGGCATCCATGTGCTCGAAGGCATGCAGGTTCAGCCGCACATGGTCGAAGCCGCCGTCGCGGATGGCCTGCATGTGGCGCATCTGGAAGCGCGCCTGGGCGGGATCTTTCCAGATCGGGTCATAGCCCAGCACATTGACGCCACGCTTGAGCGCCTGCGCCGGCAGCGCTGTGCCCTGGGCCAGCGCCGACGACGCCAGGCCCAAGGCCAGGCAGGCAACACCGAGCAGACGCGGAAGATGGATTCGCAACATGGTCAGCCTCTTGTCTCCTGAGGGATGAACACATCGGCGCGCCGACATTCGTGGCCGGCGCATCCGAAGAAAAGAACTAAACAAACGATTTTGTTTATCCATTCTTTCCCAGAATGACAACGCAATCACCCAGGATTGACCCGCAAGAACGCCAAAAAGAAGCGCCCGGCCTTGATGTCAAGACCGGGCGCGCCGTTTACTAAAAGTTCAACGTTCGAAGACCACAATGCTTTGGTTACGGCCTCACGTCGCTGACGCGACATGAGCCTCCTCTGAAGCATTGCGCTCAAAGACCGCAATGCTTTCCACATGGGCCGTGTGCGGGAACATGTTGACCGCACTCGCGGCGGTGCAACGGTAGCCCGCCAGGTTGACCAGCAGGCCCGCGTCCCGCGCCAGCGTCGCGGGGTTGCAGCTGACGTAGACGATGCGCTTGGGCGGCACCCAGCCCGGCGCGAGCGACGGATCCTGCGCGATGTCCGCCACCGCCTTCGCGAGCGCGAAGGCTCCCTCGCGTGGCGGGTCGATGAGCCAGCGGTCGGCCACGCCGTCGGTGGCCAGCAGCTCGGGCGTCATCTCGAACAGATTGCGGGCCACGAAACTCGTCTTGTGCGCCAGGCCATTGACCACCGCGTTCTCCCGCGAGCGCTGCACCAGCGCCTCGCTGCCCTCGATGCCCAGCACCTCGCGCGCCTGCGTCGCCAGCGGCAGCGTGAAGTTGCCCAGGCCACAGAACCAGTCGATGACACGATCGCCCGGCTGGACAGCCAGCAACCGCAAGGCCCGCCCCACCAGCGCCGCATTGATGTGCGGATTGACCTGCGTGAAGTCGGTCGGCTTGAAGGGCATGCGCACACCGAACTCGGGCAAGGCATAGGCCAGCTGCGGCCCGCCCTCGTCCAGCAGCCTCACCGTGTCCGGCCCCTTGGGCTGCAACCACCACTGCACGCCATGCTTCGCCGCGAACTCGCGCAGCAGCGCCAGATCCCCCGCCGGCAGCGGGTTCAGGTGGCGCAGCACCAGCGCAATGACTTCGTCGCCCATGGCCAGCTCGATCTGCGGCAGCCGGTCGCGCTCGGCCATGCCGGCAATCAGCGCGCGCAGCGGCATCAGCAGGTCGCTGACGACCTTGGGCACCACCTTGCAGACCTGCATGTCGGCCACGTAGCGGCTCTTGCGCTCGTGGAAGCCGATCAGCACGACACCCTTCTTGGCCACATAGCGCACCGAGAAGCGCGCGCGGTAGCGATAGCCCCAGGTCGGCCCTTCGATGGGGCGGAGCATGACCTCGGGCTTGACCTTGCCGAGGTGCCAGAGGTTGTCTTCGACGACACGCTGCTTGACCGCCACCTGCGCACTGGCATGCAGGTGCTGCATCTTGCAGCCGCCACAGGCGCCCGCGTGCAGGCCGAAGTGCGGGCAGGCCGGCGCCACGCGCAGCGGGCTTTCCTTCTTGATGGCCGCGAGCTGGCCCTGCTCCCAGTTGTTCTTGCGGCGCGCGATCTGCGCCTGCACGATCTCACCCGGCAAGGCGCCGTCGATGAACACCACCTTGCCTTCGGCGTTGTGCGCCACGCCCTGCGCCTCAAGGTCGAGGGATTCGACCTTGAGCCATTCCGTCAGTTGAGTCATGCCCCCGATTGTCTCTGAGGCATCGCCGCGGGCGGGCAGCGCGGCACGTCAGAAGATGGAGTCGCGATCCACGCCGTGGCGCATCATGTTGCGCTTGAGCTTGGCCAGCGCTTCGATCTGGATCTGGCGGATGCGCTCGCGCGTCAGCTTGAGCCGGATGGCCAGCACGTCCAGCGTCTCGGGCTCGCGGTCGGACAGGCCGTAGCGCCCGGCCAGCACCTCGCGCTCACGCTCATTCAGGCTGGCCAGCCCATGCTGCAACAGCGCCTCGACCTCATGCGACAGCCGCAGCCCCATCGGGTCGACGGCCTGCTCGTCGGCCACCAGATCCAGCATGGACTCGCCGCCCTCGGCATTGCGGTCCACCGGGGAGTCCAATGAACTGGGCAGTTCGGCATAGGCCAGCAGCTCGGCCACCTCGTCCACCGGACGACCCAGCGCCTGCGCCACATCCTCGGCGCGCACACGGCCTTCGGCGCCCTGGGCGCTCTGCAAGGCTTCCAGCGCCCGACGCGCCTTGAGCACCTGGTTCAACTCGCGCACGATGTGCACCGGCAGCCGCACCAGCCGGGCCTGGTGCATCAGCGCGCGCTCGATGCTCTGCCGTATCCACCAGCTGGAATAGGTCGAGAAACGGAAACCGCGCTCGGGCTCGAACTTGCCGATGGCATGCATCAGGCCGAGGTTGCCCTCTTCGATGAGATCGCTCATCGGCAGGCCGCGCCCCAGGTAGTTCTTGGCGATGCTGACGACCAGCCGCAGGTTGTGCTCGATCATCGCCTGGCGGGCCTCGAAATCGCCGGCACGCGCGGCCTGCGCGGTCTCGAACTCCTGTTCCGGCGTCAGCAGCGGCGTGCGCCGGATGTCGCGCAGATAGGCCTGCAGCGCATTGCCGAGTTCGACATCGTCGCCCACTGCACGCAAGCTCCGGCCCTCGTCATCGCCAGGCTCGGCGGCGGGCTCAGCCTCTGCGCCAGGGTTCATGCCCAGCAGCACACCCTGCGGCTGCGAGGCCGCGCCATGACCATTGGACTTGGACACGGCGCGTTTCATGGTGGACGCAGGCCAGTCAGCGTGGAAGTTGGCCCGCGCTCTCAGCGGGGCGGCAGCAACTTGGCCGGGTCGACGGGCTTACCCAGTTTGCGCACCTCGAAGTGCAGCTTGACGGTATCGCTTTCGGTGGAACCCATCTCGGCAATCCTCTGGCCTTTGCGCACCACCTGATCCTGTTCGACCAGCATCGCCCGGTTGTGGGCATACGCGGTCAGGTAGGTGTTGTTGTGCTTGATGATGACCAAGTTGCCATAGCCGCGCAAGCCCGAACCTGCGTAAACGACGCGTCCGTCTGCGACGGCGAACACCGGGTCGCCGGCCTTGCCCGCGAAGTCCAGGCCCTTGTTGCGCTGCTCGTCGAAGCCGGCGCTGACCGGATGCGTCACCGGCCAGGTCCAGGCCAGGTTGTCGTCATCGGCACTCGCGTCCTTGGGGCTGTCCTTGGGGGTCTCCTTCGGCGCCTCCTTGGCGGTTGCGGCGGCTGAGGCCGCACTGGCCGCGCCCGGGGTCGGCTTGGCATCCAGCGGACGGCTCTCGGCCTTGGGCGCGATGGCCACCGGCCGAGCCGTCACCCCCGTGGCATCCGCGCCCGGCGGGATGACACGCAGAACCTGCCCCACCTCGATGCGGTTGGGGTTCTCCAGGTTGTTCCACCTGGCCAGGTCGCGCCAGCTCTGGCCGTTGTCCAGTGCGATGCGGATCAACGCATCGCCCGGCTTGACGGTGTAGTAGCCCGGCTTGCCGGCGTTCTCGGCGCCAGGAGGTGGCTTGACCTCGGGCGCTACCGGCGCCGCAACCGCGGGTGCCGAGGACGCCGCGGGCTTGGGCGGATGCGGGTTGCGGTCCTCGACGGGCGCCTGGTTCAGCGAGACGCTGCTGCAAGCGCTGAGCAGCAGCGGAAGGGTGAGGGTGGCAAGGAGAAGGCGCAGGCTAGAGGGCATCGTGTGTGGCACGTTGAGGACCGACCCGATTGTGTGGCGCAGTGCGCCAGCGGCCCCGTCAGACGACGCCGGATTTTAGGGGGACGAACAGCACCGCCTCGTGCTCGCTGCGCACCCAGCGGCTGACACCGCGCTCGGCGACATGGTCCAGCACCACCAGCACCTGGCCACGGCCGCCCGACTGCGTCGGCGCGATCAGCCGGCCGCCCGGCGCCAGCTGCTCCATCCAGGCCGGCGGAATGTCGTCGCCGCCGGCCGCCGCGATGATGCTGTCGAAGGGCCCGCTGGCCGCGTGGCCGATGCGGCCATCGCCCCAGACCAGCCGCGGCGCGCGCGGCAGGGCCAGCTGCTGCAGGTTGGCCTTGGCCTTCTCATGCAGGCCTTGCAGGCGCTCGATGGACGTGACCTGGCGCGCCAGCATCGCGATGACGGCGGCCTGGTAGCCGCAGCCGGTGCCGATCTCCAGCACCCGACCCAGCGAGCCGCGCTGGCGCGCACCCTGCCCCGCCATCAGCAGGCCCAGCATGTGGGCCACGACCGACGGCTTGGAGATGGTCTGGCCGTGGCCGATGGGCAGCGCGGTGTCTTCATAGGCCTGGGCTGCCAAGGCGCTGTCGACGAAGGCATGGCGCGGCACCGCGGCCATCGCGGCCAGCACGCGCTCGTCGAAACCGCCCTCGGCGCGCAGCCGGGCCACCATGCGTTCGCGCACGGCGCCGCCGTCCAGCCCGGTGCCGCTGGGCCGCGCCAGCCGGGCGGCGTCCGCCGTCGCCTGGCGCAGGTGGCGCTGCGGCATCAGCAGCTCGCGCTGCGGTGCCGCGGCCGGCTTGAGGCTGGCCGGGAAGCGCTTGGGCGTGGACATTCAAAGGCCCAGACGCTGCGCCCAGCTGCCCAGGGACGCATGCTCGGTCAGGTCGACCTGCAGCGGCGTGATCGACACCTGCCCGTTGGCGGTGGCGTGGAAGTCGGTGCCCTCGCCGGCGTCCTTGGCATCCCCGGCGGGTCCGATCCAGTAGATCGTCTCGCCGCGGGGGTTGATCTGCTCGATGACGCCCTCGCTGGCATGGCGGCGGCCGAGCCGGGTGATCTTGCGCGGCAGCCGGTCGGCATCGGCGCGGTTGGGGATGTTGACGTTGAGCAGGAAGGCCTTCGTCAGGCCGCCGGCGATGACCTGCTCCACGACGCTGCGCGCGGTGCGGGCGGCGGCTTCCAGCTCGCCCCAGCCCTTGTCCACCTGCGAGAAGGCGATAGACGGGATGCCGAACAGATAGCCCTCGGTGGCCGCAGCGACCGTGCCCGAGTACAGCGTGTCGTCGCCCATGTTGGCGCCGTTGTTGATGCCCGAGAGCACCAGGTCCGGCCGATAGCCCAGCAGACCGGTCAGCGCCAGATGCACGCCGTCCGAAGGCGTGCCGCTGACGTAGCGGAAACCGTTGGCCGCGCGGTAGACGTTCAGCGGGCGGTTCAGCGTCAGGGAGTTGGAGGTGCCACTGGCGTTCTGCTCGGGGGCAATGACGTCGATCTCGCCCAGACCTTCGCAGGCTTTCACCAGGGCGGCGAGGCCCGGCGCCAGGTAGCCGTCGTCGTTGGAAATCAGGATGCGCATGGTGAGCAATTGTAGGGAGCCCGTCACCTGCGAGACCGGGTGTAAGCCCCTTGATTCCTATCATGGCCGCGTCACAAGCATTGGAGGCAACGATGAAGGCATGGCTGTGCGAAAACCCGGTGGGCGTCGAGGCGCTGCAATGGCGCGAGCTGCCCGCGCCGGCGCTGCAGCCCGGTCATGTCCGGGTGCGGATCAAGGCCGCGAGCCTGAACTTCCCTGACCTGCTCATCGTGCAGAACAAGTACCAGATGAAGCCGCCCCTGCCCTTCGTGCCGGGCACCGAGTTCTCGGGCGTCGTCAGCGAGGTGGGCGAAGGCGTGACGGGCTTCGCCGTGGGGCAGCGCGTGGCGGCCTTCGGCGGTCTGGGCGGCTTCGCGACCGAGGTCTGCATCCCGGCCGCGCTGGCCATGCCGCTGCCTGAAGGCTTCGCGTTCGAGGACGCGGCCGCCTTCATCTGCACCTATGCGACCAGCCACCATGCGCTGATGGACCGCGGCGCGCTGCAAGCCGGCGAGACCGTGCTCGTGCTGGGCGCAGCCGGCGGCGTCGGCACGGCGTCCATCCAGGTCGCCAAGGCGGCCGGCGCGCGCGTCATCGCCGCGGCGGGCAGCGACGCCAAATGCGAGGCCTGCCGCGCACTCGGTGCCGACGCCACGATCAACTACGCCACGCAGAACCTGCGCGACGAACTCAAGGCGCTCACCGGGGGCAAGGGGCCCGACGTCGTGGTCGACCCCGTGGGCGGCGACCTGGCCGAGGCCGCCTTCCGCTCCATCGCCTGGCGCGGCCGCTACCTGGTCATCGGCTTCGCCCAGGGCCAGATCCCTGCGCTGCCCCTGAACCTGCCGCTGCTCAAAGGCGCATCGGTCATGGGGGTGTTCTGGGGCGAGTTTGCCAAGCGCGAGCCCGGTCGCAACGCCGGCATGCTGCGCGAGCTGGCCGCCTGGTACGCCGCCGGCAAGATCAAGCCGGTGCTGGACCGCGTGCTGCCCATGGAGCAGCTGCCCGACGCCTTCGCCCGCATGGCCGCGCGCGAGGTGGTGGGCAAGCTCATTCTTACCAATGCGTGAAGCCTGAAACGGGGGCTTGCCCCCCCGCGATCTCGCGGCAGGGCGCGAGAAGCCGTGAGCTACATTCGTCGGTCGAAACGACAGCCGCCGCTTCAGCCGCCATGACCGTCAAAGTCCTGATCATCGAAGACAACCCCGTCGCCCGCAGCTTCCTGTGCCGCGTGGTGCGAGAGAGCTTCAGCGATGCGATGGAGATCACCGAGGTCGGCGACCTGGAGAATGCACGCCGCCAGGTGGCCAAGCTCGCCGGCAGCGCCCCCGAGGCCGGCTTCAAGCTCATCCTCGTCGACCTGGAGCTGCCCGACGGCAACGGCATGGAGTTCCTGACCGAGATGGCCGGATCGCCGGCCATCAAGATCGTCACCACGCTGTACTCCGACGACGACCACCTCTTCCCCGCGCTGCAATGCGGCGCCGACGGCTATCTGCTGAAGGAAGACCGCTTCGAGGTGCTGGTGGAGGAGCTGCAACGCATCGTGCGCGGCCAGCCGCCGCTGTCGCCGGCGATTGCACGCCGGCTGCTGTCCCACTTCCGCCCCGCCTCGGGCGACAGCGGCACCATGCCGCTGAACTCCGGCTTCGGGTCGCTGTCGTCGTCGCATGCGCCGTTCAGCAACAGCCGCAGCGTCGCGCTGGACCCGCCGCCCGAATGGGAACGGCTGACGCCGCGCGAGAGCGAGGTGCTGACCTACCTCAGCAAGGGTTTCACGATCAAGGAGATCGCGAACCTGATGGGCATCAAGTGGTTCACTGTCAACGACCACATCAAGAGCATCTACAAGAAGCTCAACGTCAGCAGCCGCGCCGAGGCGGCTGTGCTGGCGTCCAAGCAGGGCTTGGTCTGACGACGGGCCTCGGCGGCGCCGCGGCCCGTCGCAGGCGCACTCTCAGCCCGCCGAGCGCAGCCTGACACCGGGGAAGTCCACCGGCACGGCAAACGCCACATTGACATAGTTGGTGAACAGGTTCAACGCGACGTGGGCCAGGATCTCGACGATCTGCCCGTCGCCGTAGCCGACCGCCCGCAGCGCGGCGACATCGGCATCACCCACCTGACCGCGCTGCTCGACCAGCTTGAGCGCAAAGCGCAGCGCCGCGGCCGTCGCCGGGTCGGCCGATTCACCGGCCTGGGCGGCGCCCATCTCGTCCGCCGAAGCGCCGGCCTTGCGGCCCAGCGCCGTATGCGCGGCCAGGCAGTACTCGCAGGCGTTGCGGTCCGCCACCGCGACGGCGATCTGCTCGCCCAGCTTGGCAGGAATGGAACCGCTGCCCAGCGCGCCGAAGAAGCCCCACATCGCCTGCAGTGCAGCAGGCGAGTTGGCGACCGCGCGGAACATGTTGGGCGTGGCACCGAAGGCGCCGTGGATGGCGTCGAGCGTCGCACGGCTGGCGGCGGGGGTGTCGTTGGCGGCCACGAGGGGAATGCGGGAGGTCATGAAGTCACCTTTCGGTTGCAGTGGAGAAGGCCTCCACTGTCTCTGCTGGACGGGAACGATAGGTATCATTGAATCCACAAATTCAACCTTATCGTCCCATGGCTAATGCCCCGCCGCTGGACCGACTGAGCCCGCTCTTCGACCGCTTCCGCGTGCGCGCCAGCCTGTTCCACAGCGGCGCGCTATGCGGCGTGACGCATTTCGATGCCCGCCCCGGCCGCGCCTTCCTGCATGTGATGCGCAACGGCGAGATGGAGGTGAGACACGCGGCGGACAGCGGTCTCGTCGAGCGGCTGTGGGTGCGAGAGCCCAGTCTCGTCTTCTATCCGCGGCCGCTGGCCCACGACTTCCACAACGCGCCCGCAGAGGGCGCCGACTTCGTCTGCGCGACGCTGGACTTCGATGCCGGCGACGCCCATCCCCTGGTGCAGGCGCTGCCGCCGCTGGTGGTGCTGCCGCTGGAACGCGTGGACGGCATCGCCGCGACGCTGAAGCTGCTGTTCGGAGAGGCCGAGCGCGTGCGCTGCGGCCAGCGCCTGCTTGCGGACCGCCTCTTCGAGGTGCTGCTGCTGCAATTGCTGCGCTGGATGCTGGACCAGCCCGAGGCGCCGTTGCCGCTGGGCCTGATGCGCGGCCTGGCGGACCCGCGCCTCGCCCGCACCCTCACTGCACTGCATGCGCGCCCCGGCGAGGCCTGGACGCTGGAGCGCATGGCAGCGGAGGCGGGCATGTCGCGCAGCCGCTTCGCCGAAGCCTTCCGCGACGCGCTGGGCCAAACCCCGGCCGGCTACCTCGCCGACTGGCGCCTGGCCATCGCCCGCAGCGAGCTGCGCGCCGGCAAGCCACTGAAGGCGCTCGCCGCAGAACTCGGCTATGCCAACGCCTCGGCGTTGAGCCGCCTGTTCGCACAGCGCCATGCCGGCATGTCGCCACGGGCATGGCTGCAGCACGTGACGGGGTGACGCAAGGCGCCGGCGCCTCCAAAGAACAAAACCCCCAAGCCGATCAACGACTTGGGGGTTTGCCTTGGCGGAGAGGGAGGGATTCGAACCCTCGGTGCGGGGATACCGCACGCCTGATTTCGAGTCAGGTACATTCGACCACTCTGCCACCTCTCCTGATTCGGTGCGAGTGAAGCCTGACATTGTAGCGCGGAATTTCGCGCTGCAATCCAATTCAGGCGCGCAGTGTGTCGAGGCCACCCATGTAAGGCCGCAGCGCCTCGGGCACCGTGATGCTGCCATCGGCGTTTTGGTAGTTCTCCAGCACCGCCACCAAAGTGCGTCCGACGGCCAGGCCGGAGCCGTTGAGCGTGTGCACCAGCTCGTTCTTGCCCTGGGCGTTCTTGAAGCGCGCCTGCATGCGGCGGGCCTGGAAGGCGCCCATGTTGGAGCAGGAGCTGATCTCGCGGTAGGTGTTCTGCGCCGGCAGCCAGACCTCCAGGTCGTAGGTCTTGGTGGCGCCAAAGCCCATGTCGCCGGTGCACAGCAGCACCGTGCGGTAAGGCAGCCCCAGCTTCTGCAGGATGGCCTCGGCATGCAGCGTCATCTCCTCCAGCGCGGCCATGCTGTGCTCGGGATGCTCGATGCGCACCATCTCCACCTTGTCGAACTGGTGCTGGCGGATCATGCCGCGCGTGTCGCGCCCGGCCGAGCCGGCCTCCGAGCGGAAGCAGGGGCTGTGCGCCGTCAGCTTGACGGGCAGGTCCTCGGCCTTGAGCACGCTGTCGCGCACGGTGTTGGTCAGCGAGATCTCCGACGTGGAGATCAGGTACTGCTCGGGATGCTCGGCATCACCGCCGCGCAGCACCCAGAACATGTCCTCCTTGAACTTGGGCAGCTGGCCCGTGCCTTCGAGGATCTCGCGGTTGACGATGTAGGGCGTGTAGCACTCGGTGTAGCCGTGCTCGGTCGTCTGCACGTCCAGCATGAACTGGGCGAGCGCACGGTGCAGCCGCGCCACGGGGCCCTTCAGGAAGCTGAAGCGCGCGCCCGAGAGCTTGGCGCCGGTCTCGAAGTCCAGGCCCAGCGGGCCGCCCAGGTCCACATGGTCCTTGACGGCGAAGTCGAAGGCCCGCGGCTGGCCCCAGCGGCGCACCTCGACGTTGCAGGCCTCGTCGGCGCCCGTGGGCACGCTGGCGTCAGGCAGGTTGGGCACGCTCATCAGCATCTGGTGCAGCTCGGCCTGGATGGCGTCCAGGCGCTCTGCGCCGGCCTTGAGCTCGTCAGCGATGCCGCCCACCTCGGCCATCAGCGCGGAGGCGTCCTCGCCCTTGCCGCGGGCCTGTCCGATCTGCTTGGACAGCGCGTTGCGGCGTGCCTGCAGTTCCTCGGTGCGGGTCTGCACGCCCTTGCGCTCGGCCTCGAAGGCCTTGAAGCGCTCCACGTCGAGAAAGGGCTGCGGGTTCTTGCGCGCATTCAGACGCTCGACGACGGCGTCGAGGTCCTTGCGCAGCTGGGTGATGTCGAGCATGGGGGGGCTTTCAGGATTCGGAGACAAAAGCGGCGCCGATGTCAGGCGCCGCCGCGAGCTGGGTGCGCCGGCTTCAAGATCGGGATGAGCTGACCTCGGCCATGGACTTGTCGCCCAGGCCCATGGGCAGCGGGAAGCGCACATGCTCCTCCACGCCCGGCAGGCTGCGCACCGTGGTGGCGCCCAGCGTGCGCAGGCGGTCAATGACGGCGCGCACCAGCACGTCGGGCGCCGAGGCGCCGGCCGTCAGGCCCACGCGCGCGCGGCCCTGCACCCACTCGGCCCGCAGGTCCTCGGCC
>JBKBVY010000087.1:0-12238 GCA_046289335.1 Roseateles sp. | reverse complement strand
GGCCGCCGCCCACGACCTGGCGCGGCGCATCCCGGGCGCCAAGCTGGACGTCATCCCTGGCTGGGGCCACGACCTGCCCGAGCCGCTGTGGCCGCGGCTGGCCGACGCCATCGCCGCACGCGCGGCCTGAAAAGCTAGCGCTGCACGTCCGCCAGCGAGGCGATGGCCTGGTAGGCCTGCATGGCCTCCTCCAGGTTGGCGCCGCCCTCCAGCGTGGCCTTGCGCAGCGCGAGCTTGGCAGCCTCGGTCTGCTGCTCCTGGTCGGACACGGTGCCGTCCTGGTTGGTGTCGGCGGTGGTGTGGATGGTGCCGGTCAGCCGCTTGGCCCAGTCGTTGGTCGACGCCGCGCGCAGCCCCTGGTCCGACACGCTGACCACCGCATCCGGCGACGCCGCGGCCGGGCTGGCCCGCCGCACCGGCGCCTGGGCCTCCGTCGCCGCGACGGGACGGGGGCTGGGCAGGGGCTGGACGGCATTGACCATGGCGGACTTTCAGCGTTCGTCAGTGCTTATCGGCCGGCGGCGGCAGAACTGAAGCTCACTTGCCGCGCGCCTGCGCCTTCACTTCCACCGTGCTGCGCTGCTTGTCGGCGCCCTCGACGGTCAGCGTCAGCGGCACGCTGTCGCCGGCCTTGATGGGGCCCTTGAGGCCCATCAGCATGACGTGGTAGCTGCCCGGCTTGAGCGCCACGGCCTGGCCGGCCGGCAACGGCAGCGCGTCGACGGCGCGCATCTTCATGACGCCGTCCTCCATCTTCATCTCGTGGATCTCCACCATGTCCGCCACCGGCGAGCTGGCCGCCACCAGCTTCACGGCCGTGGCCGAGGTCAGCTGCATGAAGGCGCCGGTGGCCTTCTGCGGCGCGACGGTGGCGCGCACCCAGGGGTCTTCCACTTTGACCTGGGCCTGGGCGGCCAGGGAAACGAACAGGGCGGAGGCGAGCAGCAGTCGGCGCATGGCGGTTGGCACGGCAGTGGTGGAAGGTCAGTGAGTTCCGAACTCTACCCACTGACCGATCAAGAAGCTGGAAAAGGCGGCGGCCTGACGGGCTCAGATCGGCAGCTCGGTGAAGTAGCGCCCGCCGTGGAAGATCAGCGGCTGCGCGCCCGGCCGGGCGGTGCAGCGCTCCACCTCGCCGACGAAGATGACGTGGTCGCCCTCCTCGTAGCGGCTGCGGTTGGCGCACTCGAACACGGCCACCGCGCCGTCCAGCACCGGCGCGCCGCCGGCACCCTCGGTCCAGGCCACGCCGGCGAAGCGGTCGATGTCGCGCGTCGCAAAGCGCTGGGCCAGCGCCTTCTGGTCGGCGGCCAGGATGTTGATCGCGTAATGCGTGCCGTGCGTGAACACCGGCAGCGAGCCGGCGCGCCGCGCCAGGCTCCACAGCACCAGCGGCGGCTCCAGCGACACGGAGTTGAAGGAATTGGCCGTCAAGCCCACGAGGCCGCCGTCCGCGGAGCGCACGGTGACGATGGTCACGCCGGTGGCGAACATGCCGAGGGCGGCGCGGAATTGCTGGGGGTCCATGGCGGGATTGTCGCCAGTCCTACGAAGCCTTGCCGCGCGGCGCCGCACAATGCCGGCATGCAAGCCCCCGACTTCATCGTCCGCGACGACCTGCAGCTGTCCCACCTGCCGCAACGCATGTTCGGCGCCTGCGCCGATTGCGCGGCCGGCCGCTGTGCGCCGCCGACCCAGCGCGGCCGGCGGTTGTTCACCGGCCTGCTGGGTACTGCCGCACTCACGCCGGCCTGGGCGCGCGAGGGCGTGGACGTCGGCGAGAAGAGCTGGGCCACCAAGGTGGTGCCGGCCGAGCAGCTGGAGCAGGCCGGCGCCCAGCAGTACGCACAGATGATGCGCGAGGCCCAGCAGCAGCGCGGCCTGGCGCCCATGGACCATCCGCAGGTGCAGCGGCTGCGCTACATCGCGCAGCGCATCATTCCGCACAGCTACGAGTGGAACGAGCGCTCGCGGCAGTGGAAGTGGGAGGTCAACCTGCTGGGCAGCCAGCAGCTCAACGCCTTCTGCATGCCGGGCGGCAAGATCGCCTTCTATTACGGCATCCTGGAGAAGCTGAAGCTGGAGGACGACGAGGTCGCCGCCATCATGGGCCACGAGGTGGCGCATGCGCTGCGCGAACACGCCCGCGAGCGCCTGGGCAAGAACGCCGCCACCAGCCTGGCCGTCGAGCTGGGTTCGGCCCTCTTGGGCCTGGGCAACATGGGGCGCACCATCGCGGGCTATGGCGCGCAGCTGTTGAGCCTGCGCTTCAGCCGCGAGGACGAGAGCGAGGCCGACCTGGTGGGCATCGAACTGTCGGCCCGCGCCGGCTACGACCCGTCGGCCGCCGTGCGGCTGTGGGAAAAGATGATGGCCGCCAACAAGGGTGCGCCGCCGCAGTGGCTGTCCACCCACCCCGCCAGCAGCACGCGCATCCGCGACATCCAGGCCAACCTGCACAAGGTGGAAGGCTTGTACGCCCGCGCACCGCGGCCGGAGCGGCGCTTCCCGGTCGCGCCGCCGCTCAAGAAGGCCTGATCACCAGCGCGCCGGCAGCGTCTTGAGCCGCTGGTACTCGCCCGCGGCAACGCGGCGCAGGTAGCCGCCCAGTTCCAGGTCCTTGACCAGCTTGGACACCATCTCGCGCGAGCAGCCCAGGCGCTGGGCCATGCCCTGGTGCGTCAGCGCCAGGTGCTGGCCGTCGGCGGTGGCCTGGTCCACCAGGTTGCGCAGCCGGCCGTAGACGTCGTTGAGCGCCAGCTGCTTGGTGGACAGCGTGGCGGCGCGCGCGCGGCGGATGACCTTGGTCAGCAGCTCGAACGCGAACTCGGGGTGCTCGCTGATGTGGGTCAGCAGGCTGGCCCGCGTGACCATGACCAGCCGGCAAGCCGTCTCGGTGATGACGCTGGCCGAGCGCGGGCCGCCGTCCAGGCTCATCTCGCCGACGTACTCGCCGGGGCCGTAAACGCCGTAGGTGATCTCGCGGCCGCGCGCGTCGCTGCTGTAGGCGCGCAGCGAGCCGGACAGGATGAGGTAGAGGTTGTCGCCGACCGAGCCCTCCTCGATCAGCACGACGCCCTTGCGGTGGCTGCGCGCCATGCCGCGCGCGGCGAGCGCCCGCAGCGCGGGCGGCAGGGCCAGGAGTTCGTTGTCTTGCGTGTCTTCAGCCATCCGGACGTGCCGCGGGCATGAGGTCCGCGGCGCGCCGGATATTAGTTCACCATCTTGGCCGGCCGCAGCGACGACACCAGCGGCGGCAGCAGCGCCAGCTGGCGCATCAGCTCGCCGATGCTGTCGGCGCCGCTCTTGGCGCGGATGCTCTGGATCTGGCTGCGCACCGTCGAGATGGCCACGCCCTGGCGGCGTGCCACGTCGGTGGGCTTGACGCCGTTGGACAGCGCCTTCAGCACCTCGGTCTCGGCTGGCGTGAGCTGGTAGCGCAGCGCGAACCACTGCGCGGCGAGGTCGCCGCAGAGCTGGCGGCGCTCCAGGATCAGCAGCACGGCCGCCTGGCTGACGTCGCGGTTGAGCGGCACCACCACCACGTTGGCGCGGCCGCATTCGGCGCGGTCATCGCCCAGCCGCAGCAGGCAGCGGCGCCCGCTGGTCTCGGCGCCTTCCAGCGCCTCGGCCAGCGGCACGGCATCGGTCAGCAGCCGCGCGCGCAGGTGCGGGCCCACCAGTTCCAGCGGGTGGTTGTCGTCCAGCGCCGCGCGCGCCGCCAGGTTGGCGTGCAACACCCGGCCGGCGCCGTTCAGCAACACGATGCCGTGATCCAGCTCCTCCAGCACCAGCCCCAGCCACTGGCTGGACAGCGAGGCCGCACCACGGCGCTCGCGGGGGCGGGAGCCGGGCGCCTGGCCCGGCGGCACAAACTCGGACATCCACATGGCAGCACTCCTCGGCTCGACCGGTGAGCCCATCCCCAAAGAGTAGGAGGGCCGGCACCAGACCGGTCGTAAATGTTGCGAGATGTGCCTGTGAACGAATTACAGCGTGGCGCCCATCGGACGCAACAAGCTAGGGATTGCCGGCGAATGGGCGCTGGATGCTGGCGCGATGCGTGAACAAGACACAGAAGCATGAGCTCATGACGCAAGATTCGTTGCCAGGCCTGTCATCGCGCTTCAGAGTTGCGGCGTTGTCCAGCCCAGTCCGCAACGCCTTTCGACGCCGATGTGTGAGCTTTTCGCCCTCAACAGCCGCTTGGCCGCCGCCGCCAACTTCTCGCTGCGCGGCTTCGCCGCCCGCGGTGGCCGCACCGCGGACCATGTGGACGGCTGGGGCGTGGCCTTCCATGCCGGCGAGCGCTGCGAGGTGGTCGTGGAGGACCGGCCGGCCGCCGAATCCGACCTGGCCTCGCACTACGGCCACCACCCGGTACCGGCCCGCAACATCATTGCCCACATCCGCAAGGCCACGCAGGGCGTTCGGGCGCCGGAGAACTGCCACCCCTTCCGCCGCGAATGGGCCGGCCGCACCTGGGTGTTCGCCCACAACGGCGACCTGAAGGACTTCCATCCCGCGCTGTCCGGCGCCTACACGCCGGCCGGCCAGACCGACAGCGAGCGCGCCTTCTGCTGGCTGATGCAGCGGCTGCAGCAGCGCTTCGGCGAGCGCCTGCCCGACTGGCCCGAGCTGGCCGCCACGCTGACGCCCTGGCTGCACGAGATCGCCGAGCACGGCCGCTTCAACCTGCTGCTGACCGATGGCCGCGCGATGCTGGCCCATGCGTCCACGCGGCTGCACTGGCTGCGCCGCCAGCCGCCGTTCGGCCATGTGCGGCTGCGCGATGGCGACCTGAGCGTGGACCTCGCCACGCTGAACGGCCCGCGCGACCGCATGACGCTGGTGGCCACCGAGCCGCTGACGCATGACGAGGCCTGGACGGCCTTCCAGCCCGGCGAGGTGCGCGTGTTCGAGGCGGGCGACTGCGTCTGGCTGAGCGAAGGACTGCCCGCCCGCGTTGCCGCCTGATCCGCTGCCATCATGGCGGCATGACCTCGACCTTGTTGCGCCTGGCCGCCGCGGCGGCCTTTTCCTTCCTTCACCTGGCCGCCCAGGCGGGCACGGCCATCGTCATCGGCGGCGCGCTGAAGCACGACAACGACGCCGTCTGGCAGCGCATCGTCGACGAGGCCGGCGGCGCCGGAGCGCGCATCGCCGTGTTCGCGACGGCCGCGGCCAATCCCGAGCGCAGCGCCGCCCTCATCGTCGAGTCGCTGAACCAGCGCGGCGCCCGGGCCGAGGCGGTGCCCGTGGCGCCGCGGCTGAAGGACGTGGATCTGCAGGCTGCGTTGAACGACCCGGCGCTGATCGCCCGGGTGAACGCGTCGCGGGCGGTGTTCTTCTCGGGCGGCGCGCAGGAGTACATCGTCGACACGCTGCTGCCCGGCGGCCAGCCGACCGCGATGCTGCAGGCCGTACGCGCGGTGTACGACCGCGGCGGCGTGGTGGCCGGCAGCAGCGCGGGCGCGGCCATCATGAGCCGCATGATGTTCCGCGATGCGCCGGACAACCTGCAGGTGCTCAAGGGCCTGTGGCGCGACGGCCGCGAGTACGACCGCGGCCTGGGCTTCATCGAGCCGGCGCTGTTCGTCGACCAGCATTTCCTCAAGCGCGGCCGCATCGGCCGGCTGCTGCCGGCCATGCAGGCGCTGGGCTTCACACTGGGGCTGGGCGTGGAGGAGAACACGGCGGCCGTCATCAAGGGGCAGCAGATCGAGATCGTGGGCGCGCGCGGCGCGCTGCTGGTGGACCTGCGCGAAGCCACGACGGACCGCCGGCTGCCAGCCTTCAACCTGCGCGGCGCACGGCTCAGCTATCTGGACCGCGGCGACCGCCACGACCTGGGCAGCGGCCAGACGACACCCGCCGAGCACAAGCTGCGCGGCGCCCCCATCGACCCGGCCGCCGCCGACCACCGGCCGCTGTTCCGCCACGACCACTACTTCCTGGACATCCTGGCCGACAACGCCATCGTCGCCGCGATGGCGCAGCTGCTGCAGGGCCCGACGGCCGAGGTGCGCGGCCTGGCCTACCGCGTCCGGCCCCGGCCCGGCGACCTCGCGCCCGAGCTGGGCTTCGAGTTCCGCCTGCACCGCGGGCCGGGCCTGGTGGGCTGGTACAGCAGCGCGCTGGGCAGCGACGACTACACGGTGCTGAACGCCCGGCTGGATGTGACGCCGGTGCGCATGGCCAGCCCCTTGTTCACACCGTTGTCCGCCGATCAGGCGCGCGCGGGCGGCGGGGGCTGAAAGCCCGGCAGCGGCGCCAGAATCCACACGCCCTTCCGACCCGCCCACCCCATGCACAAGCTGCTTGCCCGCCTGATCCTGGCCTGCGCACCCGCGCTGGCCGCCGCCGACACCCCCCCGCTGCCCACCGTGGCGCAGGTGGACCTGGCCCGCTATGCCGGCGCCTGGTACGAGATCGCGCTGCTGCCCAACCGCTTCCAGCGCCAATGCGTGGCCGACACGCAGGCCCGCTACTGGCTGGACGGCGAGCGCGTGGAGGTGCTGAACCGCTGCCGCCGCGCCGATGGCAGCGTGGAAGACATCCAAGGCCATGCCAAGGTCGTGCAAGGCAGCGGCAACGCCAGGCTGCGCGTGACCTTCTTCTGGCCGTTCTACGGCGACTACTGGGTGCTGGCGCTGGACGCCGACTACCGCCATGTGCTGGTGGGCGCACCCAGCCGCAAGTACGCCTGGGTGCTGTCGCGCACGCCGCAGCTGGACGAGGCCACGCTGCAGGCGCTGCTGGACCGCGCCGGCGAGCTGGGCTTCGACAAGACGGCCTTCCGGCGCACGCCGCAGACGCAGCCGCTGGACTGACTCAGACGGCCGACCAGCGGCCCGCGTCGCGCCGCTGCAGGCCCGTCTCGGCAAAGCGCCACAGGTGCAGCCAGCCGTGCTCCAGCAGCTGCTGCAGCACCGCGTGCTTGGCGATCACCGCATCGATGGCCGCGGCCGGCGCGTCGATGACCACCGTCAGCCGCAGCGGTTCGTGCCTCCAGCGCTGGCCGTCGTGCAGCGACTGGCGGGCCAGACCGATGCGCAGGTCGCCGCCATTGCCCTCGAACACGCCGATGTGGCCGCCCACCACGTTGTGCAGCAGCTTGTTGCCGCTGCCCAGGCGCGCCGGGTCGCAGCTGGACGCGTGGTACTGCCAGTTGATCCAGTGCGTGACCAGCATGGGCGCGGTCATCAGCAGTTCCAGCAGGCTGCCGTCGGCGTCCTGCGCGGCGTCGTAGTCGTGCAGGAAGCTGCGGCCCTGCAGCACGGTGCCCCAGCTGCGCGCGCGCGGCGCGATGACGAAGGCGGCGTTGCCGGCCAGGCCCCATTCGGGCCGCGTCTGGGCGCCGTCGTTGGCGCGGCGGCGCAGGCTGGACAGCAGCTCGGCGGCGCCGGTGCGGGCATCCAGCCCCAGCGAGGGCGCGCGCTCGCGGCGCACGCGGTCACCGGCCGCGACGAACACCGGCTGCCAGCGGTCCCAGCGCTGGCGGGCCTCGGCGGGCAGCAGGTCGAGGTCGAAGCCCTCGATCTCGTCGGTGGTGGTGTTGTGCAGCGCGGCGACGAAGCGGGTCTCGGCCGGCAGGGTGATGCCCAGCGCCGGCAGCGCGGCGCGCACCTCGGGGTCGTTGAGCAGCAGCGCCAGGCTGCGCGCATTGACCTCGCCGGTCTGGCCGCAGCAGGCGCCGCAGTCCAGCGCCGCGGCCTGGGCGTTGTTGGCCGACTGGCTGCCGTGGCCCACCAGCATCACCAGCGGCGCCGCGCCTTGCGCCAGGCCCAAGGCCTTCAGCACGCGGGCGGCCAGCGCGGCGCGCTCTTCCAGACCCAGGCCGCTGAGCATGGGCCGGCACACCGGCCGGTAGCGGGCCGGCAGGCCGGCCTGGTCGCCGCTGTCGCGGGCCTGCTCGCGCGGCCACAGCCAGCCACCCAGCTTGCCGAGGTAGCCCACGCCCAGCGACTCGACGAAGGAGAAGGCCGCACCGGGCCAGCGCGTGGTGGCCTCCCACTGCGCGTCCCAGGCGAAGCGGCGGCGGCGTGCGGCTTCGGCGGCTTGCGTGGCGGCGGCGTCGGGCAACTGGTCGGTCACGTCCATGGCCGGCTGCAGCAGGCCCGGCAGCTGCGGCCGGCGCGCGCTCGTGCCCAGCGGCGTGTAGGCCGCCGGCACGCCGAAGAAGCCGGCAAAGCCCAGCGTCTGTAGCGTGGGCGCGGTGGCCTCAAGCGCGCGGCGCAGCGGCTCGCTGCGCACGTCGATGCAGAACACGGCCTGGGCTTCCACGTGGGTAGGCCGGAAGCCCGGCGCCTGCGTCAGCCGCGCGGCCAGCTCGCGCTGGTAGCCCAGCTCCAGCGCCAACTGCCAGACCTCGTCCACGATGAGCGCGCGCTCGGCCTGCTGCAGCCGCTGCGGCGCGCGCCGCCATTCGGCCTGCAGCGCAGCGAAGGCCTGGCGCGCAGAGGCGTCGTCCTTGCAGTCCAGCAGCACGGCGCCCCAGGCCAGGCGGATGGCCAGCAGGTCGCGCAGGTGCTCGCGCTCCGGCGCGCCCTCGGGCGCCTGCCAGGCCAGATAGGCACACCACGAGGCCCAGCCGTTGACCGTCAGCAGCACGGCCTCCAGATAGTCGGCCCAGGCGTCGTCAGGCAGCGCCAGGTGTTGCAGCGCCCAGGCCTCGGCGTCGGCGCGGGTGGCGGGCAGGGCCTGCAGGCCTTGCTGCAGCCGCGGCAGGCCCATCAACGTGCCGATGCCGTGGTCATGCGTCAGCGTGTCGCGCCAGAAGGCGTAGAGGCCCGGGCCGCGCTCGGGCTGCCAGTCGGCCTGGGCGCGGTCGAAGAAGGCAGCGCAGGTCTGGCTGACCTGGTGGGTGATGGCCTGGCGCCAGGTGAGGCGCGTGTCGCGCGCAGGGTCGTTGTCCAGCACGTCGATAAGCAGCGGCAGCGGCGCCAGGCCCGGCGGCAGGTCCAGCTCGGCCACGCAGTCGGCCTCGGTCAGGCCGGCGGCGTCGGGCAGGCGCTGCAGCGCCAGGGCCAGGTCTTGCGGCGTGATGCGGCCGCTGGCCCAGGCCTCGCGCTGGCGCTCACGCGGCGGGAAGACCTGGATGCCGCCCAGCAGCGCCATGCGCGCGGCCACGCGGCGCACCGGCATGCCGATACGCTGCCAGTGCGGGTTGACGGCGATGGCGCGGTCCAGCGGCCAGGCGGGGGCGATGGATCCGCAGGCCTGGGCGCAGGCGGCCTGGATGCGCTGGCGCAGCGCGTCGTCGGCCGGGCCGTGGGCCCGGGACAGCGCCTGGTGCTCAAGGGCGTCGTTGTGCATGTCGGGCTCCTTCAGATGGCGGCGGGCTGCGGCGCGGGCGCCCAGCGGTGCGGCCACAGGCGCAGCGTCCAGCGGGTGTAGAACTCGTCGAGGTAGAAGCCGGCATAGCTCCAGCGGCGCGCGCCCAGCAGCGCCTGGGGCCGCAGCTGCAGCGCGGCCAGCAGCGCATACAGCAGCGCCATGCCGGCCAGCGCGACGACGCCCAGCGTGTCGTGCGGCGCGTCCAGCAGCCCCAGCGGCAGGCCGTGGGCCAGGTGGGCGATGAGGGTCAGCCCCGCCGTGGCGGCCAGGCCGGTGGCCAGCTGCGGCAGCGCCGCGGTCCACAGCAGCGGCGCCCAGGCCAGGGCCAGCACGCCGTTCCACCACCAGGGCCAGCTGCCGCCCAGCGCGGCCACCACGGCCAGTGCGATCAGCGGTGCCAGCAGCAGGCTGGCGGCATGCGGCGTCTGCGGGCCGCGCAGCTCTCGCTGCTTGGCATGGCTCACCGCCTCGGACGCAGCCAGGAAGGCGTGGGCCTTGTAGATGGAGTGGCCGACGAGGTGCAGCGCCGCCAGCGTGTACAGGCCCAGGCCGCACTCCAGCACCATGAAGCCCATCTGCGCGACGGTGGACCAGGCCAGCCGCACCTTGATGCTGATGCGGGTCAGCATGACCAGGCCGGACAGCAAGGCGGTGGCCAGGCCGATGACCACCAGCGCCGTGCGCGCCGCGGTGGACGGCTCCAGCAGCGGCGCCAGGCGGATCAGCACCACGCCGCCGAGGTTGACGACGCCGGCATGCAGCAGCGCCGACACGGGCGTGGGCGCCTCCATGACCTGGATCAGCCAGCCGTGCACCGGCATCAGCGCGGTGCGCAGCACCACGGCGGCCACCACCAGCAAGGCGGCGGCCTGCAGCGGCAGCGACAGGCCCTGGGCCTGCACATGGGCGGCCAGCGCGCTCAGCGAGCCGCTGCCCACCTCGCGCCAGCTCAGCAGCGCGGCGACCACCAGCAGCACGTCGGCCGCGCGGTCAGCCACCCGCTTCTTGTGCGCGGCCAGCAGCGCGAACGGGCGGTCGGCGTAGAAGCACAGCAGCCGCTCCAGCGCCAGGCCCACGCCGGCCCAGGCGGCGATCAGCACCATCCAGTGGTCGGCCAGCAGCAGCGTCTGCACGGCGGCCAGCACGGCCGCCAGTGCCGCGGCATAGCGGGTCTGGCCCGGCTCGCCGTCCAGGTAGCGGGCCGAGAACACGCCCACCACCCCACCCAGCGCCTGCACCAGCACGGCCATCACCGCGCCCAGCGTGGTGACGCGCAGCCAGCCGGACGCCGGCGCCGCCTCGCCCAGCAGCTGGCCGCCCAGGGCCACCAGCGCGGCCAGCAGCGCCAGCGCCGAGCCGGCATGCAACACGGCCCAGGCGCGTGCCGGCGGCTGGGCGCGCAGGCCCAGACCCAGGGCCACCGCCAGCAGCAGCGCGGCCGGCACCAGCGCCACGGCGAACAAGAAGAGTTGAAGCTGTTCCATGGGCCGGCATGGTGGCGACCGGCGATCGTTCTGTAAAATTCAATATAGCAAACAAAACAATCTATAAAACAGCACGATGCGCCTCGAACAGCTCAATTTCCACCACCTGTTCTACTTCTGGCGCGTGGCCAAGCTGGGCCATCTGACACGGGCGGCCGAGGAGGTGCACACCTCGCAGTCGGCGCTGTCGGCGCAGATCCGGCAGCTGGAGGAGCGCCTGGGCGAGCCGCTGTTCACGCGCGAGAACCGCCGCCTGGTGCTGACCGAGGCGGGGCAGGTGGTGCTGTCCTATGCCGAGGACATCTTCGGCCTGGGGCAGGAGCTGCTGGGCCGGCTGCAGGGCCGCAGCCAGGGCATGGTGCGGCTGCGCGTGGGCAGCGTGGCCACGCTGTCGCGCAACTACCAGGAGAACCTGCTGCGCCCGCTGCTGGCCGACCCCGGCGTGGTGCTGACGCTGGAATCGGGCCTGCTGGACGGCCTGCTGCAGCGGCTGGTGGAGCACCAGCTGGACGTGGTGCTGGCCAACGAAAGCGTGCCGGCCGGCCCGGAGCGGCCGCTGCACTGCCGCTTCCTGGCCAGCCAGGCCATCTCGGTCGTCGGGCCCGCGGCGCAATGGCAGCCGGGCAGCCTGCGCGTGCCGGAGGACCTGGACGGCCTGGACATCGCGCTGCCCGGCCCGCGCCATGCGGTGCGCGGCGCCTTCGACGCGCTGTGCGCCACGGCCGGCGTGACGCCGCGACTGCGCGCCGAGGTGGACGACATGGCGCTGCTGCGCCTGATCGCCCGCGACAGCGGCTGGCTGGCGCTGCTGCCCGAGGTGGTGGTGCAGGACGAGCTGAAAAGCGGCCAGCTCGTCATCGCCGGCCAGCCGGCCGCGCTGACCGAGAGCTTCTACGCCATCACCGCCCCCCGGCGCCACCGGGTGGAGGCGCTGGAGAAGCTGCTGGCGCCGGTGGGGTGACGGGTTACTGCGCCGTCAGGCGTGCCGCAAAGGCCTTGTGCACCGCCAGCAGCGCCGCGGCGCGGTTGGTCTGCACCTGGATCAGCGCGTCCTGCGCCGCCAGGCGCTCCTGCTCGGCGCTGAGCAGCGCGTAGAAGTCGGTCACGCCGGCCTCGTAGCGCTTGAGCGCCAGGTCGCGGGCACGCTGCGTGGCGTCGGCGGCCTGGGCCTGCGAGGCGGCCTGCAGCTCGGTCTCGCGCAGCGTGGAGAGGCTGCCCTGGGCATCCTGCAGCGCCACCAGCTGGGCCTGCTCGGCGGCGGCCACCGCGGCGTCGAAGCCGGCGCGGGCGGCCGTCTCCTCGGCCTTGCGGGCGCCGAAGTCCAGGAAGTTCCAGTTCAGCGCCGCGGCCAGGCTGTGCACGCGCGTGGCGCTCTTGAACAGGTCGGACGCAGCACCGCTGCTCCAGCCGATGGA
>JBKBVY010000086.1:0-12405 GCA_046289335.1 Roseateles sp. | reverse complement strand
GCGATCCAGCGCTTCAGCGCCGTCGCGGTCTTGAACGCGAAGGCATGCAGCACCAGCGGCGGCAGCGCGAAGTCGTAGACCCAGTCCACGCGCGCCGCGATCTCGATCTGGCGCTGGTAGTAGCTGTGGATCTCCACCAGCACCTCGATGCCCAGGGCCTGGGCCTCGGCGGCGAACTCGCCGATGAAGTCGAAGGTCTCCGGCATCATGAAGCAGCTGGCACCGGCCTTCTTGATGGCATAGCCCACCGCGTCCAGCCGCACCATGCGGATGCCGTTGTCGGCAAAGGTGCGCAGGATGCCCGACAGGTAGGCGCGGCCCTGGGGATGGCGCACGGCGATGTCGATCTGCGCGGCGGTGAAGGTGCTCCACAGGATGCGGCGCTCGCCGTTCTTGAGCGTGGCATAGGTCAGCGGCAGGCCGGGGCGCGGGCGATAGACGGCCAGCAGGTCGCGCTCGGTGGCGCCGTCGGGGAAGACGGCATCCAGCGTCAGGAACAGGCCGGCATAGGCCGAGGCCTCGCCCTTCTCGGCGTAGTCCAGGAACTGCGGCGAGCTGCTGGACATGTGGTTGACGATGACGTCGGCCATCACATCCAGCTCGCCGGTCAGCGCCTTGATGTCGGCCCAGCCACCCAGGCGGGGGTCCACCTGCGTGTGGTCTATGGGGTCGAAGCCGGCGTCGGCGCCGTCGATGGCGTGAAAGAAGGGCAGCAGGTGCACGCCGCCGAACACGCCAGCCAGCGGCGAGGCGGGGTCGGTGAGCAGGCGCTTGAGGCGCGCGAGGTCGGCGCCGTCGCGCTGGCCGCCCAGGCGGTCGACATAGGTGATGAGCTGGACTTGGTTCTTCATGACGAAGCCTTGGGGGTCTTGACGGCCAGCACGCACAGCGCGGCCAGCGCCAGCAGCACGCCGGCCAGGCGGATGACGTTCTCGGGGCGGCCGCCCAGCAGGCTGTCGTAGAACAGCGGCAGCGTGACGGCCTGGATCAGCATGGGGATGACGATGAACATGTTGAAGATGCCCATGTAGACCCCGGCGCGCTCGGGCGGGATGCTGCCGGCCAGCAGCACATAGGGGTTGCCCATGATGGAACCCCAGGCCAGACCTATGCCCAGCATGGGCAGGAACAGCCAGGCCTTGTCGCTGATGCCGGGCAGCGCCCACATGCCGGCCGCGGCGCAAGCCAGCGCGAAGGCATGCACCCATTTCGCGCCGAGCCGCTTGGTGAAGGGCACCATCGCAAAGGCGGCGACGAAGGCGACCGCGTTGTAGAAGCCGCCGACCTGGCCGTTGAGCAGCGCCGCGTCGCGAAAGCCGGCGCTGTGCGGATCGTCGGCGCCGAACACCGTTGCGGCCAGCGTGGGCACGATGTAGATCCAGTAGCACATCATTCCGTACCACTGGAACAGCGCCATCCACCACAGCCGCCGCATCGTGGGCGGCATCTCGCGCAGCGCGTCCCAGATCTCGGCCAGCGCCGGGCCGAAGCCGCGCGGCAGTGCGCGCAGCCGCGCCAGTTCCTCGGCCGGCAGCGGCAGCTCGGGCACCTTGCGGACGGACCACCAGACGGTGGCAAAGGACAGCAGCGCGCCGATCAGGAAGGCCAGCGTCGTGACGACCGGGATGCCGTTGGCGCCCAGCGCGTCCTTGTTCATGCCGAAGAAGACCAGCAGGCTGGGCGTGAGGTAGGCCAGCGTCTGCGCCAGGCCCGTGAACGAGGCCTGCGTCAGGAACCCGGCCGCATGCTGCTCCTCGCGCAGGCGGTCGCTGACGTAGGCGCGGTAGGGCTCCATGGTCACGTTGTTGGCCGCATCCAGGATCCACAGCAGCCCGGCCGCGAACCACAGCGCCGGGCTGAACGGCATGGCCAGCAGGCCCAGCGAACAGATCAGCGCGCCGATCAGGAAGTAAGGCGTGCGTCGCCCCCAGCGGTGGGTGGTGCGGTCGCTGAAGGCGCCCACGATGGGCTGCACCAGCAGGCCGGTGATGGGCCCGGCCAGCCACAGGTAGGGCAGGTCTTTGCCCTCGGCGCCCAGCATCTGGTAGATGGGGCTCATGTTGGCCTGCTGCAGACCGAAGCTGAACTGGATGCCGAGGAAGCCGACATTCATGTTCACGATCTGCGAGAAGGACAGGTGGGGCTTGTCCATGGTCAGTCCTCCAGCGGCAGGGCGTACAGCGCGTCGCGCCAGGGCTGCAGCGCGGCCGGGTCGGCCGGCAGCGGGCCGCGCACGCCGCAGATCATCGCGGCATAGCGGTTGGCGAGCACCAGCGTGGCGGCCAGGTCGCGGCCCAGCGTCAGGCCACCCAGCAGCACGGCCGTGAAGGCGTCGCCGGCGCCCACGCTGTCGACCAGCGCGGGCTGGGCCACGCCCGGCACCTCGGCCAGCAAGGCGCCGTTGTCGCCGTACAGCGCGCAGCCGGCCGCGCCGCGCGTGACCACCACGCGCTGCAACGCGAAGCGCGCCATCAGCGCCGGCAGCGTGGGCTCGAACCAGGCCAGCAGCCGGTCCAGTTCCTCGTCGTTGACCTTGAGCCAGTCGGCCAGCATCAGCGCCTCGGCGGCCAGCTCGGGCGTGTCGGTGCCGGGGCGCAGGTTGAGGTCCAGGAAGCGCACGCCTGCGGCCCGCTTGACGGCCGAACGGAGGGCCGCGCGCGACGCCGCATGGCGCTGCGCGAGGCTGCCGAAGTAGACGACGCCGGTGTCGTGGAAGGCCGGCGCTTCGAGATGGTCCCAGGCCGCATCGGCATGGATCTCGAAGCGGTGGCCGCCGCCCTCGCCTTCGTGCACGCTGACGCGGCCGGTGGCCCGGCTCGCGTCGCGCTGGATGCCGTCCACCGAGAGGCCGAAGCGCGCTGCGCTGTCCAGCACCAGGCGGCCGGCAGCGTCGTGGGCGCCGATGCGGCTGACGAAGCGCACCGGCACGCCCAGGCCCGCCAGCGAACGCGCCACGTTGAACGGCGCACCGCCAGCCACCGCGCCGTCGTGGAACTCGTCCACGAGGGCTTCGCCAAGAATGAGGATGGGACTCATGTCAGTTGGTCCGCCGCGCATAGCGGCGCAAGAAGTCTGCGGGCCGAGCGCCGGGCCGCCCCAAGCCGGCCCGCACGGGGCGATGTGCTTGCGGCTCGATGCCGCAAGCATCGCCGTCCCCGCGGGGGACCGACCAGACTCGCGCGCGTTCAGCGCCGCGAGGTTGGGCGAGGGGCTGTATCACTTCAGAAGCTGTAGCGCAGCGAAGCCTTGACGGTGCGGCCGGTGTAGGCCCGCGCGGCGCCGCGGCCGTCGTTGCTCTCGGTGTAGGCCAGCTCGTTGAAGAGGTTGTTGGCGGCCAGCGTCAGCGTGGCCTTGTCGGTCAGCGCATAACTCGCAAACGCGTTGACGACGGTGTAGGCCGGCAGCGTGATGGTCAGCGGGCCGGTGGGCCCGTCGTCCTGGCTCTTGGTCGTGCCGACGATGCCGACGCCGAAGCTCAGCGCGTCGTTGACGATGACGGTGGGCGTGAGCTGGTAGACGACCTTGGCCTGGCGCTTCGGAGCCCGGCCGTCGGCCTGCTTCGCATCGGTCCAGGTCAGGCCACCCAGCAGGTTGACGATGCCGAACCGCGCCGAGCCCTCCAGCTCCAGGCCCTTGCTGCGGTAGCTGTTGGCCTTGGCGACGATGGGGTTGGTCGTCACGTCGACGTTGACCTCGTCGGTCTTGGCATGGAAGAGCGTCGCGAACAGGCTCATGCCGTTGCCGCGGATCTTCAGGCCCAGCTCGGCCTGCTTGACCTTGTTGGTCGGGATGGTGGGGCTCTTGCCGTTGACGAGGTTGGGGTTGTTGAAGAAGGTGATGCGGTCGGCGTTGTAGGCGGCGCCGTCGGAGTAGCGGGCGAAGACCGACAAGTCCTGGTTCAGCGCGTAGTTGCCGCCCAGCGAGTAGGAGGTGCGGCCGAAGTCGTAGTCGATCAGGTTGGGCTTGCCCAGGTCGTAGCTCAGGCCGGCGTTGGACTGGTAGTAGCTGCCGCTGGCCTTCTGGTTGTCGCGGCGCACGCCGATGTCGGCCGACAGCGGACCCGACTCGTAGTTCAGCACCAGGTAGGGCGCGTTGGTCGTGTACTTGCTGTCCTGCGTGTTGCTGCAGCAGCCGCCGAAACCGGGCGAGCCGTTGACGACGCCGGGCACGTTCAGCACGCGGGCGCCGCTGGCGTCGGCCGACAGCGAGTACTGGTTGAAATTCCACGTCAGGTCCAGCTGCTGCACCGAGGTGTAGAGGCCGGCCACGGCGCCGAGCTTGCCGCCGGCCAGCGCGAAGTCGCGCGAGAACTTCAGGTCGTTGGCCATCAGGCCGGCATCGTCCACGCGGGTGTTGAAGACCACGGCGGTGAACTTCGCTCCGGTGTAGGCCTTGCCTGCGTCGGCGCCGGTCGCGACGGTGGTGCCGGCGGGCGCGGCGCTGACATCGTCGCCGGGGAAGATGCCGATGAAGCGGCCGCTGTTGCGGCTCCAGCTGAACTTGTTCTGCAGCCGGAAGCCGCCGCCGGCGTCCAGGTCCACCTCGGCGCCGAAGGCGTCGCTGCGGGCGCTCAAGCCGTCGCGGATGTTGCTGGTGGCGCGGCCGTTGGTGTTGGTCAGCGTGTTGTCCAGCGGCCAGCCGGCGTCGTAGAAGGCCGCGCGGCGCGGGTCCAGCCCGGGGATGGTCTGGATGCTGCCGTTGACGTACTTCACCGGCGTGGGCATGAAGGTGGGGCTGTGGTCGTCCAGGTGCTTGAGGCTGAAGCGCACGAAGCTCTTGCCTTGCAGCTCGAAGGTCACGTTGGCGCGCACCTGGCCGCCGTTCTCGGTGCCGTCGGCGCCGTCGCGGCCGCCATCGCCCACGCGGTAGAAGCCGCCGACATAGAAGCGCGTCTTGGGCGCCAGCCGGCCGCCGTAGCCGAAATCCACGCGGGTCTGGTCGAAGTCCAGGCCCTTGGTCAGCTGCAGCGAGCCGCCCTGCTCCAGGCCGGTCTTGCTGATGAAGTTGATGATGCCGCCCGGCGCGCCGGTGGCCAGCAGCGCGGCCGAGCCGCCGCGCACCACTTCCAGCCGCTCGAAGCCGGCGTCGGCACGCATCCAGGTGTCGGGCGTGGCGAAGGCGATGTCGCCGAACTGCAGCACCGGCAGGCCGTCTTCCTGGAACTGGATGTAGCGCGCGCCGCCGGCCGACACCGGGATGCCGCGCACCGCCACGTTGGCGTTGGACTCGCCGCCGCTGGCCTCGGCACGGATGCCTGGCACGCCGCGCAGCAGGTCGGTGGAGCTGGCCGCCGTCACGGCGCCGACGCTTTCGCTCTCGATGGTGGAGACGGCCACGCTGGAGCGCATCTTGGACTTGGCCGTCGAGCTGCCGGTCACGACGACGGCATCGAGCTTGAGGCCGTCGGCGGTTTCGGCGGCCGCCTGCTGGGCCTGGGCCGCGGCGCCCGTCAGGGCCAGGGCGGCGACGGCGAGGGCGTGACGGCGCGGGAAGCGCCGGAAGCGCGAAGAGGTGCTGGGCATGCGATGTCTCCGTGGATGTGGATCGGTGGCCTTCTGCGAGGCTGGACGGCGGCAGCCGCGGCGTGCCGCCACTCGTCCATGGCCTCATTCTGGGCGCATGCCACGGTCTTTGCAATCGATTGCATTTCAGTAGATTCCACTAGATCAATCGTCAGAAAAATCATCTATCGGTCGCATTGCAAACGATAGGCATGCCGAGCGCGACGGCCGGTGCAGAAACAACGACGCCGCCCGGAGGGCGGCGTCACTGCGCGATCGAGATGGAAAAAGGTACCGGACGTTCTCCGGTCCCGGTTCAGGCTCAGCGCATCTGGTAGGTCAGGCTGAGGTAGGCGCTGCGGCCGCGCGGGTCGCCGTAGGTGGGGTCCCAGGTGACCTGGAAGTAGCGCGACTGGTTGGTGAACGGCGGGGCCGTGTCAGCCAGGTTCAGGATGCCGCCGCGCAGGCGCAGCGACTCGCTGATGCGGTAGCTGGCGGTCAGGTCCCACAGCGAGTAGGCCTTGACGTCGCGGTTGTTCCACGCGTCGGCCGCCAGGCCCGGGGTGTTCTGATCGCGGTAGGACGAGGAATAGGTGTTGGTCAGCGTGAAGCCGAACTTGCCGATGTCCCAGTCCACGCTGACCTTGTGGCGCCAGCGCTGCACGGCCTTGTCGTCGCGGAACTTGCCCAGGCCGTCCACCATGGGCGAGCGCGGATCGGTGTTGAACTTGTACTCGGTGATCAGCGTGCCACCCAGGTTGGCGCCGAATCGGCCATAGGCGGTGTTCTCGCCGCGCCAGGTCAGCGACAGGTCGAAGCCGCTGGTGTTGAGCTTGCCGCGGTTCTCCTTCCTGACGTTGACGAACTCGACGAAGCCGTCGGAGAAGCGCTTCACGATGGTCGGGTCCTTGTAGTAGACCTCGTTCGTGAAGATGGTCTCCTCGCCGATCTCCGAGATGATGTCGGTCTTGCGGATGGCCCAGTAGTCCACGCTGCCGTTCCAGTTGCGCGAGGGCTCGAACACCAGGCCCACGTTGAACTGCTTGGACTTCTCGGGCTTGAGCTCGGGGTTGGAGTAGCGGTCCACCGCCATCTGCGCGACTTCGCCGGAGATGGGGTCCTTGACGAAGCTGGCCGTGATGCCCGAGCGCAGCGGGCGGAACAGCTCCGACACCGTGGGCGCGCGGAAGCCCGTGCCGTAGGACGCGCGCGCCAGCAGCGTGCGGTCGGGGCGGAAGCTCAGGCCGATCTTGGGGTTGGTGGTGCTGAGCTTGGGCGAGGTGGTCTTGGTGGCGGCGTCGTAGATGCCGTCATAGCGGTCGTGGCGGATCGCGAACTGGCCTTCCCACTGCTTGGTGAAGGGCGCGCTCAGTTCGGCGAACAGGCCCATCACATCGCGCTTGTGGTCGGTGTCGGCCAGCAGCGGGCCGGAGCTGGAGCGGTCGTTGTTGACGTCGTTGCTCTTCAGCGCATCGGTGGCGCGGAACTCCACCTGCTCGCGGCGCAGCTCGGCACCCATGGCCAGCATCAGGTCGCCGCCGTCCAGCGCGGCCAGCGCGCGGGTCAGCTTGCCGTCCAGGCTGGTGGAGCTGCCCTCGGCGATGCGGGCGGCACCGTTGATCTTGATGCCGTTCATGAAGGCGCGGCCGGCCGACGGATCGCTGGCGCGCTGGAAGGGGTTGTACTGGCCCGCCTTGATGCCGGCTTCCAGCTTGCTGAGCGAGACCCAGCCGTCCAGGTTCAGGTCGGTGGCCTTGTTGACGCTGTAGTTCAGCGCGGTGTCGTAGTCCCACTCGCCGAAGCGACCGGTGGCGCCGGCCACGATGCGGCTGGCCTGGCTCTCGACGCGGCTGGTGCGCTTGCCGGCGTCTTCGAGGCGGAAGCGGAAGTCCACCGCGCCGGTGACGCCCGTGACGGCCTGCAGCGAGGCCGGCAGCGTGATGCCGGAGGACGTGCGGAAACGCGCCGTGGCCGGCGAGGCCGAGTAGTCGGTGTCGGTCTTGGCGAACAAGGCCTCGATGAAGACCTGGTGCTCGTCCGCCAGCTGGAAGGTCGCGCGGCCCACCACGCTGGCCTTGTCGGACTTGGGATAGATCTCCGAGCCGGCCACATAGTCGTAGGAGCAGCCCTCGCGGCCGCCCAGGCCCAGCGGCTGGACCGAGTTGGGGTTCAGGCCGCCGGTGCACGAGGCCTTGCCGAAGTTCACGCGGCGCGAGCCGGAGTTGGGTCCGCCCGGGTTCCAGGTGCCGTTGGCGTTGGAGCCCTTCAGCGCCGTGTTGGGGTTGGCCAGCACGAAGTTGTTCAGCGCGGTCAGCTGGGCCGAGGTCAGGTCCACGTTGGCCGGGAAGCTGTTGCTGGAGGTCTGCGAAGGCAGGCGCGTGGGCAGGCTGTATTCCTGGATGAAGCTGCGCTGGCTGGCGTCCAGCGCGTCGAGCTTCTGCACGTCCACCGCGGCAAACACGTTGAAGCGGTCCTTGACCAGGTCGCCGAAGCCGCCCGAGGCACTGAAGGTGGTCTTGCCGGCGCCGCCTTCGTCGGTGCGCAGCGCATAGACGGTGGCGTCGAAGCCGCGGTAGTCCTTGCGCGTGATGAAGTTGATGACGCCACCCATCGCGTCGGTGCCGTAGATGGCGGAGGCGCCGTCCTTCAGCACCTCCACACGCTGGATGGCGCCGGCCGGGATGTTGTTCAGGTCCACGCCGGCGTTGTCGCCGGGCGAGGCGAAGTTGGCCAGGCGGCGGCCGTTGAGCAGCACCAGCGTGCTGGACACGCCCAGGCCGCGCAGGTTGGCGCCGTTGAAGCCGCGCTGGGCGCCGGACTGGTCGGTGATGCTGGCGCCGTCGGTCAGGCCGCCGACGTTGGAGGTGATCTTCTGCAGCAGCTCGGCCGCGGTCGTCACGCCGATCTTGTCGATGTCGCCACGCTTGATGACGTCCACCGGCAAGGCGGCCTCGCCGTCGATGCGCTTGATGCTGGAGCCGGTGATCTCCACGCGTTCGAGCTTCTGCTCCTGCGCGTGGGCGATGGGCATCGAAGCTGCGGCCAGCAGCGCGGCGTGCGCGAGCACGGTGAGTGAGAAGTTGCGTGTTGAAGTCATGAAGGCCTCGGGTGGATGGAGGGACAGGCGGCTGCCTTGCAATTCACTCTAGGGAGGCGGCTTGCGACTTGCCTATGGGGTTTAGGCGCGCTGGTCGCTTGCATGCAAATGCGCGTCGCTTCACGGCAAGCGCTCATGGCGGGCGCACCTCGCCGGCGCGGTCGTCTTGCGCAGATGCGACATGGAATTGCGTGCCGGGCCCTTGCAAGGTGCAACCCGCTGTCGATGCCGCAGGCCCGCTGACAAGATGGTTGCATGCGAAGCCTTACCTCCCTGCTGCTCGCCTGCGCACTGCAGGCGCTGAGCCCCACCATCCAGGCCCAGGGCACGGCCGTCGTCATCGGCGGCGCCCTGCGTTTCGACAACGACGCGGTGTGGCAGCGCATCGTCGACGAGGCCGGCGGCGCCGGCGCGCGCATCGCCGTCTTCGCGACGGCCGCGGCCAACCCCGAGCGCAGCGCCACGCGCATCGTCGAGGCGCTGAACCGTCGCGGCGCCCAGGCCGAGGCCATTCCCGTCGCGCCGCGCCTGAAAGGCGTGGACCTGCAGGCCAAGCTCAACGACCCGGCGCTGATCGCCAAGGTGGCGTCCTCGCGCGGCGTGTTCTTCTCCGGCGGCGCGCAGGAGCTGATCGTCGACACGCTGCAGCCCGGCGGCCAGCCCACCGCCATGCTCAAGGCCATCCGCCAGGTGCTGGCCGACGGCGGCGTGGTGGCCGGCACCAGCGCCGGCGCGGCCATCATGAGCCGCATGATGTTCCGCGACGCACAGGACAACATGCGCATCCTGCAAGGCCAGTGGCGCGAGGGTCGCGAGTACGACCGCGGCCTGGGCTTCGTGGGGCCGGACCTCTTCATCGACCAGCACTTCCTCAAGCGCGGCCGCATCGGCCGCATGCTGCCGGCCATGCAGGCCTTCGGCTACCAGCTGGGCCTGGGCATCGAGGAAGACTCGGCCGCCGTCATCAAGGGCAAGCAGGTGGAGGTCATCGGCGCGCGCGGCGCGCTCCTGGTCGACTTGTCCAAGGCCAGTACCGATCCGCGCATCCCGGCCTTCAACCTGCGCGGCGCGCTGCTGAGCTACCTGGACCGCGGCGACCGCCACGACCTCGCCACCGGCGTGACCACGCCGTCCAAGTACAAGCTGGCCGAGTCGCGCATCGACCCCGCGGCCAGCGATTACAAGCCCTATCTGCAGGGCGATGGCTACTTCATGGACATCCTGGGTGACGGCGTCATCGTCACCGCCATGGCCCAGCTGCTGGACAGCGCCGCGCCGGAAGTGCGCGGCCTGGCCTGGCGGCCCAAGCCGCAGGCCGGCAGCAGCGCGCGCGAGCCGGGCTTCGAGTTCCGCCTCTACAAGGGCCCGGGGCTGGTCGGCTGGTTCAGCGGCGCCTTCGGCGGCGAGGACTACACCGTGCTCAACGTGAGATTGGACGTCACGCCCGTGCAGCTGGCCAACCCCTCGCCCACCCCCCTCGCCCCGAAATGACCGCCGGCGGCCCCGCCGCCCGACCGCGATGAAAACCCTGCACCACGACCTGCCGGCGGCCAGCCCCGGCACCACCCGACGCCTGCGCAGCCTGCACTACGGCCGCGGCACCTCCGGCCGCAAGGCCTATCTGCAGGCCGCGCTGCATGCCGACGAAGTGCCGCCCATGCTGGTGGCGCAGGCCTTGATGGCGCGGCTGCAGGCGCTGGACGACGCGGGCGCCATTGCGGGCGAGATCGTGCTGGTGCCCATGGCCAATCCCATCGGCCTGTCGCAAGACCTGCAGGGCGCGTCGCTGGGCCGCTTCGACCTGGCCACCGGCACCAACTTCAACCGCCAGTTCCGCCACCTGTCACCCGCGCTGGCCGCGGCCGTGGAGCACCGGCTGGGCGCCGACGTGGCCGCCAACACCCGCATCATCCGCGCCGCCAGCCGCGAGCTGCTGGCCGCCTGGCAGCCCGCCACCGAGACCGAGGCGCTCAAGCGCCTGCTGCAGACGCTGGCCATGGACGCCGACCTCGTGCTGGACCTGCACTGCGACAACCAGGCCGTCGTGCACCTGTACGCCGGCACGCCGCAGGCTGAAGTCCTCGCGCCGCTGGCCGGCTATCTGGGCGCGCAGGCGCTGCTGCACAGCGCGGTGTCGGGCGACGAGCCCTTCGACGAGTCCATCGCCCGCGTCTGGTGGGAGCTGGCCGCCTACTTCGAGGGGCGCTTCCCCATCGACCCGCTGGCCTGCCTGGCCGCCACCGTGGAGCTGCGCGGCGAGACCGAGGTCTCGCACGAACTGGCCGCGCAGGACGCCGACGCCCTCGTCGCCTACCTGCAGCACGCCGGCCACATCGACGGCACCGCGCCGCCGCCGCCCGCGGCCTGCCCGGCCACGCCGCTGGAAGGCGTGGAGCCGGTGACGGCGCCGGTGGCCGGCATCGTCGTGTTCGCCAAGGCGCCGGGCGACTGGGTGCAGGCCGGCGAGCTGGTCGCCGAGATCATCGACCCGCTGACCGACGCCCGCACCGCACTGCATGCCAGCGTGACCGGCCGCTGCTTCGCGCGCAGCGCCCGCCGCTATGCCAGCCGCGGCATGCGCCTGGCCAAGATCGCCGGGCCGCAGGCCTTCCGCAGCGGAAAACTCCTGTCGATGTGAGACCCACGATGAAACTGCGCCTGCCCAACACCTATGTGCTGCTGTTCGCCCTGCTGGCCCTGATTGCGCTCGCCACCTGGGTGGTCCCGGGCGGCCGCTTCGACACCGCGGTGGTCGATGGCAAGACCGTCGTCGTCGCCGGCAGCTACCACGTCGTCGAGTCGCGGCCTCAGGGGCTGACGGCGCTGCTGACGGCGCCCATCAAGGGCTTCGTCGAGGCTGCGCTCATCATCGGCTTCGTTCTCATCGTCGGCGGCGCCTTCGCGGTGCTGCAGAAGAGCGAGGCCATCGACGCGATGATCAAGACCGTGGCCCGCGCCCATGGCCGCTCGGCCTTCGTGCGCGCCGCCGTCATCCCGGTGTTCGTCACGCTGTTCTCGCTGGGCGGCGCCACCTTCGGCATGGCCGAGGAGGCCATCCCCTTCGTGATGATCTTCATCCCGCTGGCGCTGGCGCTGCGCCTGGACACGCTGACCGGCATGGCCATCCCCTTCGTCGGCTCGCAGGTGGGCTTTGCCACCGCCTTCCTGAACCCGTTCAACGTGGGCGTCGCGCAGGGCATTGCCGGCGTGCCCATGTTCTCGGGCCTGGGCTACCGCGCGCTGTGCTGGGCCGTCGCCACCGCCATCACCATCGCCTTCCTGCAGTGGTGGGCCCTGCGCATCCGCCGCAACCCCGAGTTGAGCCCCACCTATGCGCTGGACCAGGAGCGCCGCCGCACGCTGGACATGGCCAGCTTCGAGCAGTTCCCGGGCATGACGCGCCGCCACCGCCTGGTGCTGTGGCTGTTCGCGGCGACGCTGGTGGGCATGATCTTCGGGGTCGTCAAGTTCGGCTGGTACATCGAGGAGATCGCCGCGCTGTTCCTGGTGATGGCCGTGGCCGTGGGCGTGGTCTCGCGCTTCTCGGCCGACGAGTTCATGGCCGCCTTCCTGCACGGCGCCAAGGACTTGATCGGCACCGCGCTGGTCATCGCGCTGGCCAAGGGCACCGTCATCCTGATGCGCGACGGCCAGATCATCGACACCATGCTCAACAGCCTGGCGCCGCTGGTGGCCTCGGACAACCCGGTATTCGCGGCGCAGAAGATGTTCGCCATCCAGTCGGTCATCAACTTCTTCATCCACTCCGGCACCGGCCAGGCCGCGCTGACCATGCCCATCATGGCG
>JBKBVY010000085.1:0-12439 GCA_046289335.1 Roseateles sp. | reverse complement strand
AAGGACACGACAGCGTCGTCCTCGATGGCTGCGATGGCCACGGCGTCCAGCCAGCGCTTGTCGCGGCGCAACAGGTTGGCGATCAGCGGGGCCAGGTCCAGCGTCTTGCCGTCCACCTCCATGCCCAGACTCACCAGCCAGGCGCCGGTGCGGCGCTCCAACTGCAAGCCCTGCACACGCCGGCTGGGCTTGGGCGCTTCGGGCTCCTCCTCGGTGAGGCCCAGTTGCCAGCCGCTGACGAACTGGCTGTGGTGGGCAAAGCCCGGCTCGGTCGTGACCTGCCAGCCCTGGGCCTGCAGCGCGGGTACAGCCTCGGCATGGAAGTCGCCGAAGAACTCTTCCTGCGGCAAGGTCCACAGCGATTCGCCGCCCAGGGGCGGCGCACTGCCACGCCACTGCAGCAGCGCGGGGTCCAGGGCGACGAGGCCCAGCTTCATCAGCGCCTGCTCGGCGTCGGCATCCCGCCGCGCCAGCGTCGCCACCGTCACCTGCTCGCCCCGCGGTCCCAGCGGGCCGCGCGGCCGCAGGCCCAGCAGGCCGTCGCCGCGCGTCAGCGTGCGCAGCGTGAGGTGGGGTGGCGGAGAAGACATCGCGACAGTCTCGCAGCGCGCGAGACTGCCGCGCCTTCACATCAGGCGAGGACGCTCTTGATGTAGCTGGCGATGGCGTCGTCCTGGCAGTTCGTGAAGAACAGCTCCTGGAACTTCTCGCCCGACACGGCGGCCTTCAGCAGGTCCTGGTCCACGGTCTTCAGCACCGTCAGCATGTCCTTGCACGAGGCGGCCTTCAGGTCCTTCAGGATGCCGCGGTTCTTGGCCATGATGGCGGCGCGCTCCTTGGGATAGCCCACGCCGCGCTCATGCTCGAACAGCTTGCGGTAGCAGTCCTGCAGGTTCAGCTCGGCGGCCCAGCCGAAGCCCTTGGCATAGGGCATGGACAGGCAGTTGCCGTCGTTGATCTGGCCGAACAGGAAGGCGTCGGTCGGGTCGATGACCAGGCCGCAGAACACGCCGGGCATGCTGTTGCAGGCCAGCATGGAGCCCATGCCGGTGCCGCAGCCGGTGACGACGAAGTCGGCCGCCTTGGAGTTCAGCAGGATGCCGGCCAGCAGGCCGTTCATGACGTAGGTCAGCGAGGCCTTGTCTTCCGGCGTGTACATGCCGTAGTGATGGACCTGGTGGCCCAGCGGCTCGGCGACGGTCTTGAGCGCGTTGTGGACGATCTCGGACTTGGCGGCCTGGCTGTTCTCGATGATGAGGGCGATCTTCATGGCGGGTACTTTCGCAAGACGTGATGGGGGCGGCTGGGACGCCGGGGCACGGGCCAGAGGGCCGGTGCGCGGTCGTCTGGCCAGGTGCCATCCCCGACGGGCGGGACGGCATGGTCCTCATGGGCACGCTGGCGAACGCAGCCGCGATTGTGCCCGGATTCGGAACGCCGTTTCAGTTGATTCGCTCAATCCCCGGCGCGATGCGGGGCGGGCTCAGTCGCCTTTGCCGCCCAGCGGCTTGAGCTGGCGGCCCGCCGGCAGCGCACGCAGGTACTTGAAGGTGCCGGTGGCGTGCGCGCAGAGCTTGTCGTCGGCGCCGTAGACCGAGCCCTCGCAGAAGGCCATGGTCGTGGAGCGGTGCAGCAGCCTGCCCACCGCTCGCAGTCCGCCCTCACCGGGGCGCATGAAGCTGGTCTTCATCTCCACCGTCACCACGCCGGGCCCGAGGTCCGGCAGGTGGCGGTTGACGCTGCGCGCGGCATGGGCCATGGCCACGTCCAGCAACGTCATGACGACGCCGCCATGGGCCACGCGCCAGGAGTTCAGATGCTGCTCGGCCACGGCCAGGCGCAGTTCGGCCTCGCCGTCGCCGAGGGCGTGCAGTTCCAGGCCCAGTTGTTCGACGAAGGGGATGTGGACGGGAAACTCCATCCCGTCAGTTTCCATGAACGGCGGACACACCACCGTCCACCGCCAGGATCTGGCCGGTGATGTGCTTGCCGGCGCGCGATGCGAACAGCAGCGCCGCGCCCTTCAGGTCGTCGTCGTCGCCCAGCCGGTTCAGCGGCGCAAGCGAGGCCATCTTCTCGGCGCCCACGGCGGCCAGCAGGCCCTGCGTCATCTTGCTCGGGAAGAAACCCGGCGCCAGCGCGTTGACGGTGATGCCGTACTGGCCCCACTCGCCGGCCAGCGCGCGCGTGAAGTTCACGGCCGCGCCCTTGCTGGTGTTGTAGGCGATGGTCTTCATCGCGCCCGAGTTGCCCGACAGGCCGGCGATGGAGGCCACGTTGATGATGCGGCCCGACTTGCGCGGGATCATGCTGGCCTTGGCCACCGCCTGCGCGAACACGAACAGGCTGCGGATGTTCAGGTCCATGACCTTGTCCCAGGCGGCCAGCGGATGCTCCTCGGCCGGCGCGCCCCAGGTGGCGCCGGCGTTGTTGACGAGGATGTCGATGTGGCCCAGGCGCTCCATGGTCTCGTCGACGACACGCTGCACGTCTTCCGGCTTGGCGGCATCGGCCGCGATCCAGCGGGCGTCGATGCCGCGGTCCTGCAACTGGGCCACGGCCTGCTCCAGGTCGGCGGCCTTGCGCGAGGTCAGCATGATCTTGGCGCCGGCTTCGCCCAGCGCCTCGGCGATCTGCAGGCCCAGGCCGCGCGAGCCGCCGGTGACCAGGGCCACCTGGCCGGTCAGGTCGAAGAGGTCTTGGACTTTGGTGCTCATGGGGTGTCTCCTGTGTTCAGAACCATTCCGCCTTGATCTCGCGACACAGCGGCTCGCGGCGAGCCACCACGTCCAGCCAGGCGGCTGTCTTGGGTAGTTCGTAGGCGAAGAAGTAGCGCGCCGCGGCGCGCTTGCCTTGCGCGAAGTCGCCGTCGCCCTGCACGCCCAGCACCACGTCCAGCCACAGCCAGGCCAGCACCGTGTGGCCGAAGGCCTGCAGATAGGGCGTGGCGTTGGCCAGTGCCTCCTCGGGCTGGCCGGTGCTCCAGGCCTTCTTGGTGGCGCCGCCGACCTGCGCGAGCGCGGCAGCCAGCTGGTTGGCCTGCGGCGCCCAGTCGGTCTGCATCGCGCGCTCTATCGTCCGCTGCACACGCGCGGCCAGCGCCGCCAGCGACGCGCCGCCCTGCTGCACGACCTTGCGGCCCAGCAGGTCCAGCGCCTGGATGCCGTGCGTGCCCTCGTGGATCATGTTCAGACGCTGGTCGCGCCAGTACTGCTCGACGGGGAAGTCGCGCGTGTAGCCGTAGCCGCCCAGCACCTGGATGGCCAGCGAGTTGGCCTCCAGGCACCACTCGCTGGGCCAGCTCTTGGCAATCGGGATCAGCACGTCCAGCACGGCCTGCGCCTCCTGCGGATCGCTGCCGGTGTGCAGCTCGTCGACCAGGCGGGCGCAATACAGCTCCAGCGCCAGGCCGCCCTCGACATAGCTCTTCTGCGCGAGCAGCATGCGGCGCACGTCGGCGTGCTCGATGATGGGGCGCTGCGGGCTCGCGGCGTCCTTGCCGGCGGCCGTCATGGGGCGGCCCTGCGGGCGCTGCTTCGCGTAGTCGAGCGAAGCCTCATAGCCCGCATAGCCCAGCATCACCGCGCCCAGGCCCACGCCGATGCGGGCCTCGTTCATCATGTGGAACATGCAGCGCAGGCCCTCGCCGGGCTGGCCGACGAGATAGCCGATGGCGCCCTTGCGGCCGCCCGGCGTGAAGCGGCCTTCGCCGAAGTTCAGCAGGCAGTTGGTGGTGCCACGGTAGCCCAGCTTGTGGTTGAGCCCGGCCAGCGCCACGTCGTTGCGCTCGCCGGTCAGCTCGGCGCGCTCGTTGACAAGATGCTTGGGCACGATGAACAGCGAGATGCCCTTGGTGCCGGGAATCAGCTTGCCGTCCGGCCCGGGGATCTTGGCCAGCACCAGGTGGACGATGTTCTCGGTCAGCTCGTGCTCCCCGCCCGAGATCCACATCTTGTTGCCGGTCAGGCGGTAGCGCGGGCCCAGCGGATCGGACTCGTCCTCCAGCTCCGCGCGGGTGGCGATGTCGGACAGCGACGACCCGGCCTGCGGCTCGCTCAGGCACATGGTGCCGAACCAGCGGCCGGCGAACTCGTGCTTGGCAAACACCTCGCGCTGCAGCGGCGTGCCGTGTGCCATCAGCAGGCTGGCATTGCCCGAGGTCAGCATCGCGTAGCCGCCCAGCGCGACACTGGCCTTGCTGAAGAAGGCGTTGCCCGCCATCTCGATGACACAGGGCAGCTGCATGCCGCCCACGTCGTAGTCCTGCGCCGCGGCCAGCATGCCGGACTCGGCATAGGCCCGCGTCGCGTCGTGCGTGGCCTGCGGCAGGTGCACGCGCTCGCCGTCGAAGTGCGGCTCCTGCGTGTCGGCCAGGCGGTTGAACGGCGCGAACTTGTCGCGGGCGATCTTCTCGCAGGTGTCCAGCACCGCGGCGAAGGTCTCGGCCGAATGCTCGGCGAAGCGCTCGCGGTGGGTCAGGTCGGCGGCCTTGAGCCAGTCGAACAGCAGGAAATCCAAGGTCTCGCGCATACGCACTCCCTCATCATTGAGGCATAGCCAAGCCCTGCCGACTTGTCCAGCAGAGCCCGCAGATCCGGCTTTGCCGGGCTGCGCGGCTGGCCCCCTTGAGGGGGCCGGCGAAGCCGGTAGGGGGTGGGCTAGATCACTTCGAATACACCGGCCGCGCCCATGCCGCCGCCGATGCACATCGTCACGCACACCCGCTTGGCGCCACGGCGCTTGCCTTCGATGAGGGCATGGCCCGTCAGCCGCTGGCCCGACACACCGTAGGGATGCCCCAGCGCGATCGCGCCGCCGTTGACGTTCAGCCGGTCCATCGGAATACCCAGCGTGTCGGCGCAGTACAGCACCTGCACGGCGAAGGCTTCGTTCAGCTCCCAGAGGTCGATGTCGGCCACCGTCAGGCCCAGCCTCTTCAGCACCTTGGGCACGGCGAACACCGGGCCGATGCCCATTTCATCGGGCTCGCAGCCAGCCACGGCGAAGCCGAGGAAACGGCCCAGCGGCTTCAGGTTGTGCGTGCTGGCGTACTGCTCGCTGACCACCGCGCAGGCGCCGGCGCCGTCGCTGAACTGGCTGGCATTGCCGGCGCTGATGACGCCGCCGGGCAGCGCCGTGCGCAGATCCTTGATGCCCTCGAAGGTGGTGCCCTCGCGCAGGCCTTCGTCGGCCGACACGGTGACTTCCTTGCTCATCAGGCCCATCACCTTGTCGGCCACGCCCATGGTGGTGGTCACCGTGATCATCTCGTCAGCGAACTTGCCGGCAGCCTGGGCGGCGCAGGCCTTTTGCTGGCTGGCGGCGCCGTAGTGGTCCATGCGCTCGCGCGAGATGTTGTAGCGCTTGGCCACGTTCTCGGCGGTCTGCAGCATGGTCCAGTAGATCTCGGGCTTCTGCTTCATCAGCGCCGGGTCGGTGATCATGTGCTTGTTCATCTCCTGCTGCACGCAGGAGATGCTTTCCACGCCGCCGGCGATGTAGACGTCGCCCTCGCCCGCGATGATGCGCTGCGCGGCCATCGCAATGGTCTGCAGGCCGCTGGAGCAGAAGCGGTTGATGGTGACGCCGGAGACGGTCACCGGCAGACCGGCCTTCAGCGCGATCTGGCGCGCGATGTTGGCGCCGGTGGCGCCCTCGGGGTTGGCGCAGCCCATCAGCACGTCTTCCACGGCGCCGGCCTCGATGCCGGCGCGCTCGACGGCCGCCGCGACGGCCCAGCCGCCGAGGGTGGCGCCATGGGTCATGTTGAACGCGCCCTTCCAGCTCTTGGTCAGCGGGGTGCGGGCGGTGGAGACGATCAGTGCGTTGCTCATGTCTTGATCCTTGTCAGTCGGACGGGCGCGTCAGGTGAAGCTCTTGCCTTCGGCCACCAGCCGCGCGAGCAAGGGGGCGGGCGTCCAGAACGCGCCGTCGTCCATGGGGTTCTTCGCAAAGCGCTTCATCGCCTGCACGACGTTGAAGAGGCCCACCGTGTCGGCGTAGCACATCGGGCCGCCGCGCCACATCGGGAAGCCGTAGCCGGTGAGATACACCATGTCCACGTCCGACGCGCGCTGGGCGATGCCCTCTTCCAGCAGGTGCGCCGCCTCGTTGACGAGCGCGAACACCAGCCGGTGCACGATCTCCTCGTCGCTGATCTGGCGAGTCTTGGCGCCGATGGCTTCGCGGTGCTTGGCCAGCATCTCGTCCACCACCGGCGACGGGATCGCATCGCGCTTGCCGGGCTGGTAGTCGTACCAGCCGGCGCCGGTCTTCTGGCCGAAGCGGCCCAGCTCGCACAGACGGTCGGCGCTGGCCGAATACTTCATGCCGGGCTTGTCGACATAGCGGCGCTTGCGGATGGCCCAGCCGATGTCGTTGCCGGCCAGGTCGCCCATGCGGAACGGGCCCATGGCCATGCCGAACTTCTCCATGGCCTTGTCCACCTGCTGCGGCGAGCAGCCCTCGTCCAGCAGGAAGCCGGCCTGGCGGCTGTACTGCTCGATCATGCGGTTGCCGATGAAGCCGTCGCAGACGCCCGACACGACGGCCGTCTTCTTGATCTTCTTGGCCGTCGCCATCACGGTCGCCAGCACGTCCTTGGCCGTGGCCTTGCCGCGCACCACCTCCAGCAGCTTCATCACATTGGCCGGGCTGAAGAAGTGCATGCCCACCACGTCCTGCGGACGCTTCGTGAACGAGGCGATCTTGTCCACGTCCAGCGTGGACGTGTTGGACGCCAGGATGGCGCCCGGCTTGGCGATGGCGTCCAGCTGCTTGAACACGGCTTCCTTGACGCCGATCTCCTCGAAGACGGCTTCGATGATGAGGTCGCAATCCTTCAGGTCGTCATAGCTCAGCGTGGTGCTCAGCAGCGCCATGCGCTGGGCGTACTTGTCTTCCTTCAGCTTGCCCTTCTTGACCTGGGCTTCGTAGTTCTTCCTGATCGTCGCGACGCCGCGGTCCAGCGCTTCCTGCTTGGTTTCCAGAATCGTGACCGGCAGGCCCGCGTTCAGGAAGTTCATCGAGATGCCGCCACCCATGGTGCCGGCGCCGATGACGCCCACCTTGGCGATGGTGCGCAGCGGCGTGTCCTCGGGCACGTCGGGGATCTTGCTGGCCACGCGCTCGGCGAAGAACAGGTGGCGCAGCGCCTTGCTCTCGGGCGTCAGCATCAGCGCGGCAAAGCCTTCGCGCTCGGCGCGCATGCCGTCGTCGAACTTCATCGTCACCGCGCCGGCCACCGCCTCCAGGCAGCGCAGCGGCGCGGGGAAGTTCTTGCTCATGCCGCCCACCATGTTGCGGGCGAACTGGAAGTAGGCCTCGGCATTGGGGTGGCGGGCCTTCAGGTCGCGCACCTTGGGCAGCGGGCGCTTGTCGGCGATGCCTTCAGCGAACTTGACGGCCGCATCCACCACGTCGGCATCGACGACCTGGTCGAACAGCTTCTGGCCCGGGACCATGGCCAGCATCTGGGCCTCCACCGGCTCACCGCTGACGATCATGTTCAGCGCCGGCTCCACGCCCAAAGCGCGCGGCAGCCGCTGCGTGCCGCCGGCGCCGGGCAGCAGGCCCAGCTTCACCTCCGGCAGCGCGACCTTGGTGCCGCTCTGCGCCACGCGGTAGTGGCAGCCCAGCGCCAGCTCCAGGCCACCGCCCATGCAGACGCTGTGGATGGCCGCGACGACGGGCTTGCTGCAGGCCTCGACGACGCCGATCAGGCTCAGCAGATTGGGCTCGGCCAGCGCCTTGGGGCTACCGAACTCCTTGATGTCCGCGCCGCCCGAGAAGGCCTTGCCGGCGCCGGTGATGACGACGGCCGTAACGGCCGGATCGGCCTCGGCGCGCTCCACGCCCGCGGCGCAGGCGGCGCGGGTGGCCAACCCCAGACCGTTGACGGGCGGGTTGTCGAGCGTGATCACGGCAACGCTGCCGCGGACTTCGTAATGGGCTGTCATGGGCACGACCTCGGTTGGCGGGCCGCACCGCGTCTCCAGCGGCCGGCCCGGAAATAGAACGACCGTTCGATTCTAGGCAGCGCCCGTCGCCCGGTCTTGTCCCGGCAGTGACAAGGCCTGCCCGCTGCGGCCGGCGGCGGCGCCGCCGCCACAATGCGCCCGCCATGTTGACCCTGCTGCTGTCCTGCACCGCGCCCCACCGGCGCCCGCTGTGGCGCGCGCTGCTGCTCGCGCTGCTCGTCGTCATCACCTGGCTGGCGCTGTCGCCCAAGCCGCCCGAGGCCATGAACACCGGCTGGGACAAGGCCAACCACCTACTGGCCTTCGGCTGCCTGGCCTTCGCCGCCACCTGGGCCATCTGGCCCCGGCCGCGGCTGTGGGGCTGGCTGGTGCTGGCGCTGCTGGCCTACGGCGTGGGCATCGAGCTGGCACAAAGCCTGCTGCCGCCACGCTCGGCCGACTGGCGCGACGTGCTGGCCGATGCGCTGGGCATCGCCGTGGGGCTGCTGGCGGCCTGGCCCATCGCCAGCCGCAGCCCCCCAGGCTGAAGTCCCCCAGCGGAGGGACGCGGCGCATCTTGCCGCGACGAAAGGCGCCGCACTGACATACCGTTGGCAACAGACTGCGCTAGCGTTGCCCACCATGCTGACCGACCTCCTGCGCACCACGCGCGCCCGCTCGCTGGACCTGGCTGCGCCGCTGTCGGACGAGGACGCGCAGCTGCAGTCCATGCCGGATGCCAGCCCCGCCAAGTGGCATCTGGCCCACACCACCCGGTTCTTCGAGGCGCTGGTGCTGACGCCGCATCTGAGCGGCTACCGGGTCTTCGACGTGCGCTGGCCACGGCTGTTCAACTCCTACTACGAGAGCCTGGGGCCGCGCCATGCCCGGCCGCAGCGCGGTCTGCTCAGTCAGCCGGCCGTCGCTGTCCGAGGTGAAGGCTTATCGCGCCCATGTCGACGCGGCGCTGGCCGACCTGCTCCCCCAGGCGCCCGCCGAGGCACTGGCGCTGGTCGAGCTGGGCTGCCACCACGAGCAGCAGCACCAGGAGCTGCTGCTGACCGACATCCTGCATGCCTTCTCCTGCAATCCGCTGCTGCCGGCCTATGACACGTCTACGCCGGCGCCGGCCCGACCCATCGCCCAGGCCTGGCTGACCCATCCCGGCGGCGTCGTCGACATCGGCCACGACGGCGCCGGCTTCGCATTCGACAACGAGGGCCCGCGCCATCCGACGCTGCTCGCGCCCTTCGAGATCAGCAACCGCCTGGTCACCTGCGGCGAGTATGCGGACTTCATCGCCAGCGGCGGCTACCGCGAGCCGCTGCTGTGGCTGTCCGACGGCTGGGCCGCGGCGCAGGCCCAGGGCTGGCAGCGCCCGGCCTACTGGCTGGAGGACGGCCGCGTGTTCGGCCTGCACGGTGCGTTACCCATGGATCCGCAGGCGCCGGTCCTGCAGCTCAGCTTCTACGAGGCCTGCGCGGTTGCCGAATGGGCCGGCGCCCGGCTGCCGACCGAGTTCGAATGGGAGGCGGCCTGCGGCCTGCCCGGCTTCGCACAGGCCACCGACCAGGCCTGGCAGTGGACACGCTCCGCCAATGCGCCCTACCCCGGCTTCAAGCCGGCAGGGGGGCGCGGTCGGTGAGTACAACGGCAAGTTCATGGTGGGCCAGCAGGTGCTGCGCGGCGGCAGCCTGGCCACGCCGCCCGGCCATGCACGGCCGAGCTATCGCAACTTCTTCCCGCCGGCCGCGCGCTGGCAGTTCAGTGGCCTGAGGCTCGCACGATGAAACCTTCGATTGAATGGCGCCGGCCGCGGGCTTCGGCCGACAACGCGCAGTTCGCCGCCGACCTGCATGCCGCGCTGTCCCGCGCGCCCAGGGCGATCTCGCCCAAGTACTTCTACGACGAGGTCGGCTCGCGCCTGTTCGAGCAGATCTGCGAGTTGCCCGAGTACTACCCGACGCGCACCGAGCTGGCGCTGCTGCAGGCCCACGCGGACGACATGGCGCAGCAGTTCGGCCCGCAGGTGCAGCTCGTCGAGTACGGCGCCGGCGCGCTGCGCAAGGTGCGGCTGCTGCTGGACGCCATGCCACTTGACGGCGTGCAGTTCGTGCCGGTGGACATTTCCGGCCCTCACCTGCTGGCGGCCTGTGCCGCGCCGGCCGGCGACCATCCGGGCCTGGCCATCCAGCCGCTGATGGCCGACTTCACCCGCCCGCACACGCTGCCGCCCTGTCCGCCCGGCAGCCGCCGCGTGGGCTTCTTCCCGGGCTCCAGCATCGGCAACTTCACGCCGGCCGAGGCCGATGCCTTCCTGCGCCTGGCGGCGGCCGAACTGGCCGGCGGCGGGCTGCTGATCGGCATCGACCTCGTGAAGGACGCCGGCACGCTGCATGCGGCGTACAACGACGCCGCCGGTGTCACCGCGGCCTTCAACCTCAACCTGCTGGACCGCGCCCGCAGGGAACTGGGCGCCGAGTTCCCGGCCGACGGTTTCGAGCACCTGGCCTTCTGGAACCCGGCCTACCGCCGCATCGAGATGCACCTGCGCGCCAGGCAGCCGCTGGAACTGCGCCTGGACGGGCAGTGCTACGGCTTCCACGAAGGCGAGACGCTGCACACGGAGCATTCGCACAAGTACACCGTGTCGGGCTTCCAGGCCCTGGCGCGGCGCGCGGGCTTCAGGCCCGGCAAGGTCTGGACGGATGCCAACGGCTGGTTCGCGGCGCTCTGGCTTGAGGCCTAAGGCCAGCGCGACCAGGCCTCGGCCGCGAGCGTCAGCGTGTTGACCTGCACGGCCACCGTGGTCGACAAGTCGTGGCCATAGCCGCCTGCCATGCTGAGCGCCACCGGGATGCCGCGCTCGCGCAGCGCCTCCAGCACCCGGCGGTCGCGCTCGGCCAGGCCCGCGGTACTGAGCTTGAGCCGGCCCAGGCGGTCGCCCTCGTGCGGGTCGGCGCCAGCCAGGTAGAAGGCCAGGCCCGGCGCGCAGCGCCGCCAGACCTGGTCCAGCGCCTCATCCAGCGCGGCCAGGTAGTCCGCGTCGCCGCAGCCGTCGGGCAGTTCCACGTCCAGATCGCTGGGCTCCTTGCGGAACGGGAAGTTGCGCGCGCCGTGCATGGAGAAGGTGAACACGCTGTCGTCGTCGCGAAAGATCGCCGCCGTGCCGTTGCCCTGGTGCACGTCCAGGTCGATGACCAGCACCGGCAGGCGACTGCGCCACTGCCGGGACCACTCCGTCTGCATCAGCCGCGCGGCCACCGCCACATCGTTGAAGACGCAGAAGCCCGAGCCCTTGTCCGCATAGGCATGGTGGGTGCCGCCGGCCAGGTTGGCGGCCACGCCCTCGTCCAGCGCCGCCCGCGCCGCGGCGATGCTGGCGCCCACCGAGCGCCGCGACCGCTCGGCCATGGACGGGCTCCACGGAAATCCGATCTCGCGCTGCTGGGCTGCGCTCAGCGTGCCGTGCAGCACGGCATCGATGTAGTCCGGCGTGTGCACCAGCGCCAGCTCGCCGTCGCTCGCGGCCGGCGCGGGCCGCAGCCGCAGCCGGCCAGGCTCGCGCTCGAAATGCTCGCGCAGCAGCCGGTACTTGGACTGCGGAAAACGGTGGCCCGGCGGCAGCGCCAGGCTGTGGGCGTCGGAATGAAAGGCCAGCATGCGGCGGCACCTTAGCGCCTGTCGGATGTCACAGCCGGTACCCCTAGTTTGCTGCACCGCACAAAAAGTGCTTGCAATCCGGCCGCCGGCCCCTATCATTCGAGTCATGTTGCAGTGCAGCAAAGCAGCACCGCAGTCGGTTCACCCACCTGAAATCGGAGTCCACCATGCTGACCGCTGAACAAATCATCGCCGCCCACAAGGCCAACATCGAAACCCTGTTCGGCCTGACGAACAAGGCCTTCGAAGGCGTCGAGAAGCTCGTCGAGCTGAACCTGCAAGTCGCCAAGACCGCGCTGAGCGAAGCCGCCGACACCACCGCGGCCGCGCTGTCCGTGAAGGACGCGCAGGAACTGCTGAACCTGCAAGCCGCGCTGCTGCAACCCACCGCCGAGAAGGCCGCTTCCTACAGCCGCCACGTCTACGACATCGCCTCCAGCACCGGCGCCGAAGTGGCCAAGGTTGCCGAGAGCCAGTTCGCCGACGCGCAGAAGACCTTCTCCACGCTGGTCGACAACGTCGCCAAGAACGCCCCGGCCGGTACCGAGAACGCCGTCGCGCTGGTGAAGTCCGCCGTGGCCGCCGCCAACAACGCGTTCGAGTCGGTGCAGAAGGCCACCAAGCAGGCCGTGGAAGTGGCGGAGTCCAACTTCCAGGCCGTGACCTCGCAAGCCGTCAAGGCCACGCAGACGGCCAGCCGCGCCAGCAAGCGCGCCGCCTGATCGGCCTCACCCCCCCGGGCGGCCTCACGCCGGCCGCCCCCCCCCCCCCGGCGCCCCCCCCCGGCGGGGTGGGTTACGGGGGGGGGGTGGCCCCAG
>JBKBVY010000084.1:0-12566 GCA_046289335.1 Roseateles sp. | reverse complement strand
GCCCTGTCTGCCGACGGCGCCTTCGTCGCCTACGCCATCAACGACGCCGGGGTGTCGCGTCTGCGCATGCTCGACACGGCGAGCGGCACCGTCCGCGCGGTCGACGGCCTGCCGGCCGGCGGCACGGTGCTGACGCTGCTGGAGAGCCGCGGCGGCCGGGTCTGGCTGGGCATGCAGGACGGCCGGCTGGGCGTGGTGGACGGCGACGCCGTGCGCTGGGTGCATTCGCTGCGCACGCCGGTGCAGGCGCTGGCCGAAGGCCCCGACGGCCGGCTGTGGGTGGGCACCAAGACCGGCCTGCTGTGGATCAACCCCGGCAGCCAGGCCATCGAGGCCCGCCTCACCCACGACCCGCGCCGCACCATGGGCCTGGCCGGCAACGACGTCAGCGGCCTGCTGCGCGACCGCAGCGGCGCGATGTGGGTCAGCGGCTACGGCCTGGGCCTGCAGCGCCACCTGTCCCACCCGGCGCTGGCGGTGCGCGGACCCGACCCGCAGCCCGGCGGCGTGCTGGCCGACGCCGACGTGCGCGCGGTGCTGACGCGGGCCAGCGGCGAGGTGCTGGGCGCCACGCAGCAGGGCCAGGTCGTGCGGCTGGACGGGCGGCGCGAGCTGCAGACGCTGGGCGTGCTGGCGCGCGAGCGCCGCACGGTGGTGGAGATCATGGCCGAGGCGGCCGACGGCAGCCTGTGGATGGCCGCGGCCGGCCGGCTGGAGCACCGCGCATCCGACGGCCGGTTGCTGCGCGACTGGCCGCTGGACGGCGGCCGCGCCCAGCGCCTGCTGGTGCGCGCGGGCGGCGACGTGTGGCTGGGCATGCAGGAAGGCCTGTACCGGCTGGACGGCCCCGGCGCCGCGGCGCTGCAGCGCATCGCCCGGGCCGATGGCCGGCCGCTGCACGGCGCCATCCACGCGCTGATCGAGCGGCCCGGCGGCGAGCTGTGGCTGGGCGGCCAGGCCGGGTTGTTCCGCGTGCGCGATGGCCGCCAGGCCGAGCCCGTGCCGGAGGCGCCCGACGCGGGGCTGGCGGCGCCGGTGGTGGTCGCGCTGCTGGCCGGGCGCGACGGCGGCGTCTGGGTGGACACGGCCGTCGGCGGCCTGCACCGCCTGGCCGGCTGGGACGAGCAGGGTCGCGCGCGCTTCGACCGCATCAGCGAGCGGCTGGGCCTGGAAGGCAGCTTCGGCGGCAACCTGCACGAGGACGGCCGGGGCCGCGTCTGGAGCCAGATCAACGTCTACGACCCGCGCAGCGGCCGCGTCGACAGCTTCGGCAGCGCCGAGGGCGCGAGCTTCGGCAGCTTCTGGTTCTTCGCCAGCACCGAGCTGCCGGGCGGCGGCCTGCTGTTCGGCGGCAGCCGCGGGCTGCTGCGCGTGCTGCCGGACGCCTTCGTGGCCCAGTCGGCCAGCCCGCCGCTGGTCATCAGCGGGCTGCGCGTGAACGGCCAGCCGCATCCGCCGCCGGGCGCCGCGGGCCTGACGCTGCCGGTCGGCACGCGCAGCCTGGGCGTGGAGTTCGCGGCGCTGGACTATGCCGACCCGATGCGGCTGCGCTATCAGTACCGGCTGCTGGGCCTGGACAATGAGTGGACCCGCGTGGACGCCAGCGCCCGCAACCCCAGCTTCGGCCCGCTGAAGCCGGGCCGCTACGTGCTGCAGGTGCAGGCCAGCGCCCACCCCACGCTGTGGGGCACGGACCAGCTGGAGCTGTCCATCGAACTGCTGCCCGCCTGGTGGGAGACACCGGCCGCGCGCGTGGCCGGTGTGCTGCTGGGGCTGACCGCCATCTGGGGCTGGATGCGCTGGCGCACACGGCTGCTGCGGCAACGCGAGGCGGCGCTGCAAGCCCTGGTGGACGAGCGCACGGCCGAGCTGCGCGAGCTCAGCCTGACCGACGCGCTGACCGGCCTGCGCAACCGCCGCTACCTGGAGCTGCGGCTGGACGACGACCTGCGGCTGTGCCTGCGCCGCTTCGAGACCGCCGACGGCGACGGCCCGGGCCCGGACGCCGACCTGCTGCTGATGCTGCTGGACCTGGACCACTTCAAGCGCGTCAACGACCAGCACGGCCATGCGGCCGGCGACGCGGTGCTGGTGCAGCTGGCCGAGCGGCTGCGCGGCGTGTTCCGCGAGACCGACTCGCTGGTGCGCTGGGGCGGCGAGGAGATGCTGGTGCTGGTGCGCGAGACCGAGCGCCGCGACGCCGCCGCGCTGGCCGAGCGTGTCTGCGCGGCGGTGCGTGAGCAGCCCTTCGACATCGGCGCCGGCGCCAGCGTGCGGGTGACGGTGTCCGTCGGCTTCTGCGCCTTCCCGCTGGACCCGCGGCACCCGCGGCTGTGGGACTGGCGCGCCTGCCTGGCGCTGGCCGACTCGGCGCTCTACGCCGCCAAGGACCAGGGCCGTGACGGCTATGTGGGCGCCATCCGTGCCCAGGGCCTCACGCCGCGCGAGGCGCCGGACGGCCTGGCGGCCTGGTGCGCGGAGACGCGGCTGGAGTCGGCCCGCGGGACGGGTGTTGAAGCCCCTCGTTTGGGGCTGCCCAGCTGAACGCGCTCCGCTAGAGGCTGAACAGCGCCTTCAGCGCCGCCGGCAGCTCGGCGCGCCAGGCGGCCTCGTTGTGCTCGGCCTGCTCGGCGATGCGCAGGCTCAGCTGCGCGGCGGGCAGCAGGCGCGCGAACTGCTGGTGCATGCGGCGGGTGTCGCCCGCCATGCCGCCGCCCTCGCGGCCGCCGCAGTACAGGTACACGCGCGTGTCGGCCGGCAGACGCGCCGCGGCGGTGGCGTCGAACAGCTGCGGCGCGGCCCAGTAGGAGGGGCTGAACAGGCCGTAGCGGCCGAACACCTCGCCGTGGCTGAGCAGCGCGGCATGGCTGATCAGGCCGCCCAGCGAGCTGCCGATCAGCGCCGTGTGTTCGCGCTCGGGCCGGGTGCGCCAGCCGGCGTCGATGAAGGGCTTGACCGTCTTCGCGATGAAGTCGAGGTAGGCCGGCCCCTCGGCCTTGCCGAGCCGGGGGTGGTCGAAGGGGGCCATCTCGGAGTTGCGCTTCTCGGCGCCGTTGTCGATGCCCACCACCAGCGCCTCGAAGCCGGAGTCGCGCGCCAGCGCGGCCAGCGTCTCGTCCACGCCCCATTCGCCCGCATAGCTGGTGGCGGCGTCGAACAGGTTCTGGCCGTCGTGCATGTAGATCACCGGGTAGCGCCGCTCCGGCGCGCTGGCATAGCTGGGCGGCAGGCACAGCCGCAGCGTGCGGCTGCGGCCCAGGCCCGGCATGGCCAGCGGCTGGGGCAGCACCTGCACGCTGGGCAGGGCGGTGGACGGCGCGGCCCGCGCCGGCAGCGTGGCCAGCAGCGGCAGGGACAGCAGGAGGCGGCGTTGCATGGCGCGCGACGGTAGCGCAGCCGCGCGGCCCTGCCGCTCGTCATGCGGCTTTCTAAAATCCGGCATGGCCGCCCCTCTGCTCCCACGCATTCCGCTCGAACTGCTCGCCCCCGCCCGTGATGCCGACATCGGCATCGAGGCCGTCAACCACGGCGCCGATGCCGTCTACATCGGCGGCCCCGGTTTCGGCGCGCGCGACAAGGCGCCCAACAGCGTGCAGGACATCGCCCGCCTCGTGGCTCATGCGCATCGCTTCAACGCGCGCATCTTCGTCACGATGAACACCATCCTGCGCGACGACGAGCTGGAAGGCGCACGCCAGCAGGCCTGGCAGCTGTACGACGCCGGGGTCGATGCGCTCATCGTGCAGGACATGGGCCTGCTGGAGCTGGACCTGCCGCCCATCCAGCTGCATGCCAGCACCCAGACCGACATCCGCACGCCCGAGAAGGCGCGCTTCCTGCAGGACGTGGGCTTCTCGCAGATGGTGCTGGCCCGCGAGCTGGACCTGCGGCAGATCATCGCCATCCGCGAGCAGGTGCAGCACGCGACGCTGGAGTTCTTCGTGCACGGCGCGCTGTGCGTGGCCTACAGCGGCCAGTGCTTCATCAGCCATGCCCACACGGGCCGCAGCGCCAACCGCGGCAACTGCAGCCAGGAATGCCGGCTGCCTTACACCGTGACCGACGCGCAGGGCCGCGTCATCGCGCACGACAAGCATGTGCTGAGCCTGAAGGACAACGACCAGAGCGCCAACCTGGAGGCGCTGATCGATGCCGGCATCCGCAGCTTCAAGATCGAGGGCCGCTACAAGGACATGGCCACCGTCAAGAACGTGACGGCTCATTACCGCACGCTGCTGGACGCCCTCATCGAACGCCGCCCCGAGCTGGGCCGCACCAGCCACGGCCGCTGCAGCTTCAGCTTCACGCCCGAGCCCGAGCAGGCCTTCAACCGCGGCGGCACGGACTACTTCGTCAACGGCCGCAAGATCGACATCGGCGCCTTCGACACCCCCAAGCATGCCGGCCTGCCGCTGGGTGAGGTGGTGCGTGTGGGGCCGGACAGCTTCGACCTCGACACCGGCGACGCGACCCGCGTGGTCAACAACGGCGACGCGCTGACCTGGTGGGACCGCCAGGGCGAACTGCAGGGCGTGCCAGTCAACGTGGCGACGGCGCTGGGCGGCACGCGCTGGCGCATCGAGCCCAACCTGTCCAAAGGCCAGACCTTTGCCGACCTGAAGGACCTGTTCCCCGGCACGGCCATCAGCCGCAACCGCGACATGGCCTGGGAGCGCCTGCTGGCCAAGCCCAGCGCCGAGCGTCGCATCGCGGTGGACCTGACGCTGGCGCAGGTGAACGACGGCTTCGAGCTGACGCTGAAGGACGAGACCGGTGCGAAGGCCTCCGTGAAGCTGGCCGCTAGCCATGAGCCGGCCCGTGACGCAAGCCAGGCCGACGCGCAGATGAAGGAAGCGCTGGCCCGGCTGGGCGACACCCGCTTCACGGCCCGCCGCGTGCGCCTGGCGATGCGCGGCGAGCCGCTCTTCCTGCCGGCGAGCAAGCTCAACGCGCTGCGCCGCGACGGCATCGCGGCTTTGGAGGCCGCGCGCGCGGCGGCCTTCCAGCGCCTGCCGCGCGACACCCCCGTCGAGCCGCCCGTGCCCTACCCCGAGGACACGCTGACCTACCTGGCCAACGTCTACAACAGCCGCGCCGCGGCCTTCTATGCGAAGCACGGCGTCAAGGTCATCGGCGCCGCCTACGAGAGCCACGAGGAGCTGGGCGAGGTGCCGCTGATGATCACCAAGCACTGCGTGCGCTGGTCGCTGAGCCTGTGCCCCAAGCAGGCCAAGGGCGTGACCGGTGTGCAGGGCACCGTGCGCGCCGAGCCGCTGATGCTCAAGCATGGCGACGACGTGCTGACGCTGCGCTTCGACTGCAAGCCCTGCGAGATGCACGTGGTGGGCGCGATGCGCAAGAACGTGCTGAAAGCCTTGAAGGCCGAGCCGGTCACCTTCTACCGCAGCCGGCCGGCCGCGTAACCCCGCGGAACTCCCGGGCCTGGCCGGCACCGCCGCCGCCGTGCGGTGGCACACGCGCGGCCATCGAGTGAGCGGGGACGAGTCTGGCCGCCTGCTGCGACGACCCCAAGGGGCCGGGGTGTCAGGTGGTGGCGTACGTACCCAAGCGCTGAGGTGCGCTCAGCTCAGCAGGTCGTACGGCCCGCCCCGCTCCAGCGCGCGCTGGTACGCCGGCCGCGCGTGAATGCGGTCCAGGAAGGCCTTCAGCTTCGGGTAGGCCGCCATGTCGGCGCCTCGCGACGCCGCGGCCTCCAGCGGAAAGCTCATCTGCACGTCCGCCGCGCTGAACTCGCTGCCCGCGAACCAGGGCCGCTGGCTCAGCTCGGCTTCCAGGAAGGCCAGCTGCGCATCGATATTGGGCTGCACGAAGCTCTTCAGCACGCGGTCCGCGATGCTCTTGGCGATGGGCTTCACGAAGAACGGCGCCGGCGCGCGCTTGACCTTGTTGAACACCAGCTTCATGACCAGCGGCGGCATGGCCGAGCCCTCGGCGAAGTGCATGAAGTAGCGGTAGTGCAGCAGCGCCTGCTCGCCCGTGGGCTTGAGCCGGCCCTGGCCGTAGCGCTCCACCAGGTACTCCAGGATGGCGCCGCTCTCGGCCACGGTCAGCGCGCCGTCGGTGATGACGGGCGACTTGCCCAGCGGGTGCACGGCCTTGAGCTCCGGTGGCGCCAGCGAGGTCTTGGCGTCGCGCTCGTAGCGCTTGACTTCGTAGGGCAGGCCCAGCTCTTCGAGCAGCCACAGCACGCGCTGGGAGCGGGAGTTGTTGAGGTGGTGGACGGTGATCATGCGGGCCAGTTTAGGCAGCGGATGCCGGCTTGCCCTCGTCCGCCGCCAGCAGCCTGCCGAACACCAGCTTCACCGCCAGCAGCCCCACGCCGGCCGCCGCGACCAGCCCGGCATGCAGCAGCCAGAACTGCGAGCCCGGCAGGGTCTCCAGCAGCCCGGCCAGCCAGCCGACGAAGGTGTTGCCGAAGAACAGGTGCAGGTAGTAGATGCCGATCATCACGCCCTGCAGCCCGCCCGGCGCGGCGCGCGAGTACAGCGCCAGGCCCACCGGCATGATGTTGGCGAAGCCGATGTTGTTGACCAGCGCATAGGCGAAGGACCACAGGATGCTGAAGCGCGCGCCGCCCGCCTCGATGCCCAGCGCCGGGATCATCAGCAGCGCCGGCGCGCAGGCCGCGACGAAGCAGCCCAGCGCCATCTTGGTGATCTCGTCGGGCTCGCGGCCGCGCGCGGCCCACCAGCGCCAGAAGGCCAGCGACGCGAGCATGGTGCCGGTGCTGGTCAGCGCATCCACGGCCTGCAGCCAGGTCACCGGCACGGTGAAGCCGGCCACCACCCTGTCCATGTGCTGCTGCGACCACAGCGGGAAGCCGTTGTTGTATTGCTGGTTGCCGACGACCGACAGCATCAGCAGCGGCAGCAGGGCCACCAACAGCACCACCTGGGCTGCGCCGCGCTTGCCCAGCGGCGGGCGCGCTTCAGCGGCCTTGGCCGCGCCGCGAACGGGCTCCGGCGGCAGCCAGCGCCGCCCGGCCAGGTAGACGAACAGCCCGATCAGCATGCCCACGCCGGCCGAGCCGAAGCCCCAGTGCCAGCCCACCTTCTCGCCCAGCGTGCCGCAGACGATGGGCGCGGCGATGACGGCGATCTGCACCGCCAGCATGAAGATCTGGAAGGCGCTGGCGCGGCGCTTGTCGCCGGGCGCATAGAGGTCGCCGACCTGCGCAGCGATGTTGCCCTTGAAGGCGCCCACGCCCAGCAGCAGGCAGCCCAAAGCCGGCAGTAGCGCCGCCTCGAAGGCCATCAGGAAATGGCCCGCGGCCATCAGCAGCGCGCCGATGACGACGGTGCGCGTGCGGCCCAGCCAGCGGTCGGCCACCAGCCCGCCGAAGATGGGCAGCAGGTAGACCAGGCCCACGTAGAGCCCGAACACGGCGGATGCCAGCTGCTGCGGCGAGCGCGGGCCGGTGACGTTCTCTATGGATCCGCGCAGCGCGTCCATGCCGGCCACCTGACCGATGTTCTCGGGCATGAACAGGTAGTTGCTGAGGTACAGCACCAGCAGCGCCTGCATGCCGTAGTAGCTGAAGCGTTCCCACAGTTCGCAGAAGGACAGCCAGCCCAGGCCGGCGGGGTGGCCCAGGAAGGCTCGGTCGTGGCGGACGCCGGTCGTGCCGGCGTCGGTGAGGGTGGAGGTCAAGGCGGGTCCGTTGGTGTCAGAGGGCGTCACTGTCCGCGTGCTGCGGGGCCGGCGCAATGCGCAGTGGTCCTGGCATGACGTGCGTCATGGGTCGCGGGCGGGCGCCCCGAACAGCGCCTCGTCGTGCTGCCAGGCCGGCAGCGGCGCGCCGCAGTCGCGGCAGAAGCGCGCGTCGGGCGCATGGCCCTCGCTGAGGCATTCGTGGCAGGTGCGCGTGGTGGGCGCACGGCCCATCTTCTGCGCGGTGAACTCGGCCGTGACGATGCCGGTGGGCACGGCCAGCGTGCCCCAGCCCAGCAGCATCATGGCCGAGGCGATGACGCGGCCCAGGTCGGTCTTGGGCGTGATGTCACCGAAGCCCACCGTGGTCATGGTCGTGATGGCCCAGTAGATGCCTACCGGGATGCTGGTGAAGCCATGCGCCGGGCCCTCCACCACGTACATCAGCGTGCCCATGATGGTCACCACCATCAGCACGAAGCTCATGAAAACCAGGATCTTGCGCCGCGAGGCCATCAGCGCCCGGCCCAGCATGCCGAACTCGTGCACATAGGCGCCCAGCTTGAGGATGCGGAACAGCCGCAGCAGCCGCAGCACGCGCACGTCGATCAGCGCATGCAGGCCCGGCACCAGGATGGCGAGATAGGTGGGCAGCACGGCCACCAGGTCGATGATGCCGAAGGGGCTGCGCGCATAGCGCAGCGGATGGCGCACGCACACCAGCCGGGCGATGTACTCGACCGTGAAGATGGCCGTGAAGCTCCACTCCAGCACCGTCAGCAGCGTCTTGTGGCGGGCGTGAACGCTAGCGATGCTGTCCAGCATCACCACGGTCACGCTGGCCAGGATCAGCGCTACCAGCACCAGGTCGAAGGTCCGGCCGGCGCGCGTGTCGGCCTCGAAGATGATGGTGTACAGCCGCAGCCGCCACCCCGGGGCGGCGGGGCCGTTGTGCTGTGGCTGCGGGTCGCGGGGCGAGGGCGTCGTCATCGCGCCATGCTAGGGCCGTTGCGGACAATGCCGCGCTCATGAGCGCTTCCATGCCACGCATCCTCGTCACCGGCGGCAGCGGCTTCATTGCCGGCGTGCTGATCCGCCAGTTGCTGGCCGCAGGCTGGCAGGTGCACGCCACCGTTCGCGACCTGGCCCGCGAGCCGGCGTTGCGCAAGCTGCTCGGTGTGGCGCCGGGTGACGAGCACTTGCGCTGCTTCCGCGCCGACCTGCTGCACGACGCCGGCTGGGCCGAGGCCGCGGCCGGCTGCAGCCACCTGGCCCATGTCGCCTCCCCGCTGCCGGTGGGCGTGCCGCGGGATGCCAACGAACTCATCGTGCCCGCCCGCGACGGCGCGTTGCGCGCGCTGAAGGCCGCGCGTGATGCGGGCGTGCAGCGGGTCGTCATGACTTCGTCCGTCGCCGCCATCGCCTACGGCCATGGCCCGGGCGAGCACCGCTTCACCGAGGCCAACTGGACTCGGCTCGACGTGCCCGGCATCCCGCCCTATGTGCAGTCCAAGACGGTGGCCGAGCGCGCCGCGCGCGACTGGGTGGCCCGCGAGGGCGGCGGCATCGAGTTCTGCACCGTCAATCCGTCCGTCGTGCTGGGCCCGGTGGCGAGCAGCGACTACTCGGCCAGTGTGGTCATCGTGCAAAGCCTGCTGCAGGGACGCATCCCGGCGCTGCCGCGCATCGGCTTCGGCATCGTGGACGTGCGCGACGTGGCCGAGCTGCACTGGCGCGCGCTGACGGCGCCCGGCATGGCGGGCGAGCGTTTCATCGCCTGCGGCGGCTTCACCTGGCTGAGAGACATCGCCGCCGTGCTGCGCGAGGAACTGGGCGCCGACGCGCGCCGCGTGCCGACGCTGCAGTTGCCGGACTGGAGCGTGCGCCTGCTGGCCAAGGTCAGCCCCACCGTGCGTGCCGCGGCCAGCGAGCTGGGTGTGGTGCGGCACCAGGATGCCAGCCATGCGCGCGAGGTGCTGGGGTGGGTGCCGCGGGCGCCCAGGGAAGCGATCCTGGCGACGGCGAGGGACTTGATGCGCCTGGGTGTCCTGAGCCGATCAGCTTGAGGCCCTCCTGCCGAGGCGCGCTCAGAGTGAGGGGGACTGGCGGCTGGCGTGCCAGAACGCGAGGACCACGACCTTGCCCTGCAGCGCCTGGTAGTAGACGTGATAACGGATGCGCGAGAGGTACAGGCGTCGCAAGTCAGGGTAGCGCGGCGATGCCGATCGAGCGCCCAGCTCGGGCTGCAGGGACAGCAACCGAAGCGCATCCTCGAAGTCATCGGCCACGGCGTCAGGCGCCGCCGGCCGGTTGTTGCGCCACCACAAGGCCGCGCGTTCCAGCTGCAGGGCGGCCCTGCGCGTGACGACGACGTTGCTGCGTATCACGACGCCCGGCGGATGCGCTTCAGCAGATCCTCCGCGGGCAGCGTCAGCCCCTGGTCCAGTTCGTCGAGGGATGCCTGCAATTCGGCTTCCAGTTCCTTAGGCACGAGGAAGGTTTCGTTCGCCTCGCGCGACAGGATGGTCACGACTGTGCCTTCGGGCAGCGGCTCGCCTTCGATGACGATCTTGCCGCCAATGACGGTGCCGGTGGTGAGCTGCATGCCGCGGATGGTACGCCTACCGCCCCCGCCTCTGCCACAACGCCTTCTTCCCCTTCAACTGCCGCTCGATCCCGTCGTTCAGCCGCCCGCGCAGGTCGATGACCTCTTCCACATGGCCGTACACGCCCGGGAAGCGCAGGTCCAGCCACAGCCACAGCGTGCAGATGCGCAGCGCCTGCTCCATGCGGTCCAGCCGGCCGTGCTGGTCGTACTCGTCCAGGAAGTGCGGGTCGCCGGCGCGGCCGGTGCGGGCGTGCTGGGTGGCCCAGGACGCGAACTGCTCCACCAGCATGGGCAGTCGTGAGTCCACCGGCGCCTGCGCGTAGCGGAAGCGCTCCTGCAGCGGCAGTGTGCCGGCGTTGCGGTCCAGCATCTCGGCCAGCTCCAGCATCTGCTCCAGCTCGGCGACGGCGAAGTGCGCGTCATCCAGGCGCAGCTGCTGCATGAAGATGCTCAGCACCGCGTAGAGCTTGTTGACGCCCAGCCGCCGCGAGATGGTGTCCACATGCCGCCAGTTGGGCGCCACCGGGGCCTTGAAGTCGCGCGGCGCGCGCGGCTCCTTGGGCAGCAGCTGCCGCAGCGTCTTCATCGCGTCGGCCTCGGCCTCCTTGAGCACGCTGACGAAGCCCTCGTCGTGCATGCCGTAGCGGCCCGCGCGGCCGGCGATCTGGTGCACCTCGCTGACCGACAGCTCGCGGTCGCCCACGCCGTCGAACTTTTCCAGCGTCGAGAACAGCACGCGGCGGATGGGCAGGTTCAGGCCCATGCCGATGGCGTCGGTGGCCACCAGGATGTCGCTGGCGCCCACCGCGAAGCGCTCGGCCTCGCGGCGCCGCACCTCGGGCGGCAGCGCGCCGTAGATGACGCTGACCGCATGGCCGTCCTGGGCGATCTGGTCGCGAAGCATCAGCACGTCGCGGCGGCTGAAGGCCACCACCGCGTCGCCGGCCTGCAGGTGGGCCATGGGCACCGGTGCGGGCATCAGCTGCACCTGCTGCTTGCGCTCGAAGAAGCGCTTCTCGGGCTTCTCGCCGCACAGCTGCAGCAGCCGCTCGATGGCCGGCGCGGCATAGGCCGAGCCGATGATGATGAGCTCGCGCGCGGGCACGCCCACGATGGCCTGCGTCCAGGCCCAGCCGCGCGAGTCGTCGAAGATCATCTGCGCCTCGTCGATGACGGCCACGTCCACCACGTCGCGGGTGTTGACCATCTCGATGGTGCTGCTCACCACGCGCGCGTTGTCGGCCGGCACGTTCTCCTCGCCGGTCAGCAGCGAGCAGGGCACGCCGCGGGCCACCAGCCGGTCGCGGCCCTCCAGCGCCAGCAGCCGCAGCGGCGCCAGGTAGGCACCGTCCAGCGCCTGCGCCAGCCGCTCGAAGGCCGCGTGCGTCTTGCCGCTGTTGGGCGGGCCGAGGTAGAGCGTGACCTTGCGGCCCAGCTTGCGGGCGGTGTCGAAGCTGTCCGGGTAGCCCTGGAAGGCCAGCTCGCGGCCCAGGCTGGCCAGCGTGCTCTGCTCCTCGACCTGCTGCTCCCAGCGGTCCTGGGCGCGGGTCAGCGCGGCCTTCAGGTCCTCATAGGGCATGGGCACGCCGCACTCGGCCTGCAGGCGCGGCAGCAGCGAGGCCAGCTGGCCCGCATCGCCCAGCGCCTCGCTGCGCGCGACGAGGTGGTTGAGGTGCAGCGTCAGCTCGGCGGTGTACGAGTACTCGGGCGCCTGGCCCAGCGCATGGCGCAACGCGGCCGCATCGCCGTCGCGGAAGAAGGCCCACACCGGGCCTTCCGGCACCGGCACGCGGTGCGACAGGTCGATGCGCCAGCCCTCGTGGGCCAGCGTGAGGGGGTGGATGCACAGCCGCGTGAACACCAGGCCCTCGCGGCGCAGGCCCAGGCTCTCCAGCTGCTGCAGCCGCTGCTGCATCAGCGGGCGCAGCGTGTTGGCCAGCGGCGTGGCGTCCAGCTGCGCCAGCGCGACGGGGATGTGCGCCGGCAGGATCCAGCGGCTGGGCCGGCCGCCGGCGGCGGCCTTGGAGATCTGGATGCAGCCCAGGCGGTCCAGCGCATGGTCGCTGCCGTCATCCAGGTCGGCCGGCACCAGTACCTGCGGCAGGGCGTGCGCGGCCTGGCGGATGCGCGCCCAGTCTTCGGGCGCGAGGCCCGCGGGCAGGCGGGCGGCGTGGGCGGGCTGGGGCAGCGGGAAGGCCGGTGCGGGCGGCCGGGCGGGCTTGGGAGAGACGACGTCGGAATTCACGCCGGAAGTGGAACACAGCCGACCCGGCCGGGCCGCACCGGC
>JBKBVY010000083.1:0-12719 GCA_046289335.1 Roseateles sp. | reverse complement strand
CTGCCCGCGCCGCTGATGGCCCCGGTGCCGCCCGTGCCGCCGCTGGCGCTCGGCCTGCCGCGCGAAGGCGGCACCACCACGGCGCTGCCGCCCAAGGAGATCGACGGCCTCAAGGTCAACGGCGAGCGCACGACCTGGACCATCGAGGCCGGCAAGATCGGCAACGAGCGCCCCATCGTCATCAGCCGCGAGGTGTGGCGCAGCCCCGAGCTGATGCTGACCGTCTCCAGCCGCGACGCCGACCCGCGCAGCGGCGAGCAGAACTACCGGCTGGAGAAGATCAGGCGCGGCGAGCCCGACCCTGCGCTGATGAAGCCCCCTTCGGATTACAGCGAGACGCCACGCCGCAGCGCCAGGCCCGCGGCGCAGGCGCCGAGCGCGCCCTCGCGTTCGTCCTGATTCATTCCGCCGGCGTCGTCGCCGCCGGCTTCAGCATGCCCGCCAGGTGCTGCGCGATGCCGGTGATGCCCTGGTTGGACAGGCCGGCGTCCTGCATGACGGCATCGACGATGGGCTTGGCGATCTGGTACTGCAGCGCCGAGTTCATGACCTGCTCGGGGAAGGTGCCGCCGGCCGGGGCGGCGCCGCCCTCGCCCGTGCTGCCGCCCTGACCCGGCATGCCGTTGACCGAGACGATGCGGATGGAGTCGATGTTCTCCATCGGCTTGACGGCCTGGGCCAGGATGGCCGGCAGCTGCTGCAGCAGCTGGGTGCGCACCTGCAGGTCGATCTGCGCGGCGGACAGCGTGTTCAGCGCCTCGTTGATCGCGCGGCGGCCTTCGGCCTCGGCGAGTGCGGCGGCCTGCTTGGCCTTCGCCTCGATGGTCAGCGCCTCGGCGCGGTCGATGGCCGCTTCCTTCTCGGCGGAGGCCGACACCTTGACCGCGATGGCGTTCTGCTCGGCGTCCTTGCTGGCCTCGATGAGCTGGATGGCCTTGTCACGCTCGGCCACCGCCACCTGGCGCGCGGTGTTGACGGTTTCCTCGGCCTTCACGGCCTCGGCGCGCGCCAGGTTGGCCGCGGCATCGGCCTCGGACTGCTCGCGCGACTTGGTCGCAATGGCGATCTGCGCATCCTGGCGCGCGATCTCCACCTGCTTGCGCTGCTCGGCGCGCTTCAGCTCGGCCTGGCGCTCCTGCTCGATCTCGCGCGTCTGGATGACGAGGTTCTTCTCGATCTCGGCCGCCTTGATCTCACGCTCGGCTTCGATGCGGCGCTGGCTGACCTGACGCTCGGCCTCGATCTTGACCGTCTCGGCCTCGCGGTTGCGCTCGGCCTGCTGGGCCGCGATCAGCGCGATCTGCTCGGCTCGCGCCATCTCGATCTCGCGCTTCTGCGCCAGGCTGGCGAACTCCTGATCCTTCTCGATGTTGAGCTTCTCGCGCGAGGCCTGCAGGTTCTTGGTTCGCACCTGCACCTCGGTGTCCTGCTCCACGTCGTTGCGCTGCTTGCGGCGCGCCTCGGTCTGCTCGGTCAGCCGCGTCAGGCCCTCGGCGTCGAAGGCGTTGTTGGGGTTGAAGAACTGCTTGTCGGTCTGGTCCAGGCTCGTCAGCGACACCGACTCCAGCTCCAGGCCGTTCTTCTCCAGGTCTTCGGCCACGGCGTTCTGCACCGCCTGCACGAAGTCGCGGCGCTTGTCCTGCAGCTCCTGGATGGTCATGGTCGCGGCGGTGGCGCGCAGGCTGTCGACGAACTTGTCCTCCACCAACGCCTTCAGCTCCTCCGGGCTCATCGTGCGCGTGCCCAGCGTCTGCGCGGCGGTGCTGACGGCTTCTTCCGTCTGCTTCACGCGCACGAAGAACGCGGCCGTCACGTCCACGCGCATGCGGTCCTTGGTGATCAGGCTCTCGCGCTCGCGGCGCAGCACTTCGAGCTTGAGCGTGTTCATGTTGACCAGCACGCACTCATGGAACACCGGCAGCACGATGGCGCCGCCGTCCATGATGACCTTCTGCCCGCCCAGGCCGGTTCGCACGAAGGCGGTCTCCTTGGTGCTGCGCTTGTACAGCCGCGCGAACACAAAGCCTATGGTCAGCAGGCCCAGCAGCGCGATGCCGCTGATGACGGCGATGTCGATGATGTTGTCCATTCTTTCGTTCTCTCCCTCAGATCAGGTTGGGATGCGGGTTGGCAATGCAGCGGTAGAAGGCGCCGGCCTTGCGGACGATGAGGATCTGGGCGCCCTCCTCGAAGACCTCGTCGTCCAGGTCGGGCTCCACCATCAGGTAGTGCACGCGGCCATGCGCGTCGCGCACCCGCGCCTGCGCCGCCAGGCCACGGCGCGCGGTGCCGCCGCTGACGATGCCGCCGCGGCCCACCAGCGACTGCTCGCTGACGGCGGTGGTTTCGTCACGCGGGATGATGTGGGCCACCAGGCTGCCCAGCCCGCGCACGGTGGCCAGGCCCGGCGGCACGGCCAGCAGCCCGGCCACCCAGGCGGGCAGGAAGCCGCCCAGCAGATTGAACGCCACCTTCTGCAGCGCATAGCCGAACAGCGCATAGCCCAGCAGGAACAGCAGCAGCAGCACCAGCGCCGGCACGCGGCCCAGGTGCAGCCAGCCCAGCACGCGGTCCAGGCCGGACTCGGGCATGGCCTGCGGCAGCAGGTCGTCGATGACGTTGCTGGGGCTGAGGGCCACCAGCATGCCCAGGCCTTCCAGCAGCGCGATGGCGACGATGAGCGCGACGGCCACGCCGAAGGGCAGCGTCTCGGGCGCGGTGAAGAGATTCATCGGTTCCTCCCTGAAGGCACGGTGCGCATTCTCAGAGCTCGCCGGCCTTCAGCCGGGCCATGCGCTCGGCAATCTTGTGATCGCGCGCCAGCTCGTCCAGCTCGCGCAGCTGCGCGGCCTGCTTCAGGTCGCCGGGCGGCGTGCCGTTCAGGCCGGTCTGGCGCTGGTAGATCTTGTCGAAGGCATCCACCACCTGGGCCAGGCGCTGGTCCACGGCCGACTGGCCGGCCGGCTGCGCGGCCGACGCGGCGGCCGCGCGACTGCTGCGGAAGGCGGCCAGCGCCTCCTGCATCTCGCGCTGCTTGGCCAGCAGCGCGGCGGTGAAGCCCTGCAGCTCCTGCTCCTGCCGCGCCAGGTCGGCCAGTGTGGTCTCCAGCACGGGGATCTGCGCCTCGATGTCCAGCTGCCGCGCGACGGCGGCGCGGGCCAGGTCTTCGCGCTGCGCGGCCAGGGCCTGGGCGATCTGCTCGCGCAGGTCTTCGTGGCTGCGGTTCAGCCGCGCATGCTGCTGCTGCGCCAAGTGGCGGTTGGCACTGACGCTGCCCAGCTCGTGGCGCACCTCGTCGATGACGCCGCCGGCCTCGCGCAGCGCCTGCTCCATGGCCGCCTGCGGGTTGAGGTCCTCGATCTTGTCCAGCAGCGCATGCAGGTTGCCGGCGATGACGCGGCCCACGCGGGTCTTCAGGGAATCGGCCATGTCAGGCTCCGGGGTTGGGATGGAGATTGGAGGCCAGCTCGATGCTGGCGCCGAGGTGCCTTTTCACCACGTCGGGGTCGAAGGCATGCGCCTTGCCGGTGGCGGCCTGACGCAGCAGGGATTCGCCCAGCAGCGCGGCGCGGCGCACCAGCGCGTCTTCCAGCTTGGCGGCCTCGTCAGCCGTCGCCGGCGCATGGCTGATGACCAGCGCCATCAGCGCCGTGACCTGCTCCACCAGCTGGCCCAGCACCTCCGAGTGCCGCCCCTCCTGCCCCTCGATGCGCACCAGCGCCTCGCGCAGCCGGTGCGTCAGATCGCGCGCCCAGGTATGCGCCGCCACGTAGTCGAAGGCGCCGTCATGCTGGCGCTTGAGCTGGCCCAGCAGCACGCGCAGCTTGTCGCTGTTGGTCGTGGCGCCCTCCACCTGCAGCTGGGCCAGCCACAGGTAGAGGTCGCTGGGGATGCGAGCCGACAGCGGCTCCATCGTGATCGCCTGCGTCGCCATGCGGCACCGCCTTCCAATGAATTCCGACGAACACGAATGTATTCGATTGAATTCAATTGTCAACAAACTGCTGAATCGCTATTCTGGAAGCGTCCGACGGGATCATGCGCCGCCGCCCTGCCGACTCGCATCATCCTCGCCTGCCCGGCGGAAAAACGCCGCTTTCGCGGCCAATCGCAGAACACAAGGCATCCATGTCAGTCCTCGCGCCCCTCCTTGCACTCATAGCCGTCATGCTCGCATTTCTGGCGTTCATCCGTTGGGACAGGAAGCGCCCTGCGAAAGCCATCTCGCGGGAACAGATGGCCAAGGGCTTTGCCCCTCGTGACATTGCAAAGTGGCCCGCCTTCCTTGGATTAGCCCTTGGCGGCTTCTGGTTCGGCCTCAGCGAGTTCCTGCACCCCAGCGCCCCGCCTTTTGTTGGCAAAGGGTCAACCCTCAACGCGTTGGCGTACAACGCACTCGGCGAGCGAGGCCCTGCGTTGTTATGGCTGATTGCAAGCGCCGCGTTCGCCGTCGCGGCCTACGTTTCATACCGTGCCTCAGCTCGCGCCGTTGGCGAGAAACATACCTGAGCTAAGCGTGTGGGCGGATGACTGCGGCTTCCACCGCCAGCAAGATAAAGACAGGCGGCAGGACGCGGCCCAATCTCAGGCCGCGTCCAGCATCGAGCTGAAGAACTTCTCCCCGCTCACCCGCGGCTTGTACGCCGACACCGCCTTGGCAATGGCCGCGATGTGGTCGGGCGTCGTGCCACAGCAGCCGCCGGCGATGTTCAGGAAGCCGCTCCGCGCGAACTCACCCACCAGGCGCGCCGTCACGTCCGGCGTCTCGTCGAAGCCGGTGTCGCTCATCGGGTTGGGCAGGCCGGCGTTGGGGTAGCAGCTGACCGCCACCTCGCCCGCCACCTTGGCCAGCTCCTCGATGTAGGGCCGCATCAGCGTCGCGCCCAGAGCGCAGTTCAGGCCGATGGCAATGGGGCGGGCATGGCGCACCGAATGCCAGAAGGCCGTGACCGTCTGGCCCGACAGGATGCGGCCGGAGGCGTCGGTCACCGTGCCGGAGATGATGACCGGCAGGCGTTCGCCGGTGTCTTCCATCAGCTCGTCCAGCGCAAAGATGGCGGCCTTGGCATTCAGCGTGTCGAAGATGGTCTCGATGAGGAACACGTCAGCACCGCCGTCCAGCAGGCCCTTGGCCTGCTCGTAGTAGGCGGCACGCAGCGTGTCGAAGTCGATGTTGCGGGCGCCGGGGTCGTTGACGTCCGGGCTGATGGACGCCGTGCGCGGCGTGGGGCCCAAGGCGCCAGCCACGTAGCGCGGCTTGTCCGGCGTCGAATACTTGTCGCAGGCCTCGCGGGCGATCTGCGCGGCGACAAGGTTCATCTCGTAGGCCAGCCCGGGCAGGTCGTAGTCTTCCTGCGCGACGGAGGTCGCGCCGAAGGTGTTGGTCTCGATGAGATCGGCGCCGGCGGCGAGGTATTGCTCGTGGATCTCGCGGATGACGTCGGGCCGCGTGAACAGCAGCAGCTCGTTGTTGCCCTTCAAGTCCTTGGGGTGGTCCTTGAAGCGCTCGCCGCGATAGTCGGCCTCGGTCAGCTTGTAGCGCTGGATCATGGTGCCCATCGCGCCGTCGAGGATGGCGATGCGGCTCTGCAGCAGGGCAGGCAGGTCTTTGGCGCGGGTGTAGGCGATGGGCTTCATGCGCCGGATTTTCGCAGCCCGGCACCGCCCTCGCTTCTCAAGGCCCGAAGAAGGCCTGCGCCTCGGCCAGCACCCGCTCGGGCCGCTCCTCGGCGATGTAGTGGCCGCTGTCCACCGCGCGGCCGCTGACCTGCTTGGCCGCGGCCCGCCACAGCGCCAGCGGCTCGAAGCAGCGGCCCACCACGCCGTTCGCGCCCCACAGCACATGCAGCGGCTGCGTGACGCGGCGGCCGGCGTCGCGGTCGGCGCGGTCGTGCTCCAGGTCGATGCCGGCGCTGGCGCGGTAGTCCGCGCAGACGGCCGCGGCCGTGCCCGGCTTGACGAAGCAGCGCTCGTACTGGCCCCAAGCCTCGGGCGCGAAGAAGTCGCCGCGCCGGCCCATGCCGTCGCGCAGATAGGCGACCGGGTCGGCGGTGATGAGCCGCTCGGGCAGCGGCGCCGGCTGGATCAGGAAGAACCAGTGCCAGTAGGCACGCGCGAAGGCCTCGGTCGTGCCCTCGTACATGGCCAGCGTGGGCGCGATGTCCAGCAGCATCAGCCGCTCGACGGCCTGCGGGTGGTCCAGCGCCAGCCGGTGCGCCACGCGGGCGCCGCGGTCATGCGCCAGCACGGCAAAGCGCACATGGCCCAGCGAGCGCATGACGGCCACGGCATCCAGCGCCATCTCGCGCTTGGCATAGGCCGCGCTGGCTTCGCCGGCCGGTGGGCGGTCGCTGTCGCCATAGCCGCGCAAGTCCATCAGCACGACGCGGCGCGTGCGCGCCAGCATGGGCGCCACGCGGTGCCACATGGCCATGGTCTGCGGGTGGCCGTGCAACAGCAGCAGCGGCAGCCTGTCGCCGCCGACAGCACCGCCCTGGCGGGCATGCAGCGCGACACCGTCACGCCGGACGGTCAGGGAGGTGAACCCGGTCCACATGGCGGCGATTGTGGACCGCGGGTCGGGTATAAGCTTTTGTTATGTCCCATGGCCTCGCCCGCGCTTGCGGCGGCCCGGGCCGCTCCGAACAATCCACCGTCGCCCGAACCCCAGCCCGCCGTCATGAAGCTTGCCGTTCCGCTGCTCGTCCTGTCCGCCGCCCTGCTGCCCGCCGCCGTCCAGGCCCAGGGCAAGCCGCTGATCTACTGCGCCGACGCCAGCCCCGAGGGCTTCGACCCCGGCCTGTGGGACAGCTCCAGCACCAACATCGTCAGCTCGCAGATGTTCGACGGGCTGCTGGGCTTCAAGCGGCCCACGACCGAGCTGGCGCCCAAGCTGGCCACCAGCTGGGAGATCTCGTCCGACGCCAAGAGCTTCACCTTCAAGCTGCGCCCCGGCGTGAAGTTCCACAGCACGCCGTGGTTCAAGCCCACGCGCACACTGAACGCGGACGATGTGATCTTCACCTTCAGCCGCTTCATCGACCCCAACCATCCGTTCAACAAGGCCTTCCCGGCCAACTTCATCTACCCGCAGAACCTGGGCCTGGCCAAGCTCATTGCCGGCATCGACCGCGTGGACGACCTGACGGTGCGCTTCCGCCTGCACCAGCCCAACGTCACCTTCATCGCCAACTTCGCTTTCGCGTGGGCCGGCATCCACTCGGCCGAGTACGCGGCCCAGCTGCTGAAGGCGGGCAAGGCCAACCAGATCAACGTGCAGCCGGTGGGCACCGGGCCGTTCATGTTCAAGAGCTATGCCAAGGACGACGTGCTGCGCATGACGGCCAACCCCGACTACTGGGGCGGCAAGCAGCCCACCACCAACCTGGTCTTCAGCATCAGCCGCGAGCCCAATGTGCGGGTGCAGAAGATCGCCGCCGGCGAATGCCATGTGACGGCCGCGCTGCGCGACGTGGACCTGGCTTCGCTGACGAACAACCCCAACGTCAGCATCCAGAAGATCCAGGCGCTGAACATCTCCTACCTGAGCTTCAACCTGAAGAAGCCGCCCACCGACAAGCGCGAGGTGCGCGAGGCGTTGGACATCGCCATCGACCGCAACGCCATCTTCAAGGCGCTGTTCCCGCGCGGCGACGCGATGCAGGCCGTCAGCGCCTTCCCGCCCGCCATTCCCGGCTACAACAAGAACCTGAAGAACGAGTTCGACCCTGCCAAGGCCAAGGCCTTGCTGGCCAAGGCCGGCTTCCCCAACGGCTTCGAGATCGACCTGTGGGCCCTGCCCGTGCAGCGGCCCACCAACCCCAACGGCCAGCTGATGGCGCAGCTGATCCAGCAGGACTGGGCCAAGATCGGCGTCAAGGCCAACATCAAGACCTACGAGTGGGGCGAGTACCTCAAGCGCGCCAACAACGGCGAGCACAACGTCTACATGAGCGGCTGGAGCGGCGAGACCGGCGATGCCGACGACTTCCTGACGCCCAACCTGAGCTGCGCGGCCAACCAGAGCGGCATCAAGTTCTGCAACAAGGAATTCGACAAGCTCATCGACGAGGCCCGCGCCACGCCCGACCCCGCCAAGCGCAACGCGCTGTACGAGAAGGCGCAGGAGATCTTCAAGCACGAGCGGCCCTGGATCACGATGGCCCACTCCACCGTCTACATCCCCATCCGCAAGGACGTGGTGGGGTTCAAGATGGCGCCGAACGGCAGCGTCGACTTCGAAGGGGTGTACCGCAAGTGAGCTTCTTCAATTCCGCCACAGAGGCACAGAGGCACAGACATAGACCTCTGCATTTCTCCGTGCCTCCGTGCCTCTGCGGCTTTGTTTCTGCTGTGAGCGAGGCCCTATGCGTTTGAGGCACATCGAAGTCTTCCACGCCATCATGCAGGCCGGCTCCATCAGCGGCGCCGCCCAGTTGCTGCACATCTCGCAGCCCGCCGTCACCAAGGTCTTGCAGCACTGCGAGCTGCAGCTGGGCATGGCGCTGTTCGACCGCGTGCGCGGCAAGCTCTACCCCACGCCCGAGGCGCAGCGGCTGTTCGTCGAGATCGACAAGCTCAACCGCGACCTGGTGGGCATACGCCGCCTGGCCGCCAACCTGAAGAGCGGTGAGAGCGAGCAGGTGCGGCTGGTGGCCACGCCGGCGCTGGCCACGGCCGTCGTGCCCGCGGCCATGACGCCCTGGTGCAAGGCCTTCCCCAACGCCAGCTGCTCGCTGGCCACGCACCACACTCGAGAAATCGTCTCGGCCCTGCTGCTGGGCGAGGCCGATCTGGCCTTGTCGCTGCAGGACCCGCGCCACCCCGGCATCAAGGCCGAGGTCATCGCCAGCGGCGCGATGGTGGCGCTGTGCCCGCTGGGCAGCCCCGAGGCGCAGGGGGACGGCGCGCTGGGCCTGGCCGACATCCGCACCGAGATCGTGGGCCTGCAGAGCGACGACCCGCTGGCCGGCCTGCTGCACCATGCCGGCGAGGCGCTGGGCCAACCGCTGGCCAGCCGCATCACCGTGCAGACCTACCAGCTGGCCCGCGCGCTGGTGGAGGCCGGCGTGGGCATGACGCTGGTGGACCCCTTCACCGCCGCCAGCGCCGACCTCAACAAGGTGCGCGTGCGGCCGCTGACGCCCACCGTCAACGTGCACCTCTACCTGCTCAGCGCCGCCAGCGCGCCGCTGGCCCAGGCCTCGCGCCGGCTGGTGAAGTTCATCACCGCGGCCGCATCGGCCCACCTGGCCCGACTGCCGTGATCCGCATCGAAGACATCGCCACCAGCCCGCACTTCCGGCGGCTGGACTCGCTGCGCCACGGCATCGCCGTGGACCTGCGCTATGCCACGGCCAACAACTTCGTGGGCCATGCGGTGTACGACGGCATCGACTGCGCCTGGCTGCGCCGCGAGGCCGCCGACGCGCTGGAGTACGCCGCCGCCTGGCTGCAGGCGCGCCGCCCCGGCTATCGGCTGCTGGTGCTGGACGCGCTGCGCCCCCAGCGCATCCAGCAGCGCCTGTGGGACGAGCTGCAGGGCACGCCGCTGACGATGTACCTGGCCCCGCCCGAGCGCGGCTCCATCCACAGCTTCGGCATGGCGGTGGACCTGACGCTGCTGGACCCGCAGGGCCGCGAGGTGGACATGGGCAGCGGCTTCGACGAGATGACGCTGGCCTCCCACCCCGACCACGAGGCCGAGCACCTCGCGCTGGGTGCGCTCAAGCCCGAGCACCTGGTGGAGCGCGGCTGGCTGCGCGCCGCCATGCGCGAGGCCGGCTTCCACGGCATCAGCACCGAGTGGTGGCATTTCGACTTCGGCGACCGCGTCGCCGTGCGGCGCGACCTGCCGCGCGTTCTCTAGGCCGCTAAGGCAGACGCTCGAAACGCGGCCGGCTCACGCCATCGATCACCACGGTCTCGACGAACATCGCATGCGGCCTCACCCACCAACCGCTGTCGTTGTAGAGCGGCCGGTACACCACCAGCGCTTCCAGCGTCTCGCTGTGGCGGGCGACGGCCAGCACTTCGTACTCGCCGCCCTTGTAGTGGCGGTAGCGGCCGGGGGCCAGCGGGGGCAATGGGAACAGGTCTGAAGACATGGCCGCATTGGACCCCAACACCGCCGTCACGCCCAGCCTCTCCAGCCTCTCCGACCCCTTCACCCACCCCGCACCATGCAAGCTTCCCGTCGCCAACTCCTGCACTTCAGCGCTGCCGCCACGGGCCTGCTGGCCAGCGCCCAGCCTGCCGCCGCCAGCCCCGCCGCCACGCTGCGCCCGCCGCGGCTGCGCGCGGGCGACACGCTGGGCCTGGTCAGCCCGGCCAATGCCACCTTCGAGCGCGAGCCGCTGAAGATCGCCATCGAGGCGCTGCAGGCGCTGGGCTTCAAGGTCAAGACCGGTCCCCACGTGGCCGCACGCCGCGGCCCCTTTGCCGGCACCGACGCGCAGCGCGCCGCCGACGTCAACGCCATGTTTGCCGACGACGCCGTGGCCGGCATCATCGCCATGACCGGCGGCTCCGGCTGCAACCGCATCGTGGACCAGCTGGACTACGACCTCATCCGCCGCAAGCCGAAGTTCTTCGGCGGCTTCAGCGACCTGACCAGCCTGGTCAACGCCATCCACCGCCAGACCGGCCTCGTCACCTTCCACAGCCCGGTGGCGGCGTCGGAGTGGAACGACTTCTCGGTGCAGAGCTTCAAGGCCGTGGCGATGAACGCCGAGGCCGCCCAGCTGCGCAACCCGGTCGTCAAGCCGACGGACGACCTGATCGCGCGCGAAGAGCGCATCAGCACCGTGCGCGCCGGCCGCGCGCAGGGCCGGCTGGTGGGCGGCAACCTCACCGTGCTGGCGTCGCTGGCCGGCACGCCCTACTTCCCGGACTGCCGCGGCGCCCTGCTGTTCCTGGAAGACATCAACGAGTACATCTACCGCATCGACCGCTGCCTCTCCACGCTGCGCCTGACGGGCGCGCTGGCGCAGCTGTCGGGCGTGGTGCTGGGCCGCTTCACCAAGTGCGAGCCCGGCGACGGCTATGGCAGCCTGACGCTGGACGAGGTGTTCGACGACTACTTCCTGCCGCTGAACATCCCCGTCTTCCGCGGCGCCGCCATCGGCCACATCAAGCGCAAGCTGACGGTGCCGGTGGGGGCCATGGCGGAGATGGATGCGGACGCGGGCACGATTCGGCTGCTGGGGCCGGCGGTCGCCTGAGGGCTGCCGAAGCCGGGGTGGCGGGCCGGTCGTGGGCGCGGGCCATGGTTTCCAGCGCCAGCACATGGCTGGCACTGTCCTGCTGGCTGGCCATCTCCGACAGCAGCGGTGCCAGCGTGCCGACAGCCCTCCTGGCGTCGCCGTTCTCCAGCAGGAAGTACGCCAGCGCGACGCCGGCTGCGAACTCCCCCACGTCGCCACTGTCGGCCAGCGTCCGGTAGGCCTCGTTGCAAGGGGTGGCGGCCTCCGCCAGGCGTCCGGCGCGCACGCGCGATTCGCACAGGCCGGTGTTGGCGTAGGCCATGACCGCCCGGTTGCCGGCCCGCCCGGCCGCATCCAGCGAGGCCACGAAATCGCGCTCGGCCTGCTGCGCGTTGCCGTTGGGCGAGTCGTGGTGCGCCCAGCCCCGCATCGCGTACTCGTTGGCCACCATGTCATGCATGCCCGCCGCGCTGAAATAGGCCAGCGCCTCGCCGCTCAACGCAATCGCATAGTCGAAATCGCGCTGCTTGCGCACCACCTGGGCCAGCCGCGATGCCGCCTCGGCATGCGCCCACTGCAGGCCGGCGGCGCTGCTGTTCTGGTAGGTCCTGGCACCCAGCAGGAAGGCGTCGGCCAGCAGGTCCTCCACCGTCAGCACCTGCATCAGCAAGCTCGCGCTGCACAGCGTGGTCTCGGCGCGCTGCGGCTGGCTGGCGAGTTCCCGCAGCAGCGCCTACGCCTGCTCGGCCCGGCCGCCGCTGCCGTCGCGCATGACCAGCGCCACGATGCGCAGCTGCAGCAGGGCCGGGTCGTCGGCCTTCAGCACACCGGACAGCTCCGCCAGCTCGGACGCGATTTCCTCCGCCGGCTGCCCCAACATGCCATGCGCGAGGGCATGGGCCGACGCCAGGACGGCCCGCCGGGCTGGCACGGCGCGCTTGGCCTCGGCCGCCCGCGCCCGGTCGATGGCGGTCAACGCCTGGGCGGGGTCGACGCCGATGCCCCGCACCAGCGCCTCAAGCTCCGGGATCCCGGTCCCCAGGCAGACCGCCTGCGCCGAGGCGCCGTTGAAGGCAAGGGCCAGGCCAAAGACAACACGCCGACACAGGCTCCTTGAACGAATCAGGGTCGGTACACGAAAGGCCATGGGCCATCATCGGCCAGAAATGCGGGCTTGGCTGCCGGCGCGCTAACGCTGCGCCGCCACCCACTCCACCAGCGCATCCAGCACCGGCCGCCCCTTCCTGGCGGCCTCGGGGTGGTTGAGCAACGCGACGAACACCCAGGGCCTGCCGCTGGCGTCGGGCACCAGGCCGGCCAGGCCCACGGCGTCGCGCAGCGTGCCGGTCTTGAGCCGCGCCTGGCCGGCCGCGGGACCGTCCTTCAGGCGGCGCGACAGCGTGCCGTCCACGCCCGCGATGGGCAGCGTGGCCAGCAGCTCGGGCGCCTGCGCGCCGCGCTGGGCCGCGCGCAGCAGCCCGGCCAGCAGCGCGGGACTGATGCGCTCGCTGCGCG
>JBKBVY010000082.1:0-12730 GCA_046289335.1 Roseateles sp. | reverse complement strand
ACATGCGCTCGGCCATCGTGTCCTCGTCCAACGTCTACTTCTACAGCCTGGCCAACGAGATGGGCGTGGACCTGATCCACGACGAGCTGGAACCCTTCGGCCTGGGGCGCAAGACCGACATCGACCTGCTGGGTGAGGTCACCGGCGTGCTGCCCTCGCAGGCATGGAAGCGCAATTACTTCCGCCGCAGCCCGGCCAACCAGAAATGGTTTGCCGGCGAGACCATCTCGCTGGGCATCGGCCAGGGCTACAACAGCTTCACGATGCTGCAACTGGCCAATGCCTACGCCACCATCGCGTCCGGCGGCCAGCGCTTCAAGCCGCGCCTGGTGCGCGAGATCGAGGACGTGGCCCGCCACCAGCAGCGCCGCATCGCCAGCGACGCGCTGACGCCGCTGCCGCTGCGCCCGGCCGATGTGGCCGTGATCCAGGAGGCCATGCACGGCGTGACGCTGGAGGGCACCTCGCGCCAGGTCTTCATGGGCGCGCCCTACACCAGCGGCGGCAAGACCGGCACGGCCCAGGCCGTGGGCCTGCGTGCCGGCGAGAAGTACAGCGCCATCAAGGCCGACGAGCGCAAGCGCGATCACTCGCTCTACGTCGCCTTCGCGCCGGTGGAGAAGCCCACCGTGGCGCTGGCGCTGATCGTCGAGAACGCCGGCTGGGGCTCGGCCGCCGCCGCGCCCATCGCGCGCCGCGTGTTCGACTACCTGCTGCTGGGGCTCTACCCCAGCGAGGAAGACATCGCCAAGACCCGGCTGGGCCAGACCTTTGCGCCCATCGGCACGCCGCGCCGCGCGGCCGACGTGCCGCTGCCGGGCCAGGCGGCGTCTGCCGCCGCGCCGGCCGCCTCGTCGCCTGCCTCGGGAGCCTCCAGATGACCGTCATCGAGCGCCCGCCGCTGCTGACCCGGATCAAGCCCTGGTTCAGCGGCTTCGACATCCCGCTGCTGCTGGCCATCTTCTGGCTGTGCGGCTGGGGGCTGGTCAGCATGTACTCGGCGGGCTACGACCACGGCACCCGCTTCGTGGACCACAGCCGCAACATGGCGCTGGGCCTGGGCCTGATGTTCATCGTCGCCCAGGTGCCGCCGCAGCGGCTGATGGCGCTGGCCCTGCCGCTGTACACGGTGGGCATCGCGCTGCTGGTGGCCACGGCCCTGTTCGGCATCACGAAGAAGGGCGCCACGCGCTGGCTCAACATCGGCATCACGCAGATCCAGCCGTCCGAGCTGCTGAAGCTCGCCACGCCGTTGATGCTGGCCTGGTGGTTCCAGAAGCGCGAGGGCATCCTGCGCTGGCCGGACTTCATCGCCGCGTTCGCGCTGCTGCTGCTGCCCTTCCTGATGGTGGCCAAGCAGCCCGACCTGGGTACCGGCATCCTGGTGCTGGCCGCCGGGCTGTACGTGATCTTCTTCGCCGGCCTGCCGTGGAAGCTCATCCTGCCGGCCGTCGTGCTGGCGGGCGCGGGCATCACGGCACTGGTGGTCAGCGAGGAGCGCATCTGCCAGCCCGAGGTGACCTGGCCGGTGCTCAAGGAATACCAGCGCCACCGCGTCTGCACGCTGCTGGACCCCAACAAGGACCCGCTGGGCAAGGGCTTCCACATCATCCAGGGCGAGATCGCCATCGGCTCCGGCGGCATGACCGGCAAGGGCTTCATGCAGGGCACGCAGACCCACCTGGAGTTCATCCCCGAGCGCACCACCGACTTCATCTTCGCGGCCTTCGGCGAGGAGTTCGGCTTCATGGGCGCGCTGGCGCTGCTGGCCGGCTTCACCGCGCTGATCCTGCGCGGGCTGATGATCGCGTCCGACGCGCCCTCGCTGTTCGGCCGGCTGATGGCCGGGGCGGTGACGCTGTCCTTCTTCACCTACGTGTTCGTCAACATGGGCATGGTCAGCGGCATCCTGCCCGTGGTGGGCGTGCCGCTGCCCTTCATCAGCTACGGCGGCACGGCCATGGTGACGCTGGGGCTGTCGCTGGGCATGCTGATGTCCATCGCACGCGCCCGCAGGCTGGTCAAGACCTGAGGCGCCTCATTCGGCCGGGCCGGCCGGGAAGCGGATCGTGAAGCGCGCGCCCGGTCCCTGGCCGTCCGGCGACTCGCCGCCCGCGGCGCGGCGCACGCGGGTGTCGTCCAACGTCAGCTCGGCCTCGTGCTGCTGCACGATCTCGCGCACGATGGCCAGACCCAGCCCCGAACCCTCCACGCCGCTGCCCAGCGCCCGGTAGAAGGGCTGGAACACCTTCTCGCGCTCGCCCGGCGCGATGCCCGGCCCGGTGTCCTCCACCTGCAGCACGACGACCTGGCCAAAGGGATCCTCCACCACCCGCACGGTCACCACGCCGCCGGCCGGCGTGTACAGCAGCGCGTTGTCCACCAGGTTGCGGATCAGCTCGCCGATCAGCACCGGCTGGCCTTGCACGCGCAGCCGGCTGTCGTCGGGCACGACGCCGTCGTAGCCCAGGTCGATGCGCCGCTCCAGCGCGCGCGGCACGAAGTCGCGCACCGTGTCGATGGCGATCTCGGCCAGGTTGACCGGTTCGCGCCGCATGGCCTGCTCGGCATCCTCGGCCCGCGCCATCGCCAGCAGCTGGTTGACCATGTGCGCCGCCCGCTCGCTGGCACGGGCGATCTGCGCCAGCGAGCGCTTGAGCTCCTCGGGCGTCGAGCGCCCCGCGTCGATCTCGCGCTGCACCAGCTCCGCCTGCGTGCGCAGCCCGGCCAGCGGCGTCTTCAGCTGGTGCGCCGCATCGGCCAGGAAATGCTTCTGCCGGCTCATGGAAGAGTCCAGCCGCGCCAGCAGGTCGTTGATGGCCTGCACCAGCGGCGCCACCTCGTCGGGCACGCGCTGCTCATCGATGGGCGACAGGTCGGAGCTCTCACGCGAGCGGATGCGCCGCTGCAGCTCGTTGAGCGGCGAGATGCCGCGCGCCAGCGCCAGCCAGACCAGCAGCACCGCCAGCGGCAGGATGACGAACTGCGGCAGGATGACGCCCTTGATGATCTCGTTGGTCAGCCGCGCGCGCTTGCCCAGCGTCTCGGCCACCTGCACCAGCAGCGTCCGCCCGCCGGCGGGCTGGCCCTCGGGCAGCACCCACAGATAGGCCACGCGCACCGCATCCGAGCCCACCTCGTCGTCGCGGAAATGCAGCTCGCCCGGCACCGTCGGCGCGTCCTCGGTGGGCACCGGCAGCGTCGCATCGCCGCTGAGCAGCTCGCCGCGCAGCCCCAGCACCTGGTAGAAGACCGTGTCCGACGCGTCCGCGCGCAGCAGCGCGGCCGCCTCGGGCGCGAGCGCATAGCGGTCGCGGCCGCGCGCCGGCGCCTCGGCCGCCGCCACCTGCTGGCCCAGGCTGCGCGCCACCTCGCCCAGCTCGCGGTCGTAGGGGCGGCTGGCGATGCCCTGCGCCACCAGCCAGGTCAGCGCCACGCTGATCGGCCAGATCAGCAACAGCGGCGCGAGCATCCAGTCCAGGATCTCGCCGAACAGCGAGCCCTGCTGCGGGCTGGCGCCGTCCTTGGCCGGCATTTACGAGGAGATCTTTTCCAGGCAGTAGCCCAGGCCGCGCACGGTCGCGATGCGGATGGGGCCTTGCTCGATCTTCTTGCGCAGCCGGTGGATGTAGACCTCGATGGCGTTGTTCGAGACCTCCTCGCCCCACTCGCACAGCCGCTCGACCAGCTGGTCCTTGCTGACCAGCCGACCGGCCCGCTGCAACAGCACCTCCAGCAGCGACAGCTCGCGCGCCGACAGCTCCAGCATCTGCTCGTTGATGTAGGCCACCCGGCCGGTGGCATCGAAGGTCAGCGGGCCGTGCTTGATGACGCTGCTGGCCGTGCCCAGGCCACGCCGCGTCAGCGCCCGCACCCGCGCTTCCAGCTCCTGCAGCGAGAACGGTTTGGCCATGTAGTCGTCCGCGCCCAGGTCCAGGCCCTTGACGCGCTGCTCCACGCTGTCGGCCGCCGTCAGGATCAGCACCGGCATCGTCGAGCCGCGGGCGCGCAGCTTGCGCAGCACCTCCAGCCCGTGCAGCCGCGGCAGGCCCAGATCCAGGATGACGAGGTCGAACTCGTGGGTGGCCAGCGCCGTGTCGGCCTCCGTCCCGGAACTGACCCGGTCCACCGCGTAACCCGACGCGCGCAGTGCACGCAGCAGACCATCGGCCAGCACTTGATCGTCTTCGGCAATCAGGATTCGCATTTTTTGTCTCCGTCACCGATGTTAGGCGGTGCGTCGCTAGCTCACCCCATGAGCCACCATGCCCCTAACATTCATCAAGCCTGGGGACAAACACCTGTACAAACGTACAGCTTGCCCCATAATTCCAGCATTCCCTAGGAGAACCACATGGACGCCCCCGTCAAAGCCCTGAACACCGAAAAAGCCAAGGCCCTGCAGGCCGCCCTCGCCCAGATCGAGAAGCAGTTCGGCAAGGGCTCCATCATGCGCCTGGGTGAAGGCGAGGTGCTGGAGGACATCCAGGTCGTCTCCACCGGCTCGCTGGGCCTGGACATCGCCCTGGGCGTCGGCGGCCTGCCGCGCGGCCGCGTCATCGAGATCTACGGCCCCGAGTCCTCCGGCAAGACCACGCTGACGCTGCAAGTCATCGCCGAGATGCAGAAGCTGCAAGGCACCTGCGCCTTCATCGACGCCGAGCACGCACTGGACATCCAGTACGCCCAGAAGCTGGGCGTCAACCTGACCGACCTGCTGATCAGCCAGCCCGACACCGGCGAGCAGGCGCTGGAGATCGTCGACGCCCTCGTCCGCTCCGGCTCGGTGGACCTCATCGTCGTCGACTCGGTCGCCGCGCTGACCCCCAAGGCCGAAATCGAAGGCGAGATGGGCGACCAGCTCCCCGGCCTGCAGGCCCGCCTGATGAGCCAGGCACTGCGCAAGCTGACCGCCACCATCAAGAAGACCAACTGCACGGTCATCTTCATCAACCAGATCCGCATGAAGATCGGCGTGATGTTCGGCTCGCCCGAGACCACCACCGGCGGCAATGCGCTGAAGTTCTACGCCTCCGTGCGCCTGGACATCCGCCGCATCGGCTCCATCAAGAAGGGCGAGGAGGTCATTGGCTCCGAGACCAAGGTCAAGGTCGTCAAGAACAAGGTCAGCCCGCCGTTCAAGACCGCCGAGTTCGACATCCTTTACGGCGAAGGCATCAGCCGCGAGGGCGAGATCGTCGACATGGGCGTCATGCACAAGATCGTCGACAAGTCTGGTGCCTGGTACGCCTACAACGGCGAGAAGATCGGCCAGGGCAAGGACAACGCGCGCGAGTTCCTGCGCGAGAACCCCGACATCGCCCATGAGATCGAGAACAAGATCCGTGAAGCGGTGGGTGTGGCTCCGCTGGGCGAGGCCAAGCAAGAGTAAAGCGGCCTCGGCGCACCCATGGCGAGCCGAGCGCCGCTGTCGCTGAAAGCCCGCGCCATTGGCTTGCTGGCCCAGCGCGAACACAGCCGCGCTGAGCTGCGGCGCAAGCTGCTGCGCATCGAAAAGCAGCGCCTGCAGCAAGCACTGTTGGCGGCGGCCCGGGCGGTCGACGGCAGCGATGACTCGACACTCGCAGCCACCGAGCAGGAGGACGCCGGGGATGCCGAATCCGCCGTCGATGCCCTGCTCGACACGCTGGCCGCCGATGGGTACCTCGATGAAACCCGCTTCATCGAATCGCGCCTGCATCTGCGCGCCGGCCGCTTCGGCGCGCAACGCATCCAGCAGGAGCTGGCGCAGCATGGGCTGCGGCTGGACGCCGAACAGCAGGCCACGCTGCGCGCCAGCGAGCTGGAACGAGCCCGCGAGGTCTGGCACAAGCGCTTCGGGCCCGAGCCCTCCCAGGAGCCTGCCGAGCGGGCGCGCCAGACGCGCTTCCTGCTGGCCAGGGGTTTTGCGCCCGACATGGTGCGCCGCTTGCTGCGTGTCTAGGGCCCGTAGTGCCAACAGGCCCCAAGCGGTGCTTGACCAAGCGCGCAGGGGTAGTTTTCACCCTCCGTGCTACATTGCCGGCTGCCGCCAGAACGGCGGTTCATCCGGTTACGAGCCCACAGCTCCTCGGCAAAGCAGCCGAACCAGCCGGTCAAAACCGCCTTCCCGGCATCGGCCGGGTCGTTCCGCCTGCTTTCTTCATGCCCGTCGTCCATCCGTCAGCCCAGCGCCGCCCGTTGCATCGCCGCGCCCTCGATGTGCAGGTTTTCGCGCGCGATGACGGCTTGTTCGACGTGGAAGCCTGCCTGACAGACATCAAGACCCACGACGTGCCGCTGGCCGGCGGCGTCCGTGCGGCCGGCGATCCCATCCATGACATGCGGCTGGACCTGACCGTCGACGCCGCGCTGACGATCACCGCAGCGAGTTCCGTCACGCGCTGGATGCCTTATCCCGGTGCCTGCGACGAGCACGGCGATGCCTATGCCCGCCTGGTGGGCCTGAACCTGATGAAGGGCTTCCGACAGGCCGTGCATGAGCGCCTAGGCGGCACGCGCGGCTGCACCCACCTCACCGAGCTGTGCCAGGTGCTGCCCACGGCCGTCATCCAGGCCATGGCCGGCTCGGTCATCGACACGCGCGAGGGCGATGCCGGCGGCAACCCGCCCTTCCAGCTCGACCGCTGTCACGCGCTGCGCCGCGATGGCGCGACCGTGGCCCAGTTCTATCCCCGCTGGCATCTGTCCGCAGAGCCGGCCTCGACCGCTTCCTGACTTCCCCGACCCGAAAGACCCAGCCATGAAAATCCACGAATACCAGGGCAAAGAAATCCTGCGCCAGTTCGGCGTGCCCGTGCCACGCGGCATCCCGGCCTTCACCGTGCAGGAAGCCGTTGAAGCTGCGCAGAAGCTGGGTGGCCCGGTCTGGGTCGTGAAGGCCCAGATCCACGCCGGTGGCCGCGGCAAGGGCGGCGGCGTCAAGGTCGCCAAGACCATCGAGGATGTGAAGGCCAAGGCCGAAGGCATCCTGGGCATGCAGCTGGTCACGCACCAGACCGGTCCCGAAGGCCAGAAGGTCCGCCGCCTCTACATCGAGGACGGCGCCGACATCGGCAAGGAGTTCTACATCTCGCTGGTCACCGACCGCGCCACGCAGAAGGTCGCGCTGATCGCGTCCAGCGAAGGCGGCATGGACATCGAAGAGGTGGCCCACAACACGCCCGAGAAGATCATCACCGAGATGATCGACCCGCTGACCGGCATCACCGCCGAGCAGTCGCGCAAGGTGGCCGCCGCCATCGGCATGGAGGGCCACACGGTGGACCAGGCCGTCGACCTGTTCGCCAAGCTCTACAAGTGCTACATGGACACGGACGCGTCGCTGGTGGAGATCAACCCGCTGAACCGTGACAGCAAGGGCAACCTGATGGCGCTGGACGCGAAGTTCAACTTCGACGCCAACGCGCTGTTCCGCCACCCCGAGATCGTCGCCTACCGCGACCTGGACGAAGAGGATCCCGCCGAAGTCGAGGCCTCCAAGTTCGACCTGGCCTACATCAGCCTGGACGGCAACATCGGCTGCCTGGTCAACGGCGCCGGCCTGGCCATGGCGACGATGGACACCATCAAGCTGTTCGGCGGCGAGCCGGCCAACTTCCTGGACGTCGGCGGTGGCGCCACGGCGGAGAAGGTCACCGAGGCCTTCAAGATCATGCTGAAGAACCCGGAAGTGAAGGGCATCCTGGTCAACATCTTCGGCGGCATCATGAAGTGCGACACCATCGCCGAGGGCGTCATCACCGCCTGCAAGGCGGTGAACCTGTCCGTGCCGCTGGTCGTGCGCATGAAGGGCACCAACGAAGAACTGGGCAAGAAGATGCTGGCCGAATCCGGCCTGCCCATCATCGCCGCCGACACCATGGCTGAGGCCGCGACCAAGATCGTGGCCGCCGTCGCCTAACGCCCAGAGGACATTGACATGAGCATCTACATCAACAAAGACACCAAGGTCATCACCCAGGGCATCACCGGCAAGACCGGCCAGTTCCACACGCTGGGCTGCCAGGCCTATGCCAACGGCAAGAACGCCTTTGTCGCGGGCGTGAATCCCAAGAAGGCCGGCGAGAAGTTCTCCGAGATCCCCATCTACGCCACCGTCAAGGAAGCCGCCGCCCAGACCGGTGCGACCGTCTCGGTCATCTACGTGCCGCCCGCGGGCGCCGCGGCCGCCATCTGGGAGGCCGTCGAGGCCGACCTGGACCTGGCCATCTGCATCACCGAAGGCATTCCCGTGCGCGACATGCTGGAAGTGCGCAACAAGATGAAGGCCAAGGAAGCCGCCGGCGGCAAGCGCACGCTGCTGCTGGGCCCCAACTGCCCGGGCCTCATCACGCCCGAGGAAATCAAGATCGGCATCATGCCGGGCCACATCCACAAGAAGGGCCGCGTCGGCGTCGTCTCGCGCTCCGGCACGCTGACCTATGAAGCCGTGGCGCAGCTGACCGAGCTGGGCATCGGCCAGTCGTCCGCCGTGGGCATCGGCGGCGACCCGATCAACGGCCTGAAGCACATCGACGTGATGAAGGCCTTCAACGACGATCCGGACACCGACGCCGTCATCATGATCGGCGAGATCGGCGGCCCCGACGAGGCGGAAGCCGCCCGCTGGTGCAAGGCCAACATGAAGAAGCCCATCGTCGGCTTCATCGCCGGCGTCACCGCCCCTCCGGGCAAGCGCATGGGCCACGCCGGCGCGCTGATCTCCGGCGGCGCCGACACGGCCGATGCCAAGCTCGCCATCATGGAAGAGTGCGGCTTCACGATCACGCGCAACCCGTCCGAGATGGGCCGGCTGCTCAAGGGCCTGCTGTAATCGGGGCAGGGTCCCACGCCAAAGCCGTCGGATGTCCGACGGCTTTTTTCATGGCCAGCTCATGGAACACCTCGACGCCGCCTTCTTTTTCGCGCTGCTGAAGATCGTCAGGGCCGACTTCCTGCTGTCGGGCGACAACGCGGTGGTCATTGCGCTGGCCACGCGGCGCCTGCCGCCCAGGCGGCAGCGCCAAGCCATCATCGGCGGCGCCGCCGCGGCCATCCTGATGCGCGTGACGCTGGCGCTGTTCGCGATCCGGCTGCTGCAGCTGCCCTGGCTCAAGCTTATCGGCGCCGCGCTGCTGGTGTGGATAGGCGTCAAGCTGATGAACCAGGCCGACGAAGACGCCGAGGTCGGCGAGGCCGAGGGCCTGTGGGCCGCCGTGCGCACCATCCTGCTGGCCGACCTGGCCATGAGCCTGGACAACGTGGTCGCCATCGCGGCGGCCGCCAGCGCCGCCGCCGCGCCCCTGCGGCCGGTGCTGCTGCTCATCGGCCTGGGCCTGTCCATCCCGCTCATCATCTTCGGCAGCAGCCTGCTGCTGAAGCTGATGCAGCGCTTCCCCGCCATCATCACGCTGGGTGCGGCGCTGCTGGGCTTCGTGGCCGGCGAGATGGCCGTGACCGACGCGGCCCTGCACGGCTGGTTCGACGCCAACCTGCACGACCTCGCGTTCACGATGGGCATTGCCGGCGCCATCCTGGTCGTCGCGCTGGGGCTGGCGCGCTCACGCCGCGGCAGCCCCTAAGATCGCCGCATGGCGAGCGGCGGCAAACCCGGCAAGATGGGCGGTTTTTGGCAACGTCTGGTCGGCCGCGCCGCCGACGAACCGCCTCCCGAACCCTCCACGCTGCCGGCCGTGCAGCAGACCCAGGCGCCCGGCGCCTCGCCGCCCCAGGCCAAGGCGTCCGCCGCGGACCTGCGCGACTTCGAGCTGGGCGCCGAGATCGGCCGCGGCGCCATGGCCATCGTCTACAAGGCCACGCAGCGCTCCACCGGCCGTCAGGTCGCCGTCAAGCGGCTGGCGCTCTCCCGCGAGTTCTCTGCCGAGGACCTGGCCGACGTCCGCGACCGCTTCATGCGCGAGGCCCGCGCCGCCGGCGCGCTGCGGCACCCGGACATCCTGCAGGTCATCGATGCCGGCCAGGACGGCGGCGACGCCTGGATCGCGCTGGAGTACGTGCTGGGCCGCGACCTCAGCCTGTTCACCAAGGCCGGCCAGCTGCTGCCGGTGCGCGAGGTCGTGCAACTGGGCGCCCGACTGGCGCGCGCGCTGCACTATGCGCACAGTCAGGGCGTCATCCATCGCGACATCAAGCCGGCCAACGTGATGCTGGACCGCGTCAACGGCAGCCTCAAGCTGATGGACTTCGGCATCGCCCGCGTCGGCGACGGCAGCCGCACCCGCACCGGCCTGGTCCTGGGCACGCCGTCCTTCATGTCGCCCGAACAGCTGGCCGGCCTGACCGTCGACGGCCGCAGCGACCTCTACTCGCTGGGCGTGCTGCTCTACCAGCTGCTCACCGGCACGCTGCCGCACCAGAGCGACTCGATGGCGCGGCTGATGCAGCAGATCGCCACCGAACCCGCGGCCGACGTGAGGATTCACCGCCCCGAGCTGCCCGAGTCGCTGGCGCTGGTGCTGGCCGTGGCGCTGGAGAAGCGCCCCGAACTGCGCTACCCCTCGGGCGAGCAGATGGCGCGCGACCTCGACGCCGTGCTCGTGATGGACCTGCAGAGCGAGCCTGCCGCGCCCGATGCGGCCGCCGCGGCGGACCCGGCCTTCGCACAAACACTGCGCTTGTCTCCCGGGGAAGCAGGGCAGAATCGCCCCTCCTCCGCCGAGCCCCACGAGCCCCCGCAAGCCCCATGACCCTGGAGTTCTTCAGCGCCACCGACGTGGGCCGTGCGCGCGACAACAACGAGGATTCCGTCGCGCTGGACGAGGCCGCGGGCCTGGCCGTGCTGGCTGACGGCATGGGCGGCTACAACGCCGGCGAGGTGGCCAGCCAGATGCTGACCAGCTTCGTCTGCACCGAACTGGGCCGCTGGCTGAAGGAAAGCGGCCGCGAGGCCCGCGCCGGCGAGGTCCGTCGGGCCATGGACATCTGCGTGGACAACGCCAACCGCGCCATCTTCAACGCCGCCAACACCAACCCGCGCTATGCCGGCATGGGCACGACGCTGGTGCTGGGCGTGTTCCGCCCCGAGGGCCTGCTGCTGGGCCATGTCGGCGACTCGCGCGGCTACCGGCTGCGCGCCGGCCGGCTGATGCAGATCACGCGCGACCACTCCCTGCTGCAGGAGCAGATCGATGCCGGCCTGCTGACCGTCGAGGAGGCTGCCTTCTCCAGCAACAAGAACCTCGTCACCCGCGCGGTGGGCGTGGAAGACACCGTGCTGATGGAAATGCACCTGCACGAAGTCCAGCCCGGCGACGTCTACCTCTTCTGCTCCGATGGCCTGTCCGACATGCTGGACGACGACGCCATCGCCGGCCTGCTCAACGACCACGCGGCGCTGCCCGACGCGGCCCAGGCGCTGATCAATGCGGCCAATGACAGCGGCGGCCGCGATAACATCGCCCTCATCCTGGCCCGCGCTGAGCGCCGCCAACGTACCGAAGGGCGGGGCTGGTGGCCCTTCGGCCGACGCGGCGGCAACTGACTCCACGCCTGAGAGAGTCCAGGCGCGCACAACAGAACATTGAGGTCATACATGGGCAAACTGGTGGTTTCGCTCGACGGCGTCGTGATCAAGGAGGTACAGATCACGAAGGACAAGACCACGCTGGGTCGACGCCCTTACAACGACATCGTCATCGACAACCTCGCGGTGTCGGGCGAGCACGCCGTGCTGCAGATGGTCGGCAACGACGTCTTCATCGAAGACCTCAACTCCACCAACGGCACCTACATCAACGGCAAGGCCATCAAGAAGCAGCTGCTGGCCGACAACGACACCGTCGAGATCGGCAAGTACAAGATCAAGTTCCTGCTCAACGACGGCGGCGACTACGAGAAGACCATGATCCTCAAGCCCGGCTTCGCGCCGCCGGGCGTGGGGCCGGGCTCGTCGTTCGGCTCGCTGGGCGGCGGCACCGCCATCGGCCCGGCCACCATCAAGGTGCTGACCGGCGCCGCCGCCGGCCGCGAGGTTGCGCTGACCAAGGTCGTCACCACGCTGGGCAAGCCCGGCGTGCAGGTCGCCTCCATCACCAAGCGGCCCACGGGCTACGTGTTCGCCCATGTCGAAGGCAGCCAGCGCCCCAGCGTCAATGGCATCCCGCTGACCGGCGAATCCATCGCACTGCGCAGCGGCGACCTCATCGAGCTGGCCGGCACGCAGATGCAGTTCATCCAGGGGTGATGCCCCCACCCCCTACGGCCTGCGGCCGCCCCCCTCAAGGGGGCGCTGCCAACGGCCCGGCAAAGCCGGTTCCGTGGCAGCCGCCGGATGGTGTCGGCGGCTTCGCGGCGACATGTGATTTCCTACCGATAGGTGTGCGCCCAAGTCGGTAATCCGACCGGCTGACCCACACCCCGGGTGCTTACATTCTTGGCTCCGCCTCGCCTGACGCGAGGCTCCGAACACCAGCCAAGCACCCGATGAAGATCCGCGTCCTGGGTTGTTCCGGCGCCATTGCGGCCGGCTACAAGACCACCGCCTTCCTGCTCGATGATGACGTGCTCATCGACGCCGGCACGGGCGTGGGCGACCTGCCGCTGGACGCGCTGGCCGCGGTCGATCACATCCTGCTCAGCCACTCCCACCTGGACCATGTGCTGGGCATCCCGCTGCTGGCCGACGCCGTGCTGCGCCTGCGCGCCGCCGCCCAACGCCCGCCCATCCAGGTCCATGCACTGGCGCAAACGCTGGACGCGCTGCGCGCCCACGTCTTCAACGGCGTGATCT
>JBKBVY010000081.1:0-12753 GCA_046289335.1 Roseateles sp. | reverse complement strand
TCGCCGGCACGCTGAAGAACATCCGCGGCTGGAACGAGGACCGCTCGGCCTACAGCGAGCTCAACGAAAAGAACACGTCGGCCTACGGCATGTTCGAGTTCGAGGCCGACAACCTGCGCGGCAACTTCGGCCTGCGCTACGTCTCCACCGACGTGAAGAGCACCGGCTACAAGTTCGACGGCACGCCGCTGGCCGCTGGCGACTATGCCGGCAACGAGAACTGGGGCCGCGGCCTGAGCGTGAAGAAGGCCAAGTACAACGACGTGCTGCCCAGCGTGAACCTGGCCTTCGACCTGCGCAAGGATCTGGTGCTGCGCGCCGCCGCCGCCCAGGCCATCACCCGCCCCAACTTCGCCAACATGTTCGGCGTGACGGTGTCGGGCTACAACGACGACCGCGTCGGCAACGAGACCTGGACCGTGGGCAGCGTGGAGCTCAAGCCGATGAAGTCCAGCCAGGTCGATCTGAGCCTGGAGTACTACTACGGCCGCGGCAACGTGCTGTCGGCGACCTTCTTCAACAAGGACATCCAGAACTTCATCACCGCCAATGTGCTGCTGAACCAGAAGATCGGCCTCGTCGATCCGAAGTCCGGCGTGGACAACTGGACGGTGCAGAACTTCGTCAACGCCGGCGGCGGCCGCCTGCGCGGCCTGGAGCTGCAGGCCAACCATGCGTTCAACAACGGCTTCGGCGTGGTCGCCAACTACACCTTCACCGAAGGCACGGCGCCCAAGGAGAGCTTTGCGGACCAGATCGGCATCTTCACCCAGTCCTCCAAGCACAACGTGAACCTGGTGGGCTACTACGAGACCGCCGACTACACCGCCCGGCTGGCCTACAACTGGCGCTCCAAGTACATCATCCGCGAGAACGCCTACTGGTACGGCAACCGCATGCACGACAACACGGGCACGCTGGACGCCAGCTTCGGCTGGAACATCAACAAGTGGCTCAAGCTCAGCGTCGACGCGATCAACCTGACCAAGCAGGACGATGTGCAGTACGGCGTGATGTCCACCAGCCTGCCGGCCGACGCGCTGCACAAGGACCCGCTGAAGGCCGGCTATCCCGCCTGGTCGTTCAAGGGCGAGACCACGGTCAAGATCGGCCTGACGGCCAAGTTCTGACCGATACCGCTTGTCTCCTCCCCTTCAGCCCGGCAGCCGCCGGGCTTTTTTCTTTCTATCTCACGCCGCGCAGCAGCCGCAGGCCGTTGAAGACCACCAGCAGGCTGGCGCCCATGTCGGCGAACACGGCCATCCACATCGTGGCGCTGCCGGTCACGGCCAGCACCAGGAACACCGCCTTGATGCCCAGCGCCAGCGTGATGTTCTGCCACAGCACGGCATGGGTCTTGTGCGACAGGCGCAGCATCTCCGGCACGCGACGCAGGTCGTCGTTCATGACCAGCACGTCGGCCGCCTCCTTCGCGATGTCGGCGCCCGCCGCGCCCATCGAGAAGCCCACCGCAGCGGCGGCCAGGCTGGGCGAGTCGTTCACGCCGTCGCCGACCATCGCCACCGGGCCGCCGCGCCCCAAGGCGGCGATGGCCTCCAGCTTCTGCTGCGGCAGCAGCTCCGCCCGCACCTCGGCAATGCCCACCTGCTGCGCGATGGCCTGGGCCGTGGTGGGGTTGTCGCCGGTCAGCATCACCGTGCGCACGCCCAGCGCCTGCAGTTCCGCAACGGCCTCGCGGCTGCCGGCCTTGGCGGTGTCGGCCACCGCCAGCAGCACCAGCGCGCCGCCCTCCCCGGCCAGCACGGACAGCGTGCGGCCCTGCCGCTCGTGCGCCTGCATCAGCGCTTCCAGCGCCGGTGTGCACAGGCCGCGCTCGTGCAGCCAGCGGTGGTTGCCCAGCCGGTAGAGCTGCCCGCCGATGCGCCCCTGCACGCCCAGGCCCGGCGAGGCGGCGAAGTCATCGACGGGCAGCAGCGCCGCGTCCAGGCCCGCGGCCACGGCGCGCGACACCGGATGGTCCGACCGCGCCGCCAGGCTGCGCGCGATGGCCAGCGCCCCGGGCGCCGCGCCGGGCAGCAGTTCGCGGGCCACCAGCCGCGGGCGGCCCTCGGTCAGCGTGCCGGTCTTGTCCAGCGCCACGACGCGCAGCCGCCGCGCTTGCTCCAGGTAGACGCCGCCCTTGATCAGGATGCCCCGGCGCGCTGCGGCGGACAGCCCGCTGACGAGGGTCACCGGCGTGGAAATCACCAGCGCGCAGGGGCAGGCGATGACCAGCAGCACCAGCGCCTTGTAGATGGCATCCAGCCAGGCCCAGCCCAGCAGCCAGGGCGGCAGCAACGCCACGCCCAGCGCGATGGCGAACACCGCCGGCGTGTAGACCGCCGCGAAGCGGTCCACGAAGCGCTGCATGGGCGCACGCTGCGCCTGCGCGTCCTCCACCGCATGGATGATGCGCGCCAGCAGCGTGTCGCCGGCCCGCTGCGTGACCTCGAACTCCAGCGCGCCGCCCTGGTTGATGGTGCCGGCCCAGACCTCGTCGCCGGGCCGCTTGTCCACCGGGAGGCTCTCGCCCGTCACCGGCGACTGGTCCACGGCGCTCTGGCCGGCCGTCACGCGGCCGTCCAGCGCAAGGCGCTCGCCGGGCTTCACGCGCACCGTCGCGCCCACGGCCACGCTGGCGGCGTCCTGCAGCGCCCAGCTGCCGTCCGGCCGGCGCACCTCGGCCTGCGGCGGCGACAGCGCCAGCAGGCCGGCGATGGCGCGCCGCGCCCGCTCCACCGAACGGGCCTCGATCAGCTCGGCCAGCGCGTACAGCACCATCACCATGGCCGCCTCGGGCCACTGGCCGATGGCGAAGGCGCCGATCACGGCCACGCTCATCAGCGCGTTGATGTTGAGCTGGCCGCGCGCCAGCGCCGCCAGGCCCTTGCGGAACACCGCCAGGCCCGACAGCGCGATGGCGACGGCCGCCACCGCCATGCCGGCCATCTGCCAGACCGCCGTGTGACCGCCGAGCAGATGCATCAGCTCGGCGCCCAGCGCCACGCCCAGCGCGGCCAGCAGACGCCACAGCTCGGTGCGCTGTGCCTGCGCCGTGTCGTCGGCGGCCGGCGGCGCCGACAGCACTTCGGCCGGGAAGCCCGCCTTCGCCACCGCCGCCGTCAGCGCCGGCCAGCTCGCCGCGGGCGCCACGATGGCCAGCGTGCGCGCCGGCAGGTCGAACTGCAGCCGCCGCACCTCGGCAAAGCCCTCCAGCGCGCGCCGCACCTGGGCCTCCTCCACGGCGCAGTCCATCGCCGGGATGCGCAACAGCAGCGCAGCTTCCGGCGCGGCAGGGGCTGGGGTCGGCGCGCAGCCGACGGTGCTGCAGCAGTCGCCAGCGGCGGGATGGACATGGTGCGGAGCGTGGGACACGGCAAGGGCTTCCAGTGGTGTTTGCGGCCATTGGAATCCCTGGAGCAGCTACAGAGTCAAGTGCCTACACTGCCGGCATGAAGATCGGTGACCTGGCCGCCGCCTCCGCCACGCCGGTGGAGACCATCCGCTACTACGAGAAGCAGGGCCTGCTGCCCGCGCCGGCGCGCACGCAGGGGGGCTTCCGCGTCTACGAGGCGCCGCACCGGGAGCGGCTGCAGTTCATCCGCTACTGCCGCGGCCTGGACATGTCCCTGGACGAGGTGCGCGCGCTGCTGCGCGTGAAGGACGATCCCGGCGCAGAGTGCGGCGACGTGAATGCGCTGCTGGATGCCCACATCGGCCATGTGTCCACCCGCATCCGCGAGCTGCGCACGCTGGAGCGGCAGTTGAAGGACCTGCGCCAGCGCTGCGCCACCGGCCGGCCCGCGCAGCAGTGCGGCATCCTGGCCGGCCTGACCGAGGCGGCCGCGCAGGAGCCGCCCGCCCGCGCCTCAGGCCACCTGCGCTCGGTGCATCAGAAGTCGTAGAAGGTGTTGACCGTCAGCCGGCCCCTGCGCGGGTCGGCGGTGATGCTGCGCACCGGGTTCACGATGGCCGAATGCAGCAGGCTGCCGCGGTAGACCACCAGCCGGTTGAAGCGCGCCGGCATCATGCCCAGGAACTCGAAGTGTTCGTCCGAGTCGTCGAAGTAGCGCGGCGCGGGCGGCCGGGCGTTGAGCTCGGCGTAGTAGCGGTCCAGGAAGTCCTCGCGGTTGTCCGCCGTCACCTGCTGCAGGCCCGTCGCCTTGTGGCGGTAGAAGCCCGTGCCGCCCTGCGTCTCGTCGCACAGATAGAGCAGCACGGCCATGTGGTGCGGCGTGCTGGCGTCGAAATGGGGCGTGCGCTGCAGCGGGCCCAGCTCGGCGGGCGGCACGGTGGTCAGCGAGAACGCGCACTCGCTCTTGCGCAGCGGCAGGGGTTCGGGCACGCCGAAGTTCTGGCGGATCAGCGGCTCCAGCAGCGCGGTCAGCGTGGCCGAGTAGTCGGCCGGCACGGCGGCGCGCACGCCGGGGTAGCCCTTGCGCTCGGCCAGGCCCGGATAGGGCGCGTAGTGCGCGCGGCAGGCGGCCTCCAGCAGCGGCTGCGGGTCGGCCAGGAAGTCGTCGATGAACACCACGTCGTGCCCACCCACGCGCACCGAGCGCACGTCGGGCGGCATGCGGATGGCGAAGGGCTCGCTCATGGCCGGCAGGCGGCACGCAGGCCGTCCAGCCATTCGCGGTGGCCGGGCAGGCCGGCGATGGCGGCCTCGGCGGTGCGGCGCACGCGCTCGAACTGCGCCAGGCTCTCGCGGCGCTCGAAGTCCGAGATCGGCAGCAGCCGCGTCGCCAGGCCCAGGCCGTAGAGCACGTAGAGGTGGTTGTCGACGTCGAACAGGTCGAAGCGGCTGGCGAAGTCGCTCTTCAGCGGATGGCGCAGCGCCCAGCGCGCCAGCCGCTCGCGCAGCAGGTCGGACAGGTGGTCGGCGCGGCGGTTCTCGCGCCAGAAGTCGGAGTCCGTGCGGTCCGACAGGTGGTAGTGCAGTTGCACGAAGTCGATGATGCGCTCCCAGGTGTAGGCCAGCGCCTCGTTGTAGCCGGGCCGCAGCGCGGCCGCGTCCTCGCGCCAGCGCGGGAAGTTGCGCGCCAGCAGGCCGGCGGCAAAGTCGGTCACGAGGATGGACGTGGCCTCCAGCGGCTCCACGAAGCCCTGGGCCAGCCCCAGCGCCACGCAGTTGTGCGCCCAGGCGGCCTGCCGGTAGCCGATCTTCATCGCGATCTTGCGCGGCGACAGCGCATCGGGGCTGACGCCCAGATAGCGCGCAAAGCCCTCGATGGCGCGCGCCTCGCTCATGTGCGCGCTGGCGTAGACGAAACCCGTGCCGCGGCGCTGCGTGACCGGGATGTCCCAGATCCAGCCCGCCTCGTGGGCCCGCGCCAGCGTGTAGGACGGAATCTCGGCGTCGGGCGCCAGCGGCACCTGCTGCACCAGCGCGGTGTCGGTCAGGATCTGGTGCGACTTGTCGACGAAGGGCAGCTTCAGCACGCGCTGCGCCAGCAGCGCCGTGAAGCCGCTGCAGTCCACGTAGAAGTCGAACGCCAGGCGCTGGCCGTCGGCACCGCGCAGCGCGGTAATGGCGCCGTCCTCGCCGCGCTCGGCATCCACCACCGTCGCCACCTGGTGGCGCACGCCGAAGCGCTGCTGCGCGTTGGTGGCCAGCAGCGCGGCGAACTTGTGCGCGTTGACGTGGTAGGCGTACTCCAGCTCGCCCGCGTAGGGCGCCGATTCGATGCGCTTGGGGCTGCGCCCGGCCTCGGCCACGCGGGTGGCGATGGACACGTCGGAGAACGGCCGCCGCTCGCGCTGCTCCAGCCAGCAGGGCGTGATGTCCAGCCCCTCGGGGAAGGGCGACACGAACGGGTGGTAGTAGGAGTGGCCCTCGCCCGCCCGCGCCGCATCGCGCCAGCCCTGGAACTTGATGCCCAGCTTGAAGGTCGTGTCGCAGGCCAGCAGCAGCTCCGCCTCGCCGATGCCGAACTTGCGCAGCGAGGTCTTGATGGCCGGCACCGTGCCCTCGCCCACGCCGATGATGGGCACGTCGGCCGACTCGATGACCGTGATCTCCACCTCGGGGTCGGCGCTCAGCTCGACGCCCAGGTGGTTGGCCGCCAGCCAGCCGGCGGTGCCGCCGCCCAGGATGGCGATGCGACGTGTCTTCATGCTCACACCTTCCAGTACCAGCCGCGCCGGTCCAGCATCCACACCACCAGCGCCCAGGCGCCGACGAAGGCCAGCGCAAACGCCAGCGACTGCGCCTGCGGCCCCAACGCCACCCCCACCGGCCCGAACAGCGTGCGGTACAGCGGCGTCATCGCGCCGGTGGCGGCCAGCAGCACGGCAGCCACCCAGGCGCCGGCATAGGCGGCTATGGCGTTGAGCCCGAAGGCACGGCCCCAGGGCCGGTGACCCAGCCGGTCCACCCAGCCGTGCGCTGCGGCCAACGCCAGCGCGGCCAGGCCGCCGGTCCACAACACGAAGCTGGGCGTCCAGAGCTGCTTGTTCCACGGCAGCCAGGCGGACCACCACCAGCCCGCCAGCGCCGCGGCCACGCCGGTCAGCAGCAGGGCGCGCGGCTGACCGCGCCGCAGCAACTGGCCGCACAGCAGGCCGAACAGCGTCGTCGCCAGCGCGCCCAGCGTGGACAGCACACCCTCGGGGTCGAAGGCGATACCGGTGGCCGGGTCCCATTCATAGGCAAAGCGCCCCAGCAGCGCCGTGTCCACGCGCTGCTGCAGGCTGCCCAGCTTGTCCAGCGTCGCACTGCCCTGCAGCAGCGCGCCGTAACCGGCCAGCAGCAGCAGGAACAAGGCCCACTGCACGCGCCAGCGCAGGTGCAGGGCGGCCAGGCCCACCGCAACGAAGCAGATGCCGATGCGCTGCAGCACGCCCGGCACGCGCAGCGCCGGCTTGTCCAGCAACCACCAGGCCAGCGCATGCAGCAGCAATCCCAGCGCCACGATGCGCAGGCCGCGCTGCACGACGGCGGCGCGCAGCGGCCCGCGCGGCGCGCTGACGTCCACACGCGGCCCCAGCGCCAGCGCCGCCGACACGCCGACGATGAACAGGAAGAACGGGAAGATCAGGTCCGCGGGCGTGCAGCCATGCCAGGCCGCATGCTGCAGCGGCGCATGCACATGGCCCCAGTCGCCGGGGTTGTTGACCAGCAGCATGGCAGCCACGGCCAGGCCGCGCAGCGCATCCACCGACGCGATGCGCCCGCCGCTGCTCATGGCCGGCGCCAGCTGTTCATCGCGTCCAGGATCTGGCCGTCGTCCTGGCTCAGCTCCCAGGCGAACACGCCGGCCAGGCCGGCCTGCTGCGCGAACGCCACCTTGGCCCGCACGGCGCGCGGGTCGTCATAGCCCACGTAGCGGCCGCCGCCCACCAGGGCCCAGGCCTGCGTGGCCTCGTCCAACACCGGCTTCATGCCCTGCACCTGCAAGGCCGCGATGTCCTTGAACGCGACGGCCCCGTCGACGCCGGGCCAGGGGCTGGCATAGCGGCCATCGGGCTGCACGCCGTCGAAGCCGCGGCCGTACATGGCCACGCCGGCCACCATCTTGGCCGCCGGCACGCCCGCGGCACGCAGGTCGGCCACCGACTGCGCCAGGCTGTCGCCCTGCGGCCGCGCGCTGTGCAGCGGCGTGTGGTGGCCCGCGCGCGGCGTCCAGGGGCCGGCGAAGTCGTAGGTCATCATGAACACCAGGTCCAGCGACTCGGCCGCGCGGCCCATGGGCATGCGCCGCAACTGCTCCTTCGTCGTGTTGATGGCGACGGTCAGCGCATAGCGGCGGCCGGTCTCGCGGCCCAGCGCGTCCAGACCCGCACGCAGCTCCTGCAGCAGCGCGACGAAGCGCTCGCCATCGGCCGGGCTGCCCAGCTGCTGGCCGTTGGCGGCGCCGTTGTTGCCGGGGTGCTCCCAGTCGATGTCCAGCCCGTCGAAGCCGGGATGGGCGCGCAGCCAGTCGGTCGCGTGCCGGATGAAGGCCGCGCGGCCTTCCGCGCTGGCAGCAAGGTGGAAGAACGGGTCGGACCCGCCCCAGCCGCCGACCGAGGCCAGCACCTGCACCTGCGGATCGCGTGCCTTCAGGCGCTCAAAGGCGGCGGAGAAGACGCCCTGATCCGCATGCGGCTGGATGCCGAAGCGGGGCTGGCCCTGGCAGGCCGCCTCGTCCTGCGCGCGCTGGCCGTCGCCGCAGATCAGCAGGAAGGCGTAGAGGAGGTGCGTGACGCGGCCGGGCTTGAGCTGCTCGACGACCTCCACACCGCGCTCGGCCAGGATGTAGGTGCCGACGACGGCGGCTGGCTTCGGCTGGGCCTGCACCAGCGAAGCCGCCAGCGCAAGGGCGAGGAGGAAGGTCGTCTTCATAGGTTGCACTCGCTCGTCAGGCCCGACTCGGGCACGGTGTCCTGGCGCGTCACGCCGGCCTGACGCAGCTGCTCGGCGCGGGCCTGCATGGCCTCGGGGCTGACGGTCCGCCCGGCCTGGTGCAGCACCCAGTCCACCTCGAACTCGTGCGAGCGCGGCGCGCCCGGCGTCGCGCCGCCTGACAGCCAGTGGCTGAAGCTGATGGCCATGGGCTGCACCGGCACGTTGCGGCCGCCGGCCTCGTTGAGCAGCTGCTGGTTGGCGTAATGGCGCACGCGGCCGGCCTCGACCTGCACGGTCAGGAGCTGCCAGCCGTCGAACGAGCCCTTCAGCTGGCCCGCACTGTTGAACGCCAGCCAGGGCGCCACACGCACGGTCTGCCAGGACACACCGTACAGCCGCGTGTCGGGCGCGCCCCAGCCGCCGTGCGGCAGGTACTCGAAGTCCACCTCGCTGAACTCGGGGTCGAAGTCGTGCTTCAACGGGCTGGCCAGGTAGAAGGCCTGCACGACGGTGTCCCGGGTCGCCGTGTCGCGCAGACGCACGCGCGCGGTGGTCGTGCCGATGAGGAACTTGCGCGCCGCGCACAGCTGCGGCTGCGCGGTGCCGGCGGCCGTGCCGTCGGTGTCCAGGCGCAGCTTCAACTGGCCGCCGCCCACGGACAGCTGGCCCGGCGCGAAGCGCGTGCCCGGCAGGCCCGGATGGCCCGTGCCGTCGCGCAGCACCCAGCCGCTGGCGCGCAACGCCGCCACATCGGGCTGCGAGAAGTCGTCGAAGAACTCGCCGTTGGCGAACGCGGGCGCTGCCACGGCGGCCACTAGAGCCAGGGCAGGCTTCATGCCGGCACCGCCTCGGTCGGCGCGCTCTTGCGCGGCATGGGCACCCACATCAGCAGCAGCAGCGCCGGCAGGCCGCAGGCGATGGTCCAGGCGAAGAAATGCTCATAGCCCATGGCCAGCTGCACGTCGCCGCTGATGGACTTGCTGAGGATGAAACCCAGCTGCATGACGCCCGAGCCCAGCGCGTAATGCGCCGTCTGGAAGCGGCCCGGCGCCACGGCCTGCATGATGTACAGGATCATGCCGACGAAGCCGAAGCCGTAGCCGAACATCTCCACGCCCACGGCCGCGGCGATGTGCGGCAGGTCGGCCGGCAGCGCGGCGGCCAGGTAGTAGAAGGTCACGTTGGGCACGCCCATGGCCAGCACCAGCAGCGGCATGGCGCGCCTGAGGCTGAGCTTGCTCGTCACCCAGCCGCCCAGCACCGAGCCCACCAGGAAGGCGCCCGTGCCCACCCAGCCGTAGACGTCGGCCACCTGGCCGGTGGTCAGGCCCAGGCCGCCCTTGTCACGCGCCTCCAGCAGGAACAGCGGGCCTATGGTCTGCACCTGGCCTTCGGCGAAGCGGAACATGACGATGAACAGGACCGCGCGCCAGATGCCGGGCTTCTGGAAGAAGTCGATGACGACCTCCTTCAGCAGCGCCGCCACGCCGGTGGCCGTCAGCTCGCTGTGCTCGGTACTCAGCGTGCCGGGCAGCATGCGGGCGTTGTAGGTGGCCAGCACGGCCACCAGCCCGGCCAGCATCAGGAACACCGTGGACCAGGCATTGGACGCCCCCATGCTGGTTTCCAGCGAGCCGGCGATCTTCAGCACCACGCCGGTGATGAAGAAGCGCGCGCCGTTGAAGAAGGCGCCCTGCCAGCCCGCGTAGGCGGCCTGGCGCTTCTCGTCCAGCGACGACATGTAGAGGCCGTCGCAGGCGATGTCGTGCGTCGCCGACGCATAGGCGATCAGGAACAGCACGATGATGGCCGCCGCGAACCAGTGCGGCAGCTGCAGCGCCAGCGCCATCAGGCCCAGGCCCACCGCGCCCGTGTACTGCGCGATGACGACGATGAGCTTCTTGCTGCGCGCCAGCTCCAGGAACGGGCTCCACAGCGGCTTGAGCGCCCAGGCCAGGCCCAGCACCGCCGTCCAGCGCGCGATCTGGTCGTTGGCCACGCCCAGGTTCTTGAACATCAGGCCCGCAATGAGCATGACGACGAAGAACTGCATGCCCTGCACGAAGTACAGGGTGGGCACCCACCGCATCGGAGTCCGCTCTTGCGTCATCACTGCAATCCCTGCGGTGCGCGGCCGGTCGCTTCAGCCTTGCCTTCCAGCCAGGCCTTCAAGCCCGCCAGCGCACCCGGCGCAAAGCCCCAGGTCAGCACGGTCGGGCCGGCCACGTCCAGCGCCTGGTAAGGGTTCCACAGCGCCAAGTGCAAATCGGGCCGCCACTCGCTGGCGGCCAGACCGTAGCGGGCGCGGCGGGTGGACACCAGCACGTTGACGCGGCCGTCCCTGGGCACGCTGGCCCAGTCCAGCCGGGCGATGTCGTCCACCATCTGGATCTGCGCGTCGGTGAAGGCCGCGAACAGCGCCACCGCCTGGCGGCCGGTGGGGCCGGCCTCGGACACCATGTCGGTGGGCACGTCGCCCTGCACGATGACGCGGATGGGCGCATTCAACGCGGGCGGCTTGGCGCCGCGCAGCGCGGTCAGGCCCGCGGCCCAGGCGGCGTCCACCAGCGCATGGTCGGCTGCGCGGGCTGCGCTGTCGTCCACCATGCGGGCCGGGTAGGCGGCGGCCAGCCGGTCCAGCCGCGCGTTGGCGGCCTCGCCCTGCTGCGGCGTCAGCCGGCCGTCGGCAAAGGCCTCGCGCAGCGCGTTGATGGCGATCAGCTGCTCCTCGGACGAGCCCTGGGCCAGCACCATGTCGGCGCCGGCTGCGATGGCCATGACGGCCGACTTGGCATAGCCGAAGCGCTCGGCCACGGCCTTCATCATCAGCGCGTCGGTGATGACCACGCCGTCATAGCCCCAGTCGTCGCGCAGGATGCCCTTGAGCAGCGCCGGTGACAGCGTGGCCGGCCGGTCGGGGTCGATCTGCGGGTAGACGATGTGGGCCGTCATCATGGCCGGGGCCTGGCCGGCCAGCGCCTTGAACGGCGCCAGCTCCAGCGCGTTCAGCTCGGCGCGGGTCTTGTCCACCGTGGGCAGCGCGTGGTGCGAGTCCACATGCGTGTCGCCATGGCCGGGGAAATGCTTCACGCAGCAGGCCACGCCCTGACGCAGCGAGCCGCGCATCCACGCGGCGGCCAGCCGGCTCACTTCGACGGGGTCGTTGGAGAAGCTGCGCTCGCCGATGACGGGGTTGGCCGGGTTGTTGTTCACGTCCAGCACCGGCGCGAAGTTCCAGTTGATGCCCAGCGACTTCAGCCCGCGCGCGACCGCCGCGCCCACGGCCTCGGCGCGCTCGGCATCGCCGCTGGCGCCCAGCGCCATGGCCGACGGCGGCTGCGGCAGGAAGGTCACGCGCACGACCGCGCCGCCCTCCTGGTCGATGCCGATCAGTGCCTCGGGGCCCAGCACGGCGATGAGGTCGCGCATCAGCGCCCTCACCTCGTCCTCGCTGCCGATGTTCTTGCGGAACAGGCAGACGGCGCGGATCTTCTGCGCGCGCAGGAAGGCGGCGGTGTCGGCGTCGAGGCGCTTGCCGGGGATGTCCACCATCACCAGGCGGCCGGGGTCGAATGTGCTCATGATCAATGCGTCTTGGTGACTTTGGCGAGGTTGGGCGGCACGTCGGGGTTGAAGCCGCGGGCGCGCGCCAGCGCCTCCACCATGGGGTAGAAGCTCTGCACCAGCGCGATGGGGTCCAGGTCCTCGTTGCCGGTGGTGGCCAGCGGCAGCTCGGCGCCGGGGGTGCCGATGGGCGCAGCCAGCAGCACGCGGCCGCCGCGCTGGCGCATCTCGTCGGCGATGGCCAGCAGCCCGGCCTGCGCCGGCCCGCGCGGCGCGAACACCAGCAGCGGGTAGCCGTCGCGCACCAGCGCCATCGGGCCGTGCTTGACCTCGGCGCCCGAGAAGGCCTCGGCCTGGATGCCGCAGGTTTCCTTGAGCTTGAGCGCCGCTTCCATCGCGACGGCCAGGCCCGTGCCGCGGCCCAGCACGAACAGGCGGTCCTCGTTCTGCAGCACCGGCAGCGCGGCGCTCCAGTCCAGCTTGGCGGCCTGCTCCAGCGCGATGGGCAGCTGGTTCAGCGCGGCCTGCAGCATGTCGTCGCGCTGCCAGGCGGCCACCACGCGGGCACCGGCCACCAGCTGGGCGATGTAGCTCTTGGTCGCGGCCACGCTCTTCTCGGGGCCGGCATGCAGCTCGAACACATGCTCGGCGGCGGCGGCCAGCGGCGAGCCGGCCGCGTTGACGAAGGCCACCGTGCGCGCGCCGCCGGCGCGGAAGAACTGCGTCGGCGCGATCAGGTCGGGGCTCTGGCCCGACTGCGAGAACGCCATCGACAGCAGGCCCTCGCAGTGGATGCGGCTCTGGTACAGCGTGATCAGCGACATGGGCAGCGACGTGACCAGCCGGCCCAGCCGCGCCAT
>JBKBVY010000080.1:0-12822 GCA_046289335.1 Roseateles sp. | reverse complement strand
GGTCTTCCAGTGGCCCGGCATGGGGCTGTTGTTCATCCAGGCCGTGCAGTTCGCCGACATCCCCGTGATGGCGGCCTATCTGTGCCTGATCTCGCTGATCTTCGTCGTCATCAACCTGGGCGTCGATCTGCTGTATTTCGCCGTCGACCCGCGCCTGCGCATCGAAGGCAAGGCGCATTGATGCCATGAGTTCCCCTTCCCCCTCGGCGCTGCGGCGCTTCTTCGACGGCGACGTCTGGCACTCCTTCCGGTCTTCGCCCGTGGCCATGCTGGCGGCCGTCATCGCCACGCTGTTCCTGAGCTGTGCGCTGCTGGCCGAGCTGGTCGCGCCGCACAACCCCTTCGACCTCGCGACGCTGGAGTTGATGGATTCGCTGAAGCCGCCTGCCTGGGTGGATGGCGGCGACACCAAGTACCTCCTGGGCACGGACGGTCAGGGCCGCGACATCCTGTCGGCGCTGATGTACGGCACCCGCATCTCGCTGCTGGTGGGCATCGCGTCGGTGCTGCTGTCCATCCTGATCGGCGTGGGCCTGGGTCGGGGGGGGGGCTTGGTGGGGGGGGGGTGGACGCCTTCATCATGCGCATCTGCGACGTGATGCTGTCCTTCCCGTCCATCCTGGTCGCGCTGATGATCAGCGGCATCGGCCGCAGCCTCTACCCGCAGGCGCCCGATGCGCTGGCCTTTGTCGTGCTGGTGCTGGCCATCGCGCTGACCGGCTGGGTGCAGTACGCGCGCACGGTGCGCGGCTCCACGCTGGTGGAGCGCAACAAGGAGTACGTGCAGGCGGCGCGCGTCATCGGCGTGGGCCGCCTGCGCATCATGCGCCGCCATGTGCTGCCCAATGTGCTGGGGCCGGTGCTGGTGCTGGCCACCATCCAGATCGCGTCGGCCATCATCACCGAGGCGACGCTGTCCTTCCTGGGCGTGGGCGTGCCGCCCACCAGCCCGTCGCTGGGCACGCTGATCCGCAACGGCAACGACTACCTGTTCTCGGGCGAGTGGTGGATCACCGCCTGGCCCAGCCTGACCCTGGTGCTGATCACGCTGAGCGTGAACCTGCTGGGGGACTGGCTGCGCGACGCTCTGAATCCTCGCCTGCGATGACTGCACCACTGCTCGAAGTCAGCCACCTGCGGGTGGAGTTCCCGACCCGCCATGGCACGCTGCTGGCGCTGGACGACATCTCCTTCACCATCGCGCCCGGCGAGATTCTGGGCGTGGTCGGCGAATCCGGCGCCGGCAAGTCGCTGACCGGCGCGGCCATCATCGGCCTGCTGGATCCGCCGGGGCGCATCGCCGCGGGCGAGATCCGCCTTGCCGGCCGGCGCATCGACAACCTGCCCTACGACGAGATGCGCCGCGTGCGCGGCCGCGAGATCGGTGCGGTGTTCCAGGACCCGCTGACCTCGCTGAACCCGCTGTACACGGTGGGCCAGCAGCTCACCGAGACCATCACGACGCACCTGGACCTGTCCGCGGCGCAGGCGCGCGCACGGGCCGTCGAGCTGCTGGCCGCCACCGGCATTCCGGCGCCTGAGGCGCGGGTGGACCACTACCCGCACCAGTTCTCCGGCGGCATGCGCCAGCGCGTGGTCATCGCCCTGGCGCTGGCTGCCAACCCCAAGCTCATCGTGGCTGACGAGCCGACGACGGCGCTGGACGTGTCCATCCAGGCGCAGATCATTGCGCTGCTGAAGAAGGTCTGCAAAGAGCAGGGGGCGGCGGTCATGCTGGTCACGCACGACATGGGCGTCATCGCCGAGACCTGCGACCGCGTGGCCGTCATGTACGCCGGCCGCGTGGCCGAGATCGGCCCGGTGGCCGACGTCATCCACCGCCCGGCCCATCCCTACACGGCCGGCCTGATGGGTTCCATCCCGGCCATGGACGAGGACCGCGAGCGCCTGCTGCAGATCGACGGTGCGATGCCGCGGCTGACCGCCATCCCGCCCGGCTGCGCCTTCAACCCGCGCTGCGGCCGTGTGGCCGAGCGCTGCCGCGTCGAGCGGCCCGAACTGGCGGACGTGGGCGCGACGCGCGCGGCCTGCTGGATTCCGATCACCGAGGAGGTGACCCGATGACCCGGCCACTCGTGGAGGTCGATGACCTCGCCAAGGTCTTCGACGTGTCGCCACCGTGGCTGAACCGCGTCGTCGAACGCAAGCCCAAGGCCTTCGTGCATGCGGTGGACGGCGTGTCGTTCGCCATCGAGCGCGGCAAGACGCTGGCGCTGGTGGGCGAGAGCGGTTGCGGCAAGAGCACGGTGGCGCGCCTGCTGGTGGGCTTGTACGGCGCGACGCGCGGCAGCGTGCGCTTTGACGGCGAGGACATCGCCAAGACGCTGGCCGGCCCGGGCGCGCAGAAGCTGCGCCGGCGCATGCAGATGATCTTCCAGGACCCCTATGCGTCGCTGAACCCGCGCTGGAAGGTGCTGGACATCGTTGCCGAGCCGCTGCGCGAGCACGGCCTCGTGAAGACCGACGCCGAGGCCACGCAGCAGGTCGGCCAGCTGCTGGCCTCGGTGGGCCTGAACCCGGCCGACGCGCAGAAGTTCCCGCACCAGTTCTCGGGCGGGCAGCGCCAGCGCATCTCCATCGCGCGGGCGCTGGCGACGAACCCGGAGTTCCTGGTCTGCGACGAGCCCACGTCGGCGCTGGACGTGTCGGTGCAGGCGCAGGTGCTCAACATCATGAAGGACCTGCAGCGCCAGCAAGGCCTGACCTATCTGTTCATCTCGCACAACCTGGCGGTCGTGCGCCACATGGCCGACCAGATCGGCGTCATGTACCTGGGGCGGCTGGTGGAGGTGGCGGACAAGGCCGAGCTGTTCGCGCGGCCGCGCCATCCGTACACCCGCATGCTGCTGGACGCCATTCCCGACATCCACATGAGCGGGCGCTCGCGCACGCCGGTGCAGGGCGAGGTGCCCAACCCGCTGAATCCGCCCAGCGGCTGCAGCTTCCACCCGCGTTGCCCGCTGGCCAACGAGCGCTGCAAGGCCGAGCGCCCCGCGCTGCTGGAGACGGGCGGCGTGCGCGTGGCCTGCCACGCGGTGCAAGAGGGCAGGGCAGCTTAGCGGGCCGGCGCGGGTGCCGGTGCCGACGCGGCGTCGGCCGGCTTGGGGCTGTACAGCGGCCCCTTCTGCCCACAACCCGCAAGCGCGGTAAGGGTGATGGCCAGGGCGATGAGGCGCCCCCCTACACTGACGGCAGTTCTCTTCATTGCCGCAGTTTATGTCCCTGTCCGACGCCGATTACCACGCCAAGTCCCATGCGCTGCTCGCGCGCATCGAGCAGCAGATCGATGCCTGGCTGGACGACGACGTGGTCGACATCGACACGCACCGCACCGGCGGCCTGCTGGAGCTCAGCATGCCCGGCGGCAGCAAGATCGTCATCAACACCCAGCCGCCGCTGCAGGAGATCTGGCTGGCGGCGCGCTCCGGCGGCTACCACTTCAAGTGGAACGGCGCGCAGTGGGTGGACCGCGAGGGCCAGGAGTTGCTGGCGCGCTTGTCGCGCTGCGCCAGCGAACAGGCAGGCCAGGCGCTGACGTTCAGCGCTTGAAGAGGTCCAGGATCGACTTCTTCTCGTCCTCGCTGGCCGTGTCCGGCACCGCGGCCGGCTCGGCGGACAGTTCGCGCACCGCATTGCCCGGGGTGAACTCCTCGTAGAACCACTCGCCGTTCACGTTGACCATGCCCTCCGGCGGCGTCATCTCGTCGACGGGCTTGTCCTTCAGCGCGAACTGCATGTACTCGATCCACACCGGCAGGCTCAGGCCGCCGCCGGTCTCGCGGTCACCCAGCTTGCGCGGCTGGTCGTAGCCGATCCAGACCACGGCGACCCGCTCCTTCTGGTAACCGGCAAACCAGGCGTCCATGGAGTCGTTGGTGGTGCCGGTCTTGCCGTAGATGTCCGGGCGCTTGAGCGTCGCCTGCGCGCGCGCGGCGGTGCCGCTGCGCGTGACCTCCTGCAGCAGGCTGCTCATCAGGAAGGCATTGCGGGCGTCGATGGCGCGCGCGCCCTCGTCCAGCTGCACGGGCTGGGCCTGGTAGAGCAGGCGGCCGTTGTCGTCGGTGATGCGGGCGATCAGCTGCGGGTTGACGCGGTAGCCGCCGTTGGCGAACACCGCATAGCCCTGTGCCATCTGCATGGGCGTGACCGAGCCCGCGCCCAGCGCCATGGTCAGGTAGGCCGGGTGCTTCTCGGCCTCGAAGCCGAAGCGCGTGATCCAGTCCTGCGCGTAGTGCACGCCCACCGAGTGCAGCACGCGGATGGACACCATGTTCTTGGACTTGGCCAGCGCCGTGCGCAGCGGCATGGGGCCCTCGAACTTGCCGTCGTAGTTCTTGGGCTCCCAGGGCTGGCTGCCTGTGGTGCCGGCGTCGAAGAACAGCGGCGCATCGTTGACGACGGTGGCGGGCGTGAAGCCCTTCTCCAGCGCGGCCGAGTAGATGAAGGGCTTGAAGCTGGAGCCCGGCTGGCGCCAGGCCTGGGTCACGTGGTTGAACTTGTTCTTGTTGTAGTCGAAGCCCCCCACCATGGCGCGGATCTGGCCGTTGCGCGGGTCCATGGCCACGAAGGCGCCCTCGACCTCGGGCAGCTGCGTGATGGTCCACTCGCCGCCGTCCTTCTGCTTGGCGCCCTTGACGACGCGGATCACCGCGCCACGGCGGATGCGGGTCTTGGGGTTGCCCTTGTCGGACAGGCCGGATGTGGCCGGCCTGAGGCCCTCGCCGGTGATGGTGATCGCATCGCCACTCTGCAGCACGGCGCTGACCTTCTTCGGATCGGCATCCAGCACCACGGCGGCCAGCAGTTCGTCGTTGGCCGGGTGGTCGGCCAGCGCCTCGGCGACGCGCGCGTCCAGCGCCTTGGCGTCGCCGGGGAGGTCGGCATAGGCCTCGGGGCCGCGGTAGACCTGGCGCTTCTCGTAGTCCAAGATGCCGCGGCGCAGTGCCCGGTAGGCGCTGTTCTGCTCGGCGCTGTCCAGCGTCAGGTAGACGTTGAGGCCGCGGGAGTAGGCGTCCTCGCCGTACTGGTTGAAGATCAGCTGGCGGGCCGCCTCTGCGACGAACTCGGCATGCGATGCCGACTCGCTGACCCGGCGGATGCGCAGCTTCTCGGCCTTGGCCTCGTCGCGCTGCTCCTCGGTGATGTAGCCGGTCTCGTACATCCGCTCGATGATGTACTGCTGCCGGATGGCGGCGCGGCGCGGGTTGTTGATGGGGTTGTAGGCCGACGGCGCCTTGGGCAGGCCGGCCAGCATCGCGGCCTCGGCAATGCTGATCTTGTCCAGCGGCTTGCCGAAGTAGACCTCGCTGGCTGCGGCGAAGCCGTGCGCCCGGTGGCCCAGGAAGATCTGGTTCATGTAGATCTCCAGGATCTTCTCCTTGGGCAGGGCGGCCTCGATCTTCAGCGCCAGCAGGATCTCGTAGATCTTGCGCGTGAAGGTCTTCTCGGTCGACAGGTAGAAGTTGCGCGCCACCTGCATCGTGATGGTGGACGCGCCCTGGCTGCGCGACTCGGTGACGTTGGCCAGGCCGGCGCGCAGCACGCCCAGGTAGTCCACGCCGCCGTGCTGGTAGAAGCGCGCATCCTCGATGGCCAGCACCGCCTCCTGCATGACCTTGGGAATCTGCTGGATGCTGCGGTAGCTGCGCCGCTCCTCGCCGAACTCACCCAGCAGCACGCCGTCGCTGGACAGCACCCGCATGGGCAGCTTGGGCCGGTAGTCGGTCAGCCCGCCGATGTCTGGCAGGTTGGGATAGGCCAGGGCCAGGCCCAGCGCCAGCAGCAGCGCAACGGCCAGGGCGCCGCCCACCACCAGGCCGACGATCCACAAGGCCAGGCGGCCCAAGCGGGCGGCGAGCGTTGCGGAACGGGCGGAAGCGGTGCCGGCAGTTGAAGGACTGGAGGGACGGGACTTGTCGTTCATGAGCCGGCAAGGCGCGCCCGCGGGGCGCGTGGGGAGGAGGCGGCGGATTATAGGAAGCGCGCCCCCCGGACTATCTAAGCCATCGGCGCTCACAAACACCGTGTCATACGACCGCTTCCCTGGTGTTTTGCAGCAGCTTGCAACCTCGTTGGTTCGTGTATGTTTAGCAACGTGGTGTTACCAGCGCGGGCCGTTTTTCCGTTCGGTGTCAAAGGCTTTGCTGCTAGCATTCAAGTAACTTATTAATAGTCCGATACGCAAATCGTGTGTCGGAGGACCTCGGGCATGGGAATACTTGACGCACTTTTGGGTCGCAAGCACCCACCCCTGATTGGCCTGGATATCAGTTCCTCCAGCGTCAAGCTGGTGGAACTTAGCCAAGACAAGAACGGCGAATACGTGCTCGAGCGTTTCGCCAGCGAGCCCTTCGAAAAGGGCTGGATCGCGGACGGCCAGATCGAGAAGTTTGACGAGGTGGCCGACGCCGTGCGCCGGGTCGTTGCGCGCAGCGGCAGCCGCACCCGCGACGCCGCGCTGGCCATGCCGCAGTCGGCCGTCATCACCAAGAAGATCATGCTGCCCGCCGGCCTGCGCGAGGAGGAGCTGGAGCTGCAGGTCGAGGCCGAGGCCAACCAGTACATCCCGTTCTCGCTGGACGAGGTCAGCCTGGACTTCTGCGTCATCGGCCCCAGCCCCACGTCGGTGGGCGATGTGGAGGTGCTGATCGCCGCGTCGCGCAAGGACCGGGTGCAGGACCGCCAGGGCCTGGCCGAGGCGGCCGGGCTGCGGCCGGTGGTGCTGGACATCGAGTCGCATGCGTCGCGCATGGCCATGAGCCGGCTCATCGCCGCACTGCCCAACGAGGGCAAGGATGCGCTGGTGGCGCTGTTCGAGATCGGCGCCGACACCACCAGCCTCAAGGTCTTGCGCGACGACGAACTGCTCTACGACCGCGACCAGTCCTTCGGCGGCTCACAGCTCACCCAGCTCATTTCGCGCCAGTACGGCTTCTCCTTCGAGGAGGCCGAGCAGAAGAAGCTGTCGAACGAACTGCCCGAGGACTACGAGGTCAGCGTGCTCAACCCCTTCGTCGACAGCCTGTCGCAGGAGATCGGCCGGGCGCTGCAGTATTTCTTCACCAGCACCCCGCACCACAAGGTGCATTACGTGATGCTGGCCGGCGGCACGGCCACGCTGCCGGGCCTGAAGGAGCGCGTCACCGACCTGACCGGCTTTGCCTGCATGGTGGTCAATCCCTTCGAGAACATGGGCTTGGGCTCGGCGGTACGCGAGTCCAAGCTGCGGCGTGAGGCGCCGTCCTACCTGACCGCCTGCGGCCTCGCGATGCGGAGGTTCTTCCAGTGATCCTGATCAACCTGCTGCCCTACCGCGAGGAGCGGCGCAAGCGGCGCAAGGCCGCCTTCTTCGCGGGACTGGGCCTGGCCGGCCTGATCGGCGCGGGCATCGTGGTGGCCGTCTACCTGTTGCTGCAGCTGCTGACCTCGGAGCAGCAGTCGCGCAACCAGTACATCCAGAACGAGATCACGCGGCTGGAGGCGCAGATCAAGGACATCGCCAACCTGAAGTCCGAGATCGAGGCGCTGAAGTCGCGCCAGCGCGCCGTGGAAGACCTGCAGACCGACCGCAACACGCCGGTGCACCTGCTCAACGATGTCGCACGGCTGGCGCCCGAGGGTGTCTACCTGATGGCCATCCGCCAGGACAGCAAGACCGTCACCATCAGCGGCATCGCGCAGACCAACGAGCGGGTGTCGGAGTTCCTGCGCAACCTGTCGCGCAGCTCGGAATGGCTGGAGAAGCCCGATCTCATCGAGGTCAAGCTGGCCAACGTCAGCACCAGCTCGCGTGAGCAGCGCCGCTTGCTGGACTTCTCGATGAAGGTGGCCATCAAGTCGCTGCCCGTGGAATCCGCGACCGGCGCCTCGGCGCCCAACAAGGGCTGATCGACATGGCTGCCGCCAAGATCGACATCAATGCCTGGTTCGCGGACCTCGCTGGCCAGTTTCAGGGTCTGAACCCCAAGGAGCCGGGCCAGTGGCCGCTGGCACCCAAGCTGGCATCCGGCTTCGCGGTGATGCTGGCCGTGGTCGCGGCGGGCTACTTCCTGGTGCTGGCCGACGTGCAGGCTGGCCTGGAGGCGGAGCGCGAGCGCGAGCCCCAGCTGCGCCAGGACTTCTCGGTCAAGCTGGCCCAGGCTGTGAATCTGCCCGAGCTGCGCAAGCAGAAGAGCCAGGTCGAGGAGTACGTGACCCAGCTGGAGAAGCAGCTGCCCGGCAAGGCCGAGATCGACTCGCTGCTGTCCGACATCAGCAGCGCCGGCGTCGGCCGCGGCCTGCAGTTCGAGCTGTTCCGCCCGGGACAGGTGCTGGTCAAGGACTATTACGCCGAGCTGCCCATCGCGCTCAAGGTCTCCGGCCGCTATCACGACATCGGCGCCTTCGCGGCGGACGTGTCCAACCTGTCGCGCATCGTGACGCTGCACAACCTCGTCGTGCAGGCACCCACCGGCCGGGATGCCGGCGGCATCCTCAGCATGGAGGCCACGGCGCGCACCTATCGCTATCTGGACCCGGCCGAGGTGGCGGAACAGAAGAAGGCCGCGAACAAGGCCAAGGCCGGAGGCAAGAAATGAGGCGGCTGCTGACTTCCGTGGCCCTGCTGTCGCTGCTGGCCGGCTGTGGCAGCGACCTGGACGAGTTGAGCCAGTGGATGGAGCAGCAGCGCAAGGAGGCCAAGCCCACGGTCACGCCGCTGCTGCCGCCCAAGAAGTTCCTGCCCCAGCCCTACGAGGCCAATGTCGGCGTCGATCCGTTCAGCACGCAGAAGCTCAGCGTCGCAATCCGCCAGGAAGCAGCGCAGCCCAACTCGCTGCTGACGGCCGAGATCAACCGCCGCAAGGAGCCGCTGGAGGCCTATCCGCTGGACACCATGAGCATGGTGGGCAGCCTCACACGCGAAGGGCGGCGCTACGCGCTGCTGCGGGTGGACAGCCTGCTCTACCAGGTCAAGGTCGGGGACTACCTCGGCCAGAACTTCGGTCGCATCACCAAGATCAGCGAGACCGAGATCAGTTTGCGGGAAGTCGTCCAGGACGCTGCGGGCGAGTGGATTGAGCGCACCAGTACCCTCCAGCTACAGGAGACGGGACGATGAAGACATTGCAGGAGAACAAGTCGATGGGTCGTGGCTGGTTGCTGGGATTCGCCTTCGTCGCCCTGTTGGGCGCACCTGCGGCCTGGGCTCAGACCCAGATCCGGGCCATCAACTCCAGCCAGCAGGCCGGCGTGGATGTGGTGCGCGTCGAACTGAGCGAGCCGTTGGCGGCCCTGCCCACGGGCTTCACCGTGCAGACGCCCCCGCGCATCGCCATCGACCTGCCGGGCGTCGTCAATGCCATGGGCCGCAACCTGGTGGATCTGAACCAGGGCAACCTGCGTTCGGCCGCCGTTGCGCAGGCAGGCGATCGTTCGCGGCTGGTGCTGAACCTGCGCCAGGCCGCCAGCTACAGCGCCAAGCTGGAGGGCTCGGCGCTGGTGCTGGTGCTGGCCGGCGCAGCTCCTGCGGCACAAGCGCCCGGTGAGCCGGTGCATTTCGCCCAGAGTCTGAACGCGACCGCGCAGGCGCTGCGCGACATCGACTTCCGCCGCGGCGCCGACGGCGCGGGCCGGGTCATCGTCAACCTGCCCAGCAACCAGGTGGGCGTGGACATCCAGCAGCAGGGACAAAGCCTGGTGGTCGAGTTCCTGCGCTCCAGCCTGCCCGAGAACCTGCGCCGCAAGATCGACGTCACCGACTTCGGCACGCCGGTGCACCTGATCACGACCACGCAGACCGGCGACCGCGTGCGCATGGTGGTGGAGCCCAAGGGCAACTGGGAGCACAGCGCCTACCAGAGCGACAACCAGTTCGTGCTGGAAGTGCGGCCGCAGAAGGTGGACCCCAACAAGCTGACGCAGGGCCCGGGCTACTCGGGCGACAAGCTGTCGCTGAACTTCCAGAACATCGAGGTCCGCGCGCTGCTGCAGGTCATCGCCGACTTCACCAACTTCAACGTCGTGACCAGCGACACCGTGACCGGCAACGTCACGCTGCGGCTGAAGGACGTGCCCTGGGACCAGGCGCTGGACATCATCATGCAGGCTCGTGGCCTGGGGCTGAAGAAGTCCGGCAACGTGCTGTGGATCGCGCCCAAGGAAGAACTGGCCGCCAAGGAGAAGCTGGACCTCGAATCCAAGGCCGCCATCGCGCAGCTGGAGCCGGTGCGCACGCAATCCTTCCAGCTCAACTACGTGAAGGCCGAGGACATCGCCCGCGGTCTCAGCGGCCAGGGCCTGAGCTCCGGGGGCGGCGGCTCGTCGGGCGGCTCCAGCAACAGCATGCGCATCCTGTCGCCGCGCGGCAGCGTGATCTCCGAGGCGCGCACCAACCAGCTCTTCGTGTCGGACATCCCGAGCAAGCTCGAAGAGATCCAGGCCATGATCGCCAAGATCGACATCCCGGTGCGCCAGGTGCTGATCGAGGCCCGCATCGTCGAGGCCAACGACCGCTTCGGCCGGGCGCTGGGCATCAAGCTGGGCGGCTACGACGCGCGCGGCCGGGCCGGCGGCATCCCGGGCTACAACGTGGGTGGCGACAACTACGTCACCGTCGGCGGCAACTACAACCAGGTGGGCTGGCAGACCCGCCAGCTGGCCACCGACCCCGGCTTCAACAACACCAACTTCGTCAACCTGCCGGCCAACACCTCGTCCGACAGCTTTGCCGGCGCGGTGGCCCAGACCTTCGCGGTCTCGCTGTTCAGCGCGACGGCCAACCGCTTCCTGAACCTGGAGTTGTCGGCGCTGGAGTCGGACGGCAAGGGCAAGGTGGTGTCCAGCCCCCGCGTCATCACGGCCGACCAGGTCAAGGCGCTGATCGAGCAGGGTGAAGAGCTGCCCTATCAGGTCGCCACCGCCAGCGGTGCCACCTCCATCGCCTTCCGCAAGGCCAACCTGAAGCTGGAAGTCACGCCGCAGATCACCCCCGAGGGCAGCGTCATCCTGACCGTGGACGTCAACAAGGACAGCCGCGGCACGCTCACGCCGCAGGGCTACGCCATCAACACCAAGCATGTGCAGACGCAGGTGCTGGTGGAGAACGGCGGCACGGTGGTCATCGGCGGCATCTACACCCAGGACGAGGGCGAGACCGTCAACAAGGTGCCCCTGCTGGGCGACGTGCCCTTCGTCGGCAACCTCTTCAAGAACAAGACGCGCACCACCTCCAAGACGGAGCTGCTGATCTTCCTGACGCCCAAGGTCGTCAGCGAACGAGCCGCCGTGCGTTGAGAGTCATCGGAACATTCGGGAGTTCAAGCATGTTGCAAACCATCACGCAGGGCTGGCGGCGTCTCGCCCAGGCTGCGCTGGGGCTGGGAATGGCCGCCCTGCTGTCGGCCTGCGGCGGCGGTGGCGGCAGCGCCGGTGCCCCTGTATTCCCGGGCTCCGGTGGTGGTGGCACCACCAGCGGCCTGACGGCCCTGTCCATCACCGGCAATGCGACGCTCGCCAACTCCGGCACCGAGACGCTCACGTTGACCGTCACCGCGCTCGGCGCAGGCAACACCGCGCTGATCGGCGTCGCCACGCCGGTCAGTTTCGCGATCGACGCCGGCGCGATCATCACGCCGGCCGGCCCTTCCACCAGCACCTCCGACGGCAAGCTGTCCGCCGTGGTGAGCCTGGTCGACAAGACCAACCGGGCGGTGACCGTCACGGCGACCAGCGGCAGCGTGACGCAGACCTTCAAGTTCAACGTCGTCGACAGCGTGTCGGGCGGCAAGGTGGCTGACGTGTCGCTGGTGGCCAGCAAGACCACGCTGCCCAACAACGGTTCCGAGCAGATCACCATCACCGCGACGACGCTGGATGCATCGCGTGGGGCTGCCGGCGGCGCGCCGCTGGTCTTCTCCGTGGAGGATCCGTCCAACTCGGCCTTCGTCACGCCAGCCGGAGGTGCCACGACCACCGGTGCCACCAACGGCCAGCTGACCGCCACGCTGTCGCTGGGCAGCAGTTCCGCCAACCGCACGATCAAGGTCAACGCCACCAGCGGCACGGTCGTCCGCTCGGTCAGCATTGACGTGGTGGACTCCACCGCCGTCACGCCGGTGGCGACCGACCTCAGCATCGCGCTGAACAAGGCCACCGTGGGCAACTCCGGCAGCGAGTCGGTTGAGGCGGTCGTCACGGCCGTGGACCGCAACCGCAATGCCGTGGCCGGCATCGACGTGAGCTTCAGCGTCGACGCCAACGCGGTGCTGGTCGTCAACAACGCCAAGACCGCCGCCGACGGCACGGCCAAGGCCACCGTGACCATCGGCGCCGATCGCTCCAACCGCATCGTCACCATCACCGCCCGCAGCGCAACCTTCGTGCGGCAGGCCTCGTTCCGTGTCACCGGTGCCAAGCTGCAGGCGACCTTGCAGCCCGCCACGCTGAAGGTGGGTGAGAGTGGCCAGGTGCAGTACACGCTGACGGATGTGAACGGCAGCGCCATGGTCGGTTCGGCCATCACCGTGAGCGGCCCCGGCGCCACCGCGGGCGCGACCGGCGTCACGGACAGCAGCGGCCGCTACCTGTACAGCTACGTCGCCGCCGGCTCCGGCCCGACGGCCATCACCGCGCAGGCGGGTGGCGCGTCGCTGAGCAGCACCGTGCAGATCGATGCCAAGCTGTCTGATGTCCCGGCATCCACCAACATCGCATCGGCCACGTTCACCGTCGCACCGTCCGTCGTCAGCGTGAATGCGGTCGGCTCCAAGGACAACCGCGCCGAGCTGCGTCTGCTGTTCCTGACCGACAACAGCCAGCCCATCC